>JBDSBU010000172.1:0-15791 GCA_039921445.1 Marmoricola sp. | reverse complement strand
CGGTCCAGGACATGGAGAAGCTCCGCTACATCATCCGGGCCCAGCGCGAGCACTACTTGCCCTTGCGCGTGATCAAGGAGCACCTCGAGGCACTGGATCGGGGTCTGGAGCCTCCCACGGTGAGCGGTTCGCCGAGCATCCCGGTCTCCCTGCTCGCCAACCCGGCGCCGGGAGTCGAGTCTCTGCTCTCCGGTCATGCCGATGTACGGATCTCGAGGCGTGAGCTGGTCAAGACCGCCGAGATCACCGAGGAGCTGCTGGAGCAGCTGGAGAACTTCGGGCTGGTCAAGGTCAAGAGCGGCTCCAAGCACTATGACGCCGACGCCCTGATGGTGGCCAAGCTGGCCGGCGAGCTCTCCAGCTATGGCATCGAGCCACGGCACCTGCGGCAGTTCAAATCGGCCGCGGACCGAGAGGTGGGCCTGATGGAGCAGGTGGTCGCTCCGATCAGGCGCAGCCGCGAAGAGGGCGCCGAGGGTCGCGCGGCGCAAACGGTGGGCGAGCTCGCCGTGCTCTCCGTGCGACTGCACGCTGCCCTGGTCAAGGCCGGCCTGCGCTCACTGCGCTGATCGCCCAGCACCGCCTACACGATGAGGCGCCCTCATGCCCACCTCGACAACGCACGGGGTCCCGCGCCACCTGTGCAGTGTGGGCGGCCCGGACCACGATTGGCGCGGCCGCGACCGGGTACGGCCTCCGTACGGCGCCAGTCGGCGTCATGTGCCGGGCAGTAGGGTGAAGAAGTGCGCGAGGTTGAGGTAGAGGTCGTCGGAGTACGGGTGGAGATGCCCTCCAACCAGCCGATCGTGCTGCTGCGAGAGTTGGCGGGTGAGCGCTACCTCCCCATCTGGATCGGTGCCGTCGAGGCAACGGCGATCGCCTTCGCCCAGCAAGGGGTCGTCCCGCCGCGGCCACTGACCCACGACCTGCTCCGCGACGTGATCGAGGCCACCGGCAACGAGGTCACCGAGATCCGGATCACCGAGATGCGCGATGACGTCTTCTTCGCCTCCCTGGTGCTTGCCTCCGGTGTGGAGGTCAGCGCCCGTCCCTCGGACTCGATCGCGCTGGCACTGCGCACCGGTTCGCGGATCGTCTGCGCCGAGCAGCTGCTCGAGGACGCCGGGATCGTCGTACCCGACGAACAGGAGGACGAGGTGGAGAAGTTCCGTGAATTCCTCGACCACGTCTCGCCCGAGGACTTCGACGCCGGCCAAGGCGGACCACAGGGCTGAACCGGCCCAGACCTTCAACCAACACTTGAAGGTTGTTCGCGACACGCCGCAGACCTCTTTGACCAACCCTCAAGTACAGGTTTACCTTTCAGGTGTCTTCGCTGTAACTCCACGGTTGGCATTTCTCGCAGCAGCACGCTGCATGAACACCCGGCCACCCCCTTTCCGGGGTTACGCTCAGTGAAGGAAGACTTCGGAGGTCACAGTGGGCATGAACACCGGCGACGGCGGCGCGAGCAGCACCGCAGGGCACGACAAGGTGGCCGAGCAGGCCGTGCTGGACGCGACGGTCAACGCCGACGCGCAGGGGCTGCTGTTCGACGACGATGTCTCGCCTCTCTCCGACGACCTCGGCTACCGCGGCCCCACGGCCTGTAGCGCCGCGGGCATCACCTACCGCCAGCTCGACTACTGGGCACGCACCGGTCTGGTCGAGCCCACCGTGCGCGGTGCCACCGGTTCAGGCACCCAGCGGCTCTACGGCTTCCGCGACATCTTGCTGCTCAAGGTGATCAAGCGCCTCCTCGACGCCGGCATCTCGCTGCAGCAGATCCGCACCGCCGTGGCGCACCTGCGAGCGCGCGGCACCGACGACCTCACCCGGGTGACCTTGATGAGCGACGGCGCGAGTGTCTATGAGTGCACCAGCAACGACGAGGTGATCGACCTGCTCCAGGGTGGGCAGGGCGTCTTCGGGATCGCGATCGGCGGCGTCTGGCGCGAGATCGAGGGGTCGCTGGCCGACCTGCCCTCCGAGCGGACCGCCGAGGCGGAGGCCGAGCACGCCAACGATGAGCTCTCCGCCCGGCGCAGGGCCCGCCTCACCGGCTGACCCAGCCAATCTCCTGCTCCACCCTGCAGCCCCGGCAACCGCGACCGCGGGGCCGGGGCTGATAGTTTTGTCCTGCTGACAAACCTGTCCGGGAGAGTCTCCGGCGGCACGGCTCCACCGTGTCGTACCGGGGCGCCGAAGGGGCAACCGCTCCCTGCAACCTCTCAGGCGCAAGGACCGCACAGGCTGGCAACTCTGGAGGGACCCGCTCACCCGGATCCTGACTGAGGGGGAGGCGCTCAGCCACCGCGTCGCACGACCCGACGCAGCCGCCCGCCTCAGGACCAGGAGTCCCATGTCAGACCACACGCTCACCGCTCTCTCGCAGCCACGCCCGTTCAGCGAACGGCACATCGGCCCCGACGAGGCCCAGGTCGCCTCGATGCTCGAGGCACTCGGGCTGAGCAGCCTGGAGGACTTGATGGAGGACGCGGTGCCGACCCGGATCCGCACCGAAGGGCTGGCGCTGCCTCCCGCTGCCTCGGAGGCTGGCGCTGCCGCCGAGCTGCGTGAGCTCGCCGCAATGAACAACCCGCTGGTCGCGATGATCGGTCTGGGCTACCACGGCACGGTCACCCCACCCGTGGTGCGACGCAACGTGCTCGAGGATCCCAGCTGGTACACCGCCTACACGCCCTACCAGCCCGAGATCAGCCAGGGTCGGCTCGAGGCCCTGCTCAACTTCCAGACGATGGTCGCCGACCTGACCGGGCTGCCCACCGCGAATGCCTCCCTGCTCGACGAGGGCACCGCGGCCGCCGAGGCGATGACACTGGTACGCCGAGCCGCTCCGAAGGCCAACGGCCCGTTCGTGGTCGATGCCGATGCGCTGCCCCAGACCATCGAGGTGGTCCGCACCCGCGCCCGCGGCATGGGCATCGACGTCCTGGTGGCCGACCTCGATCTCGGCCTGCCGGACGGCGACCTGTGCGGTGTTCTGGTGCAGTACCCCGGCGCCTCCGGCCGGGTAAGGGATCCGCGTGCGGTGATCGACCAGGCCCACGATCGAGGCGCCCTGGCCGTCGTCGCGGCCGACCTGCTCGCGCTGACGCTCCTGGAGTCGCCCGGAACGCTCGGTGCGGATGTGAGCGTCGGGTCGACCCAGCGCTTCGGCGTACCCCTATTCTACGGCGGGCCGCACGCAGGTTTCATGTCTGTGCGCACCGGTCTCGAGCGACACCTGCCCGGACGCCTCGTCGGTGTCTCGGTCGACGCAGCCGGGCGGCCCGCCTACCGGCTCTCGCTGCAGACCCGTGAGCAGCACATCCGCCGCGACCGGGCCACCTCCAACATCTGCACCGCGCAGGTGCTGCTGGCAGTCGTGGCCTCGATGTACGCCGTCTACCACGGACCTGACGGGCTGACCCGGATCGCGACCGGCGTGCACGCCCAGGCGGCTGCGCTTGCCGGGCGCCTACGTCGCGGGGGAGTGGAGGTCGTGCACGCCGAGATCTTCGACACCGTCCTGGCCAAGGTGCCGGGCCGAGCCGCCGAGGTCGTCTCGGCGGCCCGGGACGCGGGAGTCCACCTGCGGCTCGTCGACGAGGACCACGTGGGGCTGAGCACCTCCGAGGTGACCACCCCAGAGGTGCTCGACCGAGTGCTCGGCGCGTTCGGCCTCGACGGGGGGATCGGTGGCGACCAGACCAAGGAGGCGCTGCCGGAGGCGTTGCGACGCACGACGGACTTCTTGACCCATGAGGTCTTCAACTCCCACCGGTCCGAGACTGCGCTGCTTCGCTACCTGCGAAGGCTCTCGGCGCGCGACTACGCCCTGGACCGCGGCATGATCCCGCTCGGCTCTTGCACGATGAAGCTCAATGCGACCACCGAGATGGAGCCGGTGAGCCTGCCCGGCTTCGCCGACCTGCACCCCTTCGCGCCGGCCGAGGACGCCCGCGGCTACCGGAAGCTGGTCGACGACCTGGAGTCGTGGCTGGCCGTGGTCACCGGTTATGACCGCGTCTCGATCCAGCCCAACGCAGGGTCGCAGGGCGAGCTCGCCGGGCTGCTCGCGATCCGCGGCTATCACCATGCCAACGGCGACACCGGGCGCAACGTCTGCCTGATCCCGTCCTCGGCCCACGGAACCAATGCCGCCTCGGCGGTGATGGCGGGGATGAAGGTCGTGGTCGTGAAGTCCGCTGCCGACGGCTCGGTGGACATGGAGGACCTGGCGGCGCAGTGTGCGGCCCACCGCGCCGACCTGGCGGCGATCATGGTGACCTACCCCTCGACACACGGCGCCTACGAGGACACCATCGGCGAGCTGTGCGAGACCGTGCATGCTGCCGGCGGGCAGGTCTACATCGACGGCGCCAACTTCAACGCCTTGCTGGGGCACGCCAAGCCCGGTGAGTTCGGCGGGGACGTCTCGCACCTCAACCTGCACAAGACCTTCTGCATCCCGCACGGTGGCGGCGGCCCAGGCGTGGGACCGGTCGCGGTTCGCGAGCACCTGGCGCCCTACCTTCCCACCCACCCGCTGCACCCCGAGGTCGACAAGCGCTCCGGTACGGGCCCGATCAGCGCAGCGCCGTACGGCTCAGCCGGGATCCTGCCGATCTCGTGGGCCTACGTGCGGATGATGGGCGCCGATGGCCTGGGCCGGGCGACCGCCGTGGCGGTGCTGGCGGCGAACTACGTGGCCGAGCGTCTCCAGGATCACTTCCCGGTGCTCTACCGCGGGCACAACGACAGGGTGGCCCACGAGTGCATCCTGGACCTGCGCAGTCTGGCCAAGTCGAGCGGCGTCAGCGTCGACGACGTGGCCAAGCGGCTCGTCGACTACGGCTTCCACGCCCCCACGATGTCGTTCCCGGTCGCGGGCACCTTGATGGTCGAGCCCACTGAGAGCGAGGACCTCGGCGAGCTGGACCGGTTCTGTGAGGCGATGATCGCCATCCGGCGCGAGATCGCCAAGGTCGAGTCGGGGGAGTGGGACGCCAAGGCCTCCCCGCTCGGCGGTGCACCCCACACCGCCGACGTACTCACCAGGGACCTCGGCTACGACCTCGTGACTGCTGTGTTCCCGACGGGCTTCGATCCCGACAAGTACTGGCCGCCGGTCAGCCGGATCGACCAGGCGTACGGCGACCGCAACCTGGTCTGCTCGTGCCCTCCACCGGAGGCATTCTCCTGAGCAGCAGGGCCGCGCACCACCAGGCGGTCGTCGACCGCTATCAGGCCGAGCGCCGACTGCCGTCGCTGGCCGTGGGCGTGCTGGACGGTCCGGAGCTGGTGTGGTCGGGCACCGCGGGGCACCGGACCACCACCGAGACGCAGTACCGGATCGGCTCGGTGACCAAGGTCCTCACTGCAGTGCTGGTGATGCAGTGCCGCGACGACGGGTTGCTCGACCTCGACGACGAGCTCGGTCGCCTCCTGCCGGAGTGCGGCTACCCGACCGCCACCGTGCGCGACGTCCTTGCCCACGTGTCGGGGATGCAGAGCGAGCCTGTGGGTGCGTGGTGGGAGCGCGCTCCTGGCGGGACCATCGAGGAGCTGCTCGCGGCGAACGACGGCAGCGGTTCGGTGTTCGAGCCCAGGGACCGCTACCACTACAGCAACCTCGGTTATGCCCTGCTCGGCGAGGCGGTGGCCCGCCTGCGCGGAGAGTCCTGGAGCGACCTCGTGCAGAGCCGCGTGCTCGAGCCTCTGGGCTTGACTCGGACGACCCGCCACCCGGAGGCGCCGTACGCCGAAGGGCTCAGCGTGCACCATCTGGCCGGGACCCTGACCGTCGAGCCCGCCCACGACACTGGAGCCATGGCGCCGGCGGGTCAGCTGTGGAGCACGATCGAGGACCTCGCTGGGTTCGCAGCCTTCCTCACCGTCGGGCATCCCGGGGTGCTGCCCCCCACGACACTGGCCGAGATGCGGCAGCCGGTGCCGCCAGCCATCGACTACGGCCTCGGCATACGCCTGGTGCCGTACGCCGAGGGCACCCTGGTCGGCCACACCGGGTCGATGCCCGGTTTCCAGTCCGCAGTGTTCGTCGACCCCCGACGCCGGATCGGCGTGGTGGCGCTGACCAACGCCACGACGGGGTTCAGCGGCCCCGAGCTCGCCCTCGCCCTGATCGGCGACCGTACGCCAGCTCCCGCTGAGCCGTGGCGACCGACGATCGTCGTGCCGGACTGGGCCCGGCCGTTGCTCGGCTACTGGCACTGGGGCAACTCCGCCTACGAGCTGCGGTGGCACAACGATCGACTGGAGTGGCGCGACCTCGCGCGCTCGGCCGTCTCAGAGCAGTTCGCGTGGGACGGGGACCGGATCGTCGGCACCGCCGGCTACCACCACGGGGAGACCCTGCACGTCATCCGCGACGAGGACGGCAAGATCGAGCGGCTCGAGTGCGCCACCTTCCTCTACACCCGTCAGCCGTACCCGAACGGAGCCTGATCACAGTGCGCCCTGCCCGACTCTTCCGTGCCCTGGCCCTGGCCGAGGCCGTGACCTGGACCCTGCTGCTGATCGGCATGTTCCTCAAGTACGTCAGCGAAACCACCGAGATCGGTGTGCGGATCGGTGGCGGCGTGCATGGCTTCGTGTTCTTGTCCTACTGCGTCGCCACCGTGCTCGTCGGGGTCGACCATCGCTGGAGCCTCGGCCGGGTCCTGGCTGGTCTGGCGTGCGCCGTGGTCCCGTTCGCGACGGTGCCCTTCGAGCGGGCCGTCCTGCGCGATGGACGGTTGGAGGGGCCGTGGCGGCTGCTGGAGACGGCACCGACGTCGTGGTCCGAGCGAGTGGTCGCTCTGGCCCTGCGCCGCCCGATCTCCTCCGGACTCTTGGTGGCAGCCGCGCTCGCGGTCGTCTTCGGCGGCCTGCTGCTGCTCGGCCCACCGACGCAGTGGGCCGCCTGAGCCGAGCACTCAAGCACTCAGAGTGCCTGCGAGACCGAGCTCATGTTGAAGTCGGGGACCCTCAGGGCGGGCGTCGCGGTGCGGGAGAAGTAGTCGTCGCCCCACTCGCGCGAGAAGCTGAGCACGGTCTCCGAAGCGTGCGTGAACCGACGCAGTAGGCCGACGGGGCTCTCGTTGAAGCGGAAGTTGTTCACGGCGCCCGTGATCTCGCCGCCCTCAACCCGGTAGACCCCGTCACGGGTGAGTCCGGTGAGCAGCAGGGTCTGCGGGTCCACCTCGCGGATGTACCACAGGCAGGTGAGCAGCAGACCGTCCTGCATGCCAGCCACCAGGT
Source organism: Marmoricola sp. (assembly GCA_039921445.1). Classification (GTDB taxonomy): domain Bacteria; phylum Actinomycetota; class Actinomycetes; order Propionibacteriales; family Nocardioidaceae; genus Marmoricola. The sequence goes on along the minus strand of JBDSBU010000172.1, from coordinate 8,525 downwards.
CGGTCTCGCTGCCTGCGGCACTCTCGACGTCGAGAACCAGGTTGTCGACCCCCGGGGTGAAGGCGAGACCGGTGACCTCGGAGGTGCGTCGGGTCTGCAACAGGGCAGCGAGCTGTCCGTCGCGGAACCAGTCGGTGCGCGCCACCGTGGCCCCGTTGTCGTAGACGCTGCTGCGATCCGAGGAACCCTCAGCGATCACGAACGGCGCCGCCTCGAGACCGGGGTAGGCGGGGTCGGAATACAGGTTGACGCCAGCGCGTGCGAGCTGTTCACCCACACGCGTGCCACTCCCGGGCTTGGAGAACACAGACTGCCCGTCCGCGGCCGAACGTGCCCCAGCACTCCAGTAGAGGTCGATCATCAGGTCAGCGACGGCAGAGGGCGGCAGGATCGTGTCGTAGTGCCCGGCGGGCAGGTCGATCCGGCGCTCGCCCCAGGCCAGACGTCGAGCCAGGTCGTCGGCCATCCGGGTGGCGTCGACGTCAAGGAAGTCGCGGGTGGCCCCACCGACCCAGGCGCTGTTGGTCAGGGCCGCGTTCTTGCCAGTGCAGCCGTAGTGGCCGGTGGGCTGGACGTGGCGCAGTCGTAGCCCCGAGGAGGACCCGAGGTAGGTGGTGGTGACTTCGTGGCTGACGAAACCGTAGAGGATCCGGGCCTCGGCCTCGGCCTGGCCGAAGGCCTCACCGAGCCCTTCGGCAAAGGCGTCGAAGACATTGATCGAGGTCTCGGCCGGGGCGTCGTCCCAGTCCTTGGAGACTTGGTCAGCGAGCAGGTCGGCACGGTCCTCGGCGGCATCGGCCAACACCGCCGCCCGGTCGGCCTGCTCGACAAGGGAGCGGACCTGGTCGGCAGAAGCGGCCGTGCCGCTGACCGAGGCGTTGCCGGCACCCTGGAAGGCGATCACGGTCACCTCGAGGCTGTGCATGACCCCATTGGTGGTCAGGGTGTTGTTGGCCCAGCGGAGGTTGGTGGTGGTGCTGTCGTGGACGATGACGACGCATTGCTCGGACGTGGACGACTCGAGTGCGTGCTCGAGGAGTGTCTGTGGGCGGTTCATCATCAGGCCGTGCCCTCCTCGGTGGTGTTCAGGATCCGGATGTCGCGGAAGAGGGCCGTCGGGCACCCGTGGCTGACCGCGGCGACCTGTCCCGGTTGCGCCTTGCCACAGTTGAAGGCACCCCCGAGCTCATAGGTCTGCGGGCCACCGACGGCCTCCATCGAGCCCCAGAAGTCAGTGGTCGTCGCTTGGTAGGCAACGTCGCGCAGCTGGCCGGCGAGCTGACCGTCCTCGATCTTGAAGAACCGCTGGGCGGTGAACTGGAAGTTGTAGCGCTGCATGTCGATCGACCAGGACTTGTCCCCGACGACGTAGATGCCGCGCTCGACCTTCTCGATCAGGCCCGCGGTGTCTGGACCGGCCGCGTCGGGCTGGAGCGAGACGTTGGCCATCCGCTGGATCGGAATGTGGCCGGGTGAATCCGCGTAGGCACAGCCGTTGGACCGGCCGTCGTTCAGGCCAGCACCATAGGTGTGCGCCATCGCCCGGTCGAGCTGATAGCCGACCAGCTTGCCGTCGCGCACGATGTCCCATGACTGGGAGGCCACACCCTCGTCGTCGTAGCCGACGGTCGAGAGGCCGTGCTCGACTGTGCGATCGCCGGTCACGTTCATCACAGGTGAGCCGTACTGAAGGGTGTTCAGCTTGTCGAGGGTGGCGAATGAGGTGCCGGCGTAGTTGGCCTCGTAGCCCAGGGCCCGGTCGAGCTCGGTGGCGTGCCCGATCGACTCATGGATCGTCAACCAAAGGTTGGAGGGGTGGATCACCAGGTCGTAGCGGCCGGCCTCGACCGAAGGAGCGGCCAGCTTCTCGCGCAGGAGACCGGGAAGCTCGCCGCGCTCGGAGTCGAAGTCGAAGCTGCCATCGACGAGGTACTCCCAGCCACGGCCGACCGGCGGAGCAATGGTGCGCATCGAGTCGAAGGCGCCGGTGCGGGCGTCGGCACCGTGCACCTCCAGGAAGGGCTCGAGCCGGACCCGCTGCTGGGTGATGGAGGAGCCGGCGAGGTCGGCGTAGTACTTGTTCTCCTGCAGCTGCTGGAGGTAGCCGGTTGCGTGGTCGACACCGTCGGCTGCCTGGAGCTCACGGGTCCAGCCGGCGAACAGCCCGGTCTTCTCCGCGAGCGGGACCTCGAGCGGGTTCACGTCGTAGGACGAGACCCAGGTGACGTCATGGTGGACCGGCTCGGGTGCGAGCTCGACCGGGTGGCGGGTCATCTTGGCGGCGACGCGGGCCACGGTGACCGCGGTCTCGGCGACCCTGACGGCCTCGGACTCCGTCAGTGCCACCCCGGAGGCGAAGCCCCAGGCACCGTCGAGCAGCAGTCGCACCGCGAAGCCGAGGTCCTCGGAGTCCTGGGCGCCCTCGAGGGCGCCGTCTCGCACCGAGAAGTGCTGGTAGCGCAACCGCTCGAAGCGGAAGTCGGCGTGGGTGACGCCGAAGTCACGGGCCCGTTCCAGTGCGACCTGCCCCAGTCGCTCGTAGGGCAGCGCGAGGAAGGTCGGATCGATCTCTGCCATGGGGCGACCCTAGTAGGTGATCACGACAACCAGTCAACTCAGCCCGTCACGACGAGCGGTCGCACGGTCGAACCGCTTCGCGACTTGCGGACCTCGAGCTGAGCAGTGACCCGGTTGCGGAGCTCGGGCACGTGGCTGACCACGCCGACCACCCGTCCTCCGTCGCGCAAGGAGTCGAGAACGTCCATCACGTCGTCCAGGGTGGCGGCGTCGAGGGCACCGAAGCCTTCGTCGATGAAGAGCGTGTCGAGCTGGGTGCCGCCGGCCTCGTTGCTCACCGTGTCGGCGAGCCCCAAGGCGAGAGCCAACGAGACCAGGAAGGTCTCTCCGCCCGAGAGCGTTGCCGGGTCGCGGTCCCGCCCGTTCCACTCGTCCCGCACGCGCAGGCTCAGGCCGCCACGCTGCTCTCCGGCCCCGCGGGCATCCGCCTGCTCCAGGGAGTAGCGCTCCGTCGTCATCGCGGCGAGCCGTTCGTTGGCGGCGTCCACCACCTGCCGGAGGCGTTCGGACAAGACGTACGCCGAGAGCCTCATCTTCAACCGGTTGTCGACGCTCTTGCCCTCCACGAGTGAACACAGTCCGGCCACCGCAGCGTGCTTGCGGAGCACCGGCTCCCAGGCGTGCACCGCCAGCGCGACCTCCCCCACGAGGGCGTCGATCCGCGACCCTCGCGCGTCCGCCTGCACCCGAGCGGCATGGGCGCCGTCGCGCGCCTCCGAGGCGGCCTCGACGCCGTGCTCGGCCGCTGCCAGATCGGGGGTCTCGAGCGCGAGCGCAGCCGCCACTTCTGGATCGGCGAGCACGGAGTCGGCTGCGGCTCGGGCCACCCTCCGGGTCTCCAGCTGCTCGGCTCGCGAGGTGGCGACGTGCGTGGGGAGCAGGACCGAAACCGCCTCCCGTGTCGAGGGGAACCCGGCCTCGCGGGCGAGCGCCTCGGCCTCTTGAGTGGCACTCTCCAGCTCACGGCGAGCGCGCTCGCGGACCGCAAGGACGTCGGAGGCAGCCCTGAGCACCTGGCCGTGTCGTCGGTGCAGTTGGACCAGCGAACGCACCGTCTCGACCTCGATGTGGGCACCGAGCAGCCCGGCTAGCTCGCCCTCCAGCCGCTCCTCGGCGATTTGCAGATCGCGAAGGCGCTCGCTTCGCTCGGCGACGGTCGCCTGGCTCTGGTCGAGGCGGGTGGTCACCTCAGACAGCTTGGTCTGGGCCTCGTGGTGCTCAACTCGGACAGCGGCAACTGCGAGCTCGGCTGCGGTGCTGGCCGCGAGGTCGGCGGTGGCCTGCTGGTGCCGAGTCTCCCAGCGCTCGACGCAGTCACCCTCGGCCCGCGCGCGGGTTCCGGCCAGCTCAGCGCGCACCGTGGTCACGGACTCCTGCACCGCCTGACGCTCGAAGTCGGCCGTCTCGTAGCGCTCGCGAGCCGCGTCCTCCTCGAAGCGGCTGACTGCGCCCGACCCGCCCGCCGGTGAGGGATGCTCGGAGCTGCCACACACCGGGCAGGAGCAGCCCACTGCCAGTCCAGAGGCGAGCTCGGCAGCCATTCCGGCGACGCGGCGTTCACGCAGGTCCAGGTGGAGCTCGCGCAACTCCTGGGCGGTGTGGGTGCTCTCGGTCAGCAGCGACTCAGCGGTCAGGAGTGTGCTCTCGAGCCGAGCCACCTGTCGCGCTGCCTGCAGCCCGGTGTCGGCCATCGCGACCGCGACCCGGTGCTCTGGCAACCGGGCTGCGGTGAGGAGCTGTTGGTCGAGGTCCGCGCGCAGTCGACCTAAGTCGGCTCCGAGCCGCTGCTGCTCCTTCGCGTCGGCCAGTTGCTGCTCGGTCAACGCCTGCAGCTCGGCTCGGAGGCGAGCGGCGTGAGCGGTGTGACGAGCGAGCTCAGCCTCGCGCGGGAGCCAGCTCTCCGCGACCGCTTGGTCCTGGGCGGATCGCGTCATCGCAGCCGTGAGCCATTCGGGTTGCACCACCGCCGACTCGGCACCCGTCTCGGCAGCGACCGAGGAGATCGCCAGGACAGCGGCCTCCTCGGCAGTGAGCAGTTGAGCCTGGGCGTCCATGGTTCGTCGGACCGCGGGCGTGATGACACTGGCGCGGCGGTGGGAGTCCAGGGATGCCCTCAGGTCGCCGTCGAGGTCCGCCGACCGCTGCAGCTCCTCCAGCGAGCGGGTCGCTGTCTGGCCGCGACCCTGCAGGGCGGTCAGCATCGTGGCCCGCTCCAGCTTGTCGCGGGCCGCGGCCAACTCCTGGTCCCGGACCTCGAGCTCGCTGACCAGGTGGCCGGTGAGGTCCTGGGCCTCCGTGGCCAGGCTGGTCGCCCAGGAGAGCAGCGCGCCGTCTGCCATCGTCGGCTCCAGGTCATCGAGCGACCAGGCCTCTGGAGCCGGTGCACCCGAGGCCTCGATGATGCGGTTGACCACAGCGGCTGTGCGGGCCTCGGCCGCTGAGCTGGCGCGCAGCAGCTCGAGCCGACGCAATGCCAACCAGCGCTCGACATCTTCGAAACGTCGGGTGCGGAAGAGCCGCTGGAGCACGCCCTGCCGCTCGGCGGAGGTGGCTCGGAGAAACGCTTGGAACCGACCCTGGGGCAGCATCGCCACCTGAGTGAACTGGGTGACCGTCATCCCGAGCAGGCCTGTGACCAGCTGCCCGGCCTCGTCCAACCGGTTGGTGAGCGCCGTCCACGAACCGTCCCGGTGCTCCTCGACCACCACGTGTGCCTGCACTCGGGTCGTGCCCGTGCCCCGGCGCTTCGGCCGCTCCCAGGCTGGGGACCGGGTGAAGCGTAAGGTGCGCTCGCCGATGCTGAACCGCAGGCTGACCTGAGGCTCGGCCGTCGGGGAGGCCTGGTCGCTGCGCAGGTGCTTGGCCCCGTGCCTGTCACCGGGGACCTCGCCGTAGAGGGCGAAGCAGACGGCGTCGAGGATGCTGGTCTTTCCGGCACCGGTGTCACCGGTGAGGAGGAACAAGCCGGCGGCACTGAGCGCGTCGAAGTCGACCGTCACCTGGTCGACGAACGGACCGAAGGCGGTCACGGAGAGCTCGTGCAGCCGCATCAGCCGCTCACCACGGCGTCGCGCGCGGGGACGAGGTCGGGGTCCTCCACGCAGCAGTCGAGTGCATCGCGCAGGAGCAGTGACTCCTCCTCGGTGGCCTCCACACCGCGGACGTGGGCCACGAAGTCCCGCGCGACGTCATGGGCGCCACGCCCCATCATGGGTGTGCGTGCGGGTGTGGGTTCTCCGCCCTCAGGAGCGAACCGGAGTGCCAACGTGTGCGGGAATCGCACCCTTAGCCGCTCCATCGCCTGCAACGGGCGGATGGCGTCGGTGAGGGTCGCCTGAACCCACGAGCGCTCATGCACGGCGAAGCGCCGGTCCTCGAGCAGATCGGGAAGGGTGCCCTGCAATCGTGCCAGCGGCCGCACGATCGGAGCCTCGACGAACGACGCGGCGGCGAGGCCCTCCGCACCCAGGTCGACCAGCCAGGAGCCCTTGAGGTGCTGGGCCTCCGAGAACGAGTAGGCGAGTGGTGAACCGCTGTAGCGCACGGCATCGGTCAGGGTGGCACGTCCGTGCAGGTGGCCGAGCGCGGTGTAGTCGAAGCCGTCGAACAGCGAGGTGGGCACGATCGAGACGCCGCCGACCGCGATGTCGCGCTCGCTCTCGCTCGGCTCCCCGCCGGCCACGAATGCGTGCGCCATCACCACCGAGCGGATCGCGCCGCGTCGGCCGAGATCGGCGCGAATCCGCTGGGTGGCCCGGGCCAGCACGGTGTGGTGGGACCGGTTCGGAAGGTCCCAGGCGTGACGCATCACGTCGGGCTCGAGATAGGGGATGCCGTAGACCGCGACGCTGCCGTGGTCGTCCTCGACGAGGATGGGCTCGTCGACCCGGCCCGCGTCGGTGCGCAGGTGGACACCGGCGAGGTCCACCAGGCGGGAGCCGAAACCCAGCCGGCGGGCCGAGTCGTGGTTGCCGCTCGTGATCACCACTCGCGCACGCGAGGACGCCAGTCGCGAGAAGGTCTCATCGGCCAGTGCCACGGCGTCGACCGGCGGCAGGGCACGGTCGTAGACGTCGCCGGAGACGACGACGAGGTCGACGGACTCGGCGTCGACGGTCTCGATCAGGTGATCGACGAAGGCAGCCTGTGCGCCGAGGAGGTCCTCGCCGTGGAAGGACCGGCCCAGGTGCCAGTCCGAGGTGTGCAGGATGCGCATGTCCCCACGCTAGGAGGACGCACCGACAACACCGACCTCACACGCCGTGGGTCAGGCGACAACCCGGTCGGTTCCGGCGTACACGACGCAGCGACGCTCCCGGGTGAAGCCGATCAGCACCAACCCGGACTGCTGCGCCAGCGAAAGGGCCAACGAGGTCGGGGCACCCACTGCGACGAGGGCAGCGATGCCGGAGACCACCGCCTTCTGCACCAGCTCGAACCCGATCCGACCGCTGAGCACCAGCACGGGTGGCATCGGCTCCCGCGCCAGGATGCGCGAGCCGATCACCTTGTCCACCGCGTTGTGGCGTCCGACGTCCTCACGGACAACCACCCGGGAACCGTCGGTCTCGAACAGGCCCGCGGCGTGCAGACCCCCGGTGCGGCCGAAGCCCGGCTGTTGCTCGCGCAGACGGTCGGGCAGCCCCAGCACGGTCTCAAGGTCCAGCCGGACCCCCGACGGCTCACGGCTCCCCTCGAGCACGTTGCGGACCGCGTCCGTGCCGCAGACCCCGCAGGCCGAGTTGACCAGTCGGGCCGCAGGCGTCGCGAGCGGGGGAGCGGTGAGATCCACGGTGACGACGTTGAACTCCTCGAGCTCGGAGATCGACTCGTCGGTGCAGTAGCGGACCTGACCGATGTCACCGGGCCTGGTCACCCCTTCGTGAACCAGCCACCCCGCGGCGAGCTCGAAGTCGTGGCCCGGCGTACGCATCGTGACCGCGACCCGGCGCCCGGGGGAGTGGGGGGCAGCAACCCGGATCTCCAGTGGTTCCTCGGTGGCCACCCGGTCCTCGTGATCAAGGCGGACACCATCGCGGAACTCGCTGACCCGGGTACGCACCGAGGGTCCGGGTCGGCGGGACTTGGTCGAGGTCACGCCGTCGACTCTAGGACGTCTACGGTTGGGGACATGCCGGAACCGCGCTGCCCTGCCACGCGTCCCACCACCATGAGACGAACCCAGCGCGTCGTCGGCGTTCTCGCCGTACTGACCTGCGCCACTCTTCTCCTCTCCTCCTGTGGTGACTCCGACCCTGCCCAGAGTGCTGGACAGGGTTCCGGACAGAGTGCCGCGAGTACGCCCAGCGGGGCCGGATCGGCCACCGTGGGAGCGTGCACGGCCGACTCCACCGAGGTCCGGGACGCAACGCTGCTCACCCGCGCCGACCTCGATGGTGACGGCAGTCCCGAGGAGGTGCGCCTCACCGGCAGCGGTGGCGCGTGCCCGAGCATGGTCTTCGCGAAGGTGGGGGAGTCCTACGTCGCCGGACAGGTCCCCGTCGACTCGCCACCGGTGAGTGAGGCGTTCGCAGTTGCCGTCCCGGGAGTGGGGCCCGATCTGCTCGTCACACGTCAGCAGCACCCGCGCGGGGGCTACCAGATCAGGATCTTCTCGCTGAGGGACAACTCTCTGGTGGAGGCACGGGACAAGGAGAGCCCGCTCGTGAAGTTCATCGCCACCGACGTCCAGGAGCACCCGCTCAGCATCGACTGCACCGAAGGCGGCCTGGTGCTGGTCGAAGCACTCGCGCACGAGCCTCGCGGGGTGATCTTCGCGTGGGACGTGTTCCGGAAGACGTACGCCGTCGCATCCGGTGCCGTGACGCTCGAGTCCACGAAGGAGATCGCCGACAACGTGCTGCCGGCCCAGCTGGAGAAGAAGTTCCCACGGCTCGCCGACTACTCGCTGTTCAAGAGCTGCCGGGTCGGTGGTTGAGGAGGTTGCT
>JBDSBU010000171.1:0-52674 GCA_039921445.1 Marmoricola sp. | reverse complement strand
AAGTCGCTGCCGTTGAAGCTCAGTGTTGCGCTGGCCGTGGCGGGCATCGCCGATGACATCCACAGCGGCAAGGACCCCGTGCAGGCCACGGTCTCCGGTGGTCTCGGGTTCGGCTTCTCGGTCTCCGCCGGAGCCGCCATCGGCACACTGGTCCCCGTGCCTGTCCTCGGGACAGCGGTCGGCGCCGTCGTTGGTGCCGGTGTCGGGATCTTTCCAAGCGGGATGGTAGAAAATCACTCCGAGGCAGGGGACCTCGGCGACGCGGCAGCCGCCGGCGTCGGTGCGCTCGAGGACACAGGCGGAGCGATCGTGGACGGTGTCGAATCGTTGGGGAGTGCCATCGGTGGACTCTTCGACTGAGATGACCGACTTCTTGCGTGCGACGCGCCGCCCGCGGCCACTCCCTGTGCTGGGAGCGGCCCTGCTGTTCCTCGTGGGTCTCGTCGTCACCTGGAGCTCCCTCGGCGGCGAGCCGGGCGTCGCTGTACTCGGCGCGCTGATGCTGGGTCTGGGCATCTGCTCGGGCCTGCTTCAGCTTCTGCGAGGCGGGCCTGCGCCGAAGGGCCGGGCTGTGGTCGCGACCGCGTCCTCCCCAGGCGCTCCTGCCATGGTCACGGTCGTCGCCCGGTCCGCCACGGTGATCGTCGCCTGCACAGCCATTGCCTGGGTGGCGCTGTGCGCTGCCGTGGGCGGCGTGGTCGGGATCAGCTCCGGGAGCCCGACAGTGGGCGTGATCCTGCTGGTCGTCGCCGCGATCGCGGCAGGTTACTTGGTCGTCCCCGTGAGTCGGGGACTGCGGAGCACCAGGGTCGAGCTGACGCCCGAGTGGCTGGCAGCGGAACGCTTCGGCGCGCGCTGGCAGGTGGCCTGGGCCGACGTCAGCGGCAGCGTCCCGCCCCGCACCCCCGGTGAGCCGTTGGGCGTGGTCGTGCACACCACGGCCACTGCTACCCGGACCTCCGGCTGGCCCGGCTGGGCCAAGTTGCCCACAGCCGCGCAGGGGGTGCTCGCCGTTCCCGTCGACGAGCTGCCGGTGCACCCGGGGGCGTTGGCCCGGGTGATCGTCTTGTGTGCCGATGATCCCAACCTGCGCGCAAACTTGGGCACGTCGGCTTCCGCTGACTGGTCGCGCTGGCCGCCGGGACCCGCTCAGCCGCGCGCCTAGGGTTGGGTCACTGGCGCCGCTGGCTTTCGGCTTCCTCGATCATCAGCTTCGCAATGTCCCCGGCTGATCCTGGCCCTGGCCCGCAAGCCGATAATCCGCCTACGTGGTGGGGGATTCCGGCCCGGATGGGTTGTCAGTGGTCGATGCTTGGATTGACTCATGACCACCCACCAGCTCGACTCCCGCAGCGGCACCGGCGTCGCGGGTGCGTTGGCTGGTGTGCGCAACGAGGTGCGGGGGTTGGGGACGACGTTGTGGGCGGCCCGTCCTCGTGCTGAGCTGATGGAGGCGGTCGCGGAGGTCGAGGCGTTGAAGTCGTCCCTGGACGCGTTGGAGCTGGCGATGGTCCGCGAACTGGATGCGACCGGGGCGGTGAAGGGTGCTGGCTGGGCCTCGACCCAGGACTACGTCACCTCGGTCGCCGGCGGGCACAAGGGCACCGGGCCTGCGACCGTGCGCCTCGCCAAAGCTGTGGAAGGGACGATGTTGGCGCCGGTGGGTGAAGCGCTGGCTGAGGGGTGGCTCTCCACCGCCAAGGCCCTGGTGATCGAGCGTGCCGTGGACGCACTGCCCGGTGACCTGGATCTGCGCAGCCGTGGGGTGCAGGTGCTTCTCGAAGAAGCTGGGGGACTTGATGCGAGCGAGCTGCGCAAGGTCGCCCGCCGGCTGCTGTCCCTGGTCGACCCTGAGGGTGAGGACCGGCGTGCGGAGGCCGAGCTGGGCCGCCTCGAACGCGCTGCCCATCTCGGCCGGGCTCTGTTGATTACGGACGACCAGTGCGGTGGTGCCTGGATCAAGGGCAGGTGCGCCACTGAGGACGCTGCCCTGATCAAGGCCACCCTGATCCCGTTGGCCGCACCTCAACCCAACTCCGGCCCGATCTGCGAGTCCGCCACCTGTGATGTCCCTGGGTGCAGCCACACCGGCCGCGACCCACGCGACCACGGCACCCGGATGCTCGACGCACTCGTCGAGAGCTGCCACCGGCTCCAGACCGCCGACCTGCTGCCCACCTCCCACGGTGGAGTCCCGCGACTGACTCTGACCATGTCTCTGACCGAGCTCCAGACGTTGTCGGGGTTCGCGACCACCGAGACCGGTGAGCAGCTCTCACCCTCCGCGATCCGGCGGCTCTGCTGTGATGCCGAGGTGATTCCTGCCGTGCTCGGGGCGAAGTCGGAGGTGCTCGACGTCGGACGCCTGCAACGGCTGGTCACCGCGGCGATCTGGAGAGCACTTGTCGCTCGTGATCAAAACTGCCGCTTCCCGAGCTGCACCCGCCCACCGTTGATGTGCCACGCCCACCACGTCCAGCACTGGGCCGACGGCGGGAGCACGAGCCTGCCGAACATGGTCCTGCTCTGCGGGCATCACCACCGCCTGATCCACCAGGCACCCTGGACCATCCGCCACGACGGCGCGGCCGGATTCACCTTCGCCCCGCCCCCGAGCAGCCGCAATCAGGGCAGCGCCCCACCCCGACCACCCCCACGGAAGTAGCGGCCGTCAGGGCCAAGAACGACACCCGGACTGCAGCAGTTAGTCCGACGACTGCGAGGGTACGAAGGAGTTCGCCCTACCGGAGGAGACCTCGTGCAGCCCGAACCAGTGACCCTCGGGTCCCACCCTCGGTCGGACCTGCGCGAGCTTGCCATCCGTGCGGCATCGGCGGGTGCAGCCCAGGATCTGGCTCCAGCTCTCGAGCTGGCACGGCAGGTGGGGACGGATCTTCCCCGTCCCGGGGGAGGCGAGACACTGGCCCTCTGGGAGGCGCTGGCGACCCTCGGCGCAGCCGATCTCACGGTGGCCCGCGTGGTCGAGCCGCACCTCGATGCCCTGGCGATCCTGCAGGAGTCCGGCGGCACGGAGATCGAGCCACCTTTAGGTGCAGTCCTTGGAGTGTTCGGGGCGGAGGGCGGTGGTGGGCGCCTCAGCGCGGATCGGGGCCCGCAGGATCGCTGGACCCTGACCGGCCCAAAGCCCTGGTGCTCGCTGTCCGACGAGGTCACCCATGCCCTCCTCACCGCATGGGTGGACGAGGAGGGTCGGGGCCTGTTTCTCGTCGACCTTGATGATCCCGGAGTGCGTAGCCAGCAGGACCAGGGGCCGTGGGTCGCGCGCGGGCTGTCGAGGGTGCGCAGCACAGGGCTGCTGCTCGAGCGCGTGCCCGCAACCGCCGTCGGCGCACCGGGCTGGTACCTCGAGCGGCCCGGTTTCGCCTGGGGTGGCATCGGTGTCGCGACCATCTGGTTCGGCGCCGCCGTGGCAGTGGGCCGTCGCATGCGCGCAGCCTCCTTGCGCCGAGAACCCGACCAGATCGCGCTGGCGCACCTCGGTGCGGTCGACGTCGCGCTGGCGCGTGCTCGTGCGGTGCTCGTGGACGCGGCGTACGTCGTCGACGGACCGGCTGGGTCACCGGCGGCGGCACAACGACTGGCGCTGCGCGTGCGCCAGGTGGTGGCGGACTGCGTCGAGGAGATCCTGATGCGAGCGGGTCATGCGCTCGGTCCAGGACCGCTCGCGCTCGAGGAGGAGCATGCGCGCCGGGTGGCTGACCTGGGGCTCTACGTGCGCCAGCACCACGCCGAGCGGGACGCAGCCGCCCTCGGTCGAACCCTCCTGGACCCAGCCGGCGATGGGGAGTGGTCGTGGTGGTGAGCACCGAGGAGCACAGCAGTTTCACGCACATCGGACCGGGCACGCCCGCATCGGTGTGGAGACGGCACCCTTCCTGGACCGCGGGGGAGCCATTGACCCTGGCGGGGTGTGTGCGCCTCGTCGTGCTGGCGGCGCACCCCGACGACGAGTCCCTGGGAGCAGGTGGTCTGATCTCGACCGCGGTTGCGTCCGGTCTCGAGGTCGTCATCGTGTGCGCCACCGACGGCGAGCACAGCCACCCCGACTCGCCCACGTGCACCCCAGCAGAGCTGGCTGTCATCAGGTCCCGGGAGGGACGCGCAGCTGCCACGGCGCTCGGCGTCACCGAACTGCACCGGCTCGAGCTCCCCGACGGCGGGCTGGAGGCCCACGAGGACCTGGTCGTCACGAAACTGGTCGACCTCGTCGGTGACGGTCGTCAGACGGTGATCGCGGCCCCGTGGCGGAGCGACGGGCATCCCGACCACGAGACCGCCGGTCGAGCGGCTGCCGCGGCGGCTCGGCGTACGGGCGCCGACCTGTGGGAGTACCCCGTGTGGTTCTGGCACTGGGGCACGCCCGATGAGGCTCCCTGGCAGTCGCTGCACCCCTTCGCCCTGGAAGGGGGCGCCCTCGCGGCGAAGGCGGCCGCGATCAGGGCCCACCTCAGCCAGGTGGCCCCGCTCTCCGCCCTACAGGGCGACGAGACTCTTCTGGGGCCTGAGCTGCTCGCCCACTTCGCGGACTCGCCCGAACATTTTCTGTGCACCCCGTCGGAGGAGTGTCCTGACGACTCCCTCGACCGGCTGCACCTCAACGCGGCCGACCCGTGGGGTGCCGACTCGCGTTGGTATGAGCAGCGCAAGCGGGACCTCGTTCTGGCGGCCCTGCCGAAGCCGAGCTTCGACCGGACCCTGGAGCTCGGATGCTCGACTGGTGCCCTCGCCGAGGCGCTGGCCGGGCGCTCGAGGCAGGTGGTAGCGGTCGACAGGTCGTCAGCCGCGTTGGCCGCGGCTCGTCGCAGACTCGTCGCACACGACGGGGTGAGGGTGGCGCGGCTGGACCTGCCCCGCGAGTGGGTGCCCGATCTGAGCTTCGACCTGGTCGTGGTCTCGGAGATGGGCTACTTCCTCAGCCCGGCAGCCCTGGAGCAGCTGGTCGACCGCGTGGTGGGCTCGCTCGACCCCCAGGGCGTCGTCGTGCTCTGTCACTGGCGCCACCGAGTCGAGGGCTGGGTGCTGGACGCCGATCGGGTCCACGCTGCCTTCGAGGACCCACGGCTGCCGCCGCTGCGTGCCACCTACCGCGACCGGGACGTCGAGATCAGGGTGCATGCACGCGACGACTCCTGGCCGGACCCGCTGCGGTGAGGGAGTCACCTGGGGCACCCCACCTCGTCCATGTCGTGGTCCCTGCCCGCGACGAGGCGAGGTCGCTGCCGCGCCACCTCGCGTCAGTGCGCGTCGCCACAGAGGCGGCGCGTGCGGTGGCGCCCGAGGTTCGGGTGCGAGTGACGGTGGTCCTGGACTCGTGCACCGACGAATCTGCGCGGGTGCTGGCGGGTTACCCGTGGCTGGACGTGGACGAGGTGCACTCCGGAGTGGTCGGCGAGGTGCGGGCGCACGGAGTGGAGCGGGCGCGCAGGATGGCGGCCGGGGTCGACCCGAGCCACGTCTGGATCGCCTGCACGGACGCCGACACCGTCGTGCCTGAGCACTGGCTGAGCGAGCAGCTGAGGCTCGCCGGGACCGGCTGTGCGCTCGTGGTGGGCACCGTGCACCCGGACCCCGAGGACGTGTCGCCCGAGGTGCTGCGCCTGTGGCGGGCACGTCATCGCTTGAAGGAGGGGCACGACCACGTTCACGGCGCCAATCTCGGGTTCACCCTGGCGGCGTACGACGCGGCCGGCGGGTTTCCGCCCGTCCGAACGGCCGAGGACGTGGCCCTCGTGGCCCGGATGCGAGAGGCGAAGGTCCCATGGTGCTCCACTGCGCGGACCCAGGTGATGACCTCGGGGCGTCGACGGGGGCGTGCCCCACAAGGCTTCGCGACCTATCTGCGGGCGCTGGCGGCGGAGGAGGCTCTGATCGTCTCCTGATCCGGTCTCGCGCGATTCCTCACCCAGTGGGACGAAGCTTCTCCTCCAAGAACTCCAGCACCCGGTCGACGCCCGCCTGCTGACGGTGGGTGCTCAAGGTCGAGTGCTTCGCTCCCGGGAACTCGACCCGGATGAACGCATCCCCGATCTCCTTGTTGAGGGTGTCGAAGCGGGTTCCGACCGCACGGTCCTTCTCATAGCGCAGCCCGAGCACCTGACACCCCTCGGCGGCGCGCCTGCGTACGACGTCGAGGTCGTGCGGGCTGAGGTTGAGGTCGCCCGCCTTGCGCGAGGTAACGGCGAAGGGGACCGACGGCTGGGCCAGCACCGGTGCCACCACGGACGTTTCGACCATCATCGCGAGCGCGAAGCCGCCGGTGAAGCACATCCCCAGTGCACCGACCCCCGGACCACCGAGCTCGTCGTGGAGCTCGCGCGCCAGGCTGCGCAACCAGCCGGCGATCGGCGTCGTCACGCCGGTGGCCAGCTTGGTGAACTCGTGACTGACACACACCTGTCGCAACGCGGTGGCAGTGGTCTTGGCGTTCGTCGGGGCACCAGGAGTGCCGAACAGGTGCGGCATCACGACGGTGAACCCAGCGGCCACCACCTCTTCGGAGAAGCCGATCACCTCAGGTGTCATCCCGGGGATCTCGTGGATCACGACCACCCCCGGACCGGTGCCCTTGCGGTAGGTCGGGTGAGTGATCTCACCGACGGTGTGTGTGCCCGTCGTCCAGGTGTCGAGGAGGTCCATGGGGCAGATCCTGCCACCTGGGCACGCTGTGGCAGGCTGCGCGGGTGAAGGCCTTCCGCTGCAGATCCTGCGACAACACGCTGCACTTCGAGAACTCCGTCTGTGTCTCCTGTGGCACGCATCTCGGCTTCTCCCGCGAGGAGCGCGCGATCGTCCCGGTCGACGACCAGGGGGTCTACGTCGACAGCGAGGGTCGGCAGTGGCACGTCTGTCAGAACCTGGCGCTGTCCGGCTGCACGTGGCTGACCGAGCAGGAAGGCGGTCAGTGCTTCAGCTGCTCGCTGACCCGGACCCGCCCCAACGACGAGGACGCGATCGGCCTGGCGAACTACCCGGCGGCCGAGAAGGCCAAGCGTCGGGTCCTGGTCGAGCTGGACGCCCTCGGCTTCGAGGTCATCGGCAAGGACACCGACCCCGAGAACGGTCTGGCCTTCGACCTGCTCAGCAGCGTTGAGGAGAACGTCGTGATCGGGCACGCCAACGGGCTGATCACGATCGATCTGGCCGAGAGCCAGGCCGCGCACAGGGAGAAGGTGCGGGAGAAGCTCGGCGAGCCCTACCGCACGATGCTGGGCCACTTCCGCCACGAGGTCGGGCATTACTTCGAGTGGCAGCTCGTCCAGGGCGACGAGCTGATGACCCGGTGCCGCGAGCTGTTCGGGGACGAGCGGATCGACTACGGCGGTGAGATCAAGCGGCACTACGCCGAGGGGCCACCGGAGGGTTGGGAGTCGTCGTACATCTCCAGCTACGCCACGATGCACCCGTTCGAGGACTTCGCCGAGAGCTGGGCGCACTACCTGCACATCTGCGACACGATCTCGACGGCCTCCGAGTACGGCCTGACCACCGTCGGCACGCTCAGCTCGTTCAGCAACTTCCGTGACGTGGTGGTGGGGATCTGGATGCCGCTGAGCGTCGCGCTGAACATGATCAACCGCAGCATGGGCCACGACGATCTCTACCCGTTCGTGATCCCGGCCGGGGTGCTCGACAAGCTCGACTTCGTCGCCTCGCTGGCGCGCGCCAGCTGAGATCAGGGCGTCAAGGACCCCAGCATCCTCTCGGCAAGGGGCCCTGAGGACGCAGGGTTCTGCCCGGTGAAGAGGTTGCGATCGACGATCACGTGCTCCGACCAAGGCTCGGCCTCCTCGAACTCGATCCCGAGCTCGACCAAACGGTCCTGCAGCAGCCAGGGGGCGCCCTCGGCAAGGCCCGCCTGCGTCTCCTCGGCGTTGCTGAAAGCCGTCGCGCGGTAGCCGGAGAACGGGGACCGGCCGTCCGCGTCGACGGTTGCCAACAGGGCGGCAGGGGCGTGGCACACGATGCCGAGCGGCTTGCCCGACTCCAAGGTCCTGGTGAGCAGTGCGGCCGAGTCGGCATTCACGGAGAGATCCTCCATCGGGCCGTGGCCACCGGGGTAGAACACCGCGGCATAGGCGTCGAGGTCGACGTCCTCGAGGGGGAGCGGGTGCTTGAGCTGGCCGATCTCGCCCAGCTCTCGGACGATGGCGTCGGCGTTGTCCTGGCCACCGTTCACCTCGGCAGCGAGACTGGCCTGGTCGACGACCGGCTCGACTCCTCCCGGCGTCGCGATCGTGACGTCGTGGCCGGCAGCAGTGAAGGCCCGGTACGGCGCGACAAGCTCCTCACCCCAGAAGCCGGTGGGGTGCTGGGTGCCGTCGCGCAGCGTCCAGTGACGGGCTCCGGTGACTACGAAGAGGATCGAGCTCACGAGTTCTCCAGGTGCTGATGGGGGGTGGCGTACGTCGATCCCAACAGTGCCCTCGAGTTGGTAATTCCATGCCGGCGGGCGTGCGCGCCGGCCGCTCCGGCTCAGGCTGGGGTCAGCACACAGTCCGCGAGCACCGGCGCACCATCGCGCTCGCCATCGGCGCGGATCGTGGCCGACACCAGGATCCTGTCCTCCTCGCGCCAGGCGCGGACCCTGATCGTCTCTCCGGGAATGACCACTCCGGCGAAGCGGGCAGCGAAGCCGCCCACCCTCGAGGCGTCCCCGTCGAGCAGCGCGTCGGTCACGGTGCGCAGCACGATGCCGTAGGAGCACAAGCCGTGCAGGATGGGCACCGGGAACCCAGCCGCAGCGGCGAACTCGGGATCTGCGTGGAGGGGATTGCGATCACCGCAGAGTCGGTAGAGCAGGGCCTGCTGCGGCGTGACGTCGTAGGCCGCGTCGCAGTCCGGCTCGCGGTCGGGCAGCTCGACCTTCGTGGAGGTGCCGCGGTCGCCGCCCCAGCCGCCCTCGCCGCGGACGAAGATCGAGGATCGAGCGGTCCACAAGGGGCTGCCGTCCTCGGCCGTGGCGCGACCTTCCTGCCAGATCACCGCCGCCTTGCCCTTGTCCCAGACGTCGGTGACCCGTGTGCGAAGCGTGGCCGTGCCCGAGGCCGGCAAGGGCCCGGTGACGGAGATCTCCTGGCTGCCGTGGACGACCTGAGCGAGGTTGATGTCACACCCCGGCAGGTCGAGCGGCGGGGGATCAGTCTCGTGGAAGGTGGGCGCGACGATGCCGAAGCTCGGCAGGACCTGGAGGTGTTCGTCGTCCAGGGTGTAGCGGAGGGCGGCCGAGTCGAGGTTGGCGCCCGGCGCCGATCCCGCGCCGATGCCGAGGTGGTAGAGCAGGATGTCGGAGCTGGACCACGAGAAGGTGCGGTCGGGCAGCTGGGCGCCGATGGCGACGTCGGGGTCGATCGGCATCAGGAGGCCTCTTCCACGGGGGTCGTCGCGAGGCCAGCGGCCTGCTCAGCGCAATCTTCGGCGGCGAGGTAGCCGAAGACCATGGCCGGCCCGATCGTCGCTCCGGGACCGGCGTAGGTGTGCCCCATCACTGCGGCCGAGACGTTGCCCGCGGCGTAGAGGCCCTCGATGACCGAGCCGTCCGGGCGCAGGACCCTGGCGCGCTCGTCGGTGACCAGGCCACCCTTGGTGCCCAGGTCTCCAGGGACGATCTTGACCGCGTAGAAGGGGCCCTGGTCGATCGTGTGCAGCGAAGGGTTCGGCTTCACCGTCGGGTCGGAGTAGTACTTGTCGTAGGCGCTCTCACCACGGTGGAAGTCCTCGTCGATGCCGGTGCGCGCAAAGCCGTTGAAGCGGTCGACGGTGGCACGCAGCGCCTGAGCAGGTACGTCGATCTGGGCGGCCAGCGCGTCGAGGGTTTCGGCCTTCGTGACAGTTCCGTGCTTGTACCAGTGGCCCGGGAATGGCTGGCGCGGCGTGAGACCGGCAAACAGGTAGCGGTTCCGGTAGCGTTGGTCGATCACCAACCACGACGGCACGTGCGTGACGCCGGTCGCCTCTCCCTTGTAGATCTCGTGCACCGCTTCGACGTACGGCAGCGCCTCGTTCATGAACCGCTGACCGGCCGAGTTCACGATGATCGACCCGGGCAGGTTCCGCTCCGCCAGCGCGAACCACGGCCCGCGAGGGAGCGGGATGGTCGGACCCCACCAGGCGTCGTCCATCAGCGCGACCTCGGCGCCCGCGGCCATCCCGGCGAGGTGACCGCCACCGGTGTTGGACTCGGCGCCAGTGGTCCACTCGATGCTGGTCGGGGCAGGCTGGAAACGCTGGCGCAGCTCGAGGTTCTTCTCGAACCCACCGCTGCCGAGGATCACGCCGACCCGCGCTCGGATCACGCGCTCGGCCCCTTGGTGACTGACTTCGACTCCCGTGACCCGGCCGTTCTCGAGGACGAGGTCACGCAGCTCGGTGTCGTACTCGACGGGCACACCGGCGTCGATCAGGCCCTGACGCAGCCCGATCGCCAATGCGTTGCCCATCGCATGCATCTTGCGGCCGCGCAGGATGCTCAGCATCCGGTTGAGCAGCACCCGCATCATCGTCAGCGGTCCCCTGATCGTGCGCAGGCCGAGGCTGATCTTGCGGAAGTCGGCCTGGGTGACGATCAGGTTCGCCGGCGCCTTGGTGTACGGCGGGTGCAGTCGCCCGAGCTCCTCGCCCAGGAAGCTGGCGTCCAACGGCACCGGCTCGACGCTGCGCCCGCGCACCCGGCCTCCGGGACTCTCGGGAAGGTAGTCGGAGTACTCCGGAACCCAGGCGAAGCGCACCCGGGTGTGGTCGCGCAGGAACTCCATCACCTCCGGTCCTCGGTCGATGAAGGTGTCGCGCCGAACCTTCGGGACCACGTCACCGACGATGGCATCGAGATAGCGCTTGGCCTCCTCCGGGTCGTCGGCCTCGCCAGCAGCGACCAGCGCGTAGTTGCCGGGGATCCAGACGCCGCCGCCCGAGCGCGCCGTCGAGCCGCCGAAGTAGCTGCTCTTCTCGACCAGCAGCGTCTCGAGACCGCGAGAGGCGGCCGCAAGGGCGGCGGCCATGCCTGCACCGCCGGCACCGACCACGACCACGTCGTACACGGCACCGAGGTTGGGTTCTACGGGGGGCTTCATGGCGCAAAACTGTAACAGGTTCTATTGTTGGCACATGCTCTCCGAAGACGAACAGCGCCTGGTCTCGGACCTCCTGTGGGACGCCGAGGTCAACCGGACGCCCATCCCGCCTCTGCGCGAGACCTGGCCCGGACTCGACGTCGTCGACTCCTACAGGATCCAGCTGTTGAACATCCGCAGGCGCCTGCAGGCCGGCGCCCGCGTCAACGGTCACAAGGTCGGGCTGTCCTCGGTCGCGATGCAGCAGATGATGGGCGTCGACGAGCCCGACTACGGCCACCTGCTCTCCGACATGGAGGTGCTGGAGGATGAACCGGTCCCGGCGAGCCGCTACTGCTACCCGCGCGTCGAGGTGGAGGTCGCCTTCATCCTCGGCGAGACGCTCCCTGGCAAGGGCTGCACGGAGGATGACGTGCTGCGCGCTACGGCGTACGTCGCTCCGGCGATCGAGCTGATCGACAGCCGGATCGCCGACTGGAACATCCAGATCGCCGACACCATCGCCGACAATGCCTCGTCAGCGGGCTACGTGCTCGGTCCCGAGCGGGTCGCGCCGTCGGACATCGACCTGCGCACGATCTCGGCCCGGCTGATGCGCAACGGCGAGCAGGTCGCCGAGGGGCGCTCCGACGCCGTGCTCGGCAACCCGGTCACCGCGGTGGCCTGGCTCGCCGACAAGGTGGCCGGCTTCGGGGTCACCCTCCAGGCCGGTCACGTGATCCTGCCCGGCTCGGTGCACCGCGCCATCGACGCCACAGCCGGTGACGAGTTCACCGCCGACTTCGACGGACTGGGTTCAGTCCGTCTCAGCTTCACCTGAGAGAGGAACCTGATGAGCAAGCTCACTGCGGCCATCGTCGGTCCGGGCAACATCGGCACGGACCTGATGTACAAGCTTCTGCGCTCGAACCTGATCGAGCCACGCTGGATGATCGGCGTCGACCCCGAGAGTCCGGGGCTCTCCCGTGCGCGGGAGAAGGGCCTCGAGGCCAGCCACGAGGGCGTCGACTGGCTCCTGAAGCAGGACGAGCTGCCGGACCTGATCTTCGAGGCGACCAGCGCCTACATCCACCGGGAGTACGCACCCCGCTATCGGGAGGCTGGGATCCGTGCGATCGACCTGACACCTGCGGCCGTGGGGCCGGCGGTGATCCCCGCGGTCAACGGCAACGAGCACGCAGGAGCCGACAACGTCAACATGATCACCTGCGGGGGACAGGCCACGATCCCGATGGTGGCCGCAGTGTCGCGGGCGACTCCGGTCTCCTACGCCGAGATCGTCGCGTCCGTCGCCTCGCTCTCGGCGGGCCCGGGCACGCGTCAGAACATCGACGAGTTCACCCGTACCACCGCAAGGGGCGTGGAGACGATCGGCGGTGCGCAGAGCGGCAAGGCGATCATCATCCTGAACCCGGCCGAGCCGCCGATGATCATGCGCGACACGATCTTCTGCGCCGTGGGGCCGGAGGTGTACGACGAAGGCCAGGACGCCATCTCTGAGTCCGTGCACGCGATGGTCGCCGCGGTGCAGGACTACGTCCCCGGCTACCGCCTGCTGCAGGATCCGCAGTTCGACCCGCCGACCCAGGCAACCCGTGGGCAGACGAAGGTCAGCATCTTTCTCGAGGTCGAGGGCGCGGGCGACTTCCTGCCGCCGTACTCCGGCAACCTCGACATCATGACCGCCGCCGCGACCCGCGCCGGCGAAGGAATGGCCACCCAGGGGGCACTCGCATGACCGTCTTCGGAGACCCGCAGCTCAACGCGTTGGAGCGCACCTGGTCAGCAGACCTCGACATCCGGCTCACCGACACCTGCTTGCGTGACGGTTCGCACCACAAGCGGCACCAGTTCACCGGCGAGGAGGTGCGCTCGATCATCGGCGCGCTCGACGAGGCCGGCGTACCCGTGCTGGAGGTGACGCACGGCGACGGTCTCGGCGGATCCAGCTTCAACTACGGCTTCTCGCTCACCCCGGAGCAGGAGCTGATCAAGATTGCGGCGGAGACCGCGAAGCGCGCGAAGATCGCCTTCCTGATGCTCCCCGGCGTCGGCACCAAGGACGACATCCGGGCGGCGCAGGACAACGGCGGCTCGATCTGTCGGATCGCCACGCACTGCACCGAGGCCGACACCTCGCAGCAGCACTTCACGCTGGCGCGCGAGCTGGGATTGGAGACCGTGGGCTTCTTGATGATGAGCCACACCCAGCCGCCGGAGGTCCTCGCCAAGCAGGCGCGGACGATGGTCGATGCGGGCTGTCAGTGCGTCTACGTCGTCGACTCGGCCGGGGCCCTGATCATGGAGGGTGTCTCCGACCGCGTTTCGGCGCTGGTCGCCGAGATCGGCACGGACGCGACCGTCGGGTTCCACGGCCACGAGAACCTCGACCTCGGTGCCGCCAACACCGTGATGGCCGTCCGTGCAGGCGCTACCCAGATCGACGGGTCCGTGCGCCGCTTCGGTGCCGGCGCCGGAAACACTCCGCTGGACGCCTTCGTCGGCATCTGCGACAAGCTCGGCTGGCGCACTGGTGTGGACTTCAGGAAGATCATCGACGCCTCGGAGGACGTCGTCCGTCCCGCGATGCCCGACGAGTGCCGGCTGGACCGGATGACCATGATGATGGGATACGCCGGGGTCTACTCGTCCTTCCTCAAGCACGCAGGCAACGCTGCCGAGCGCTACGGCGTCTCCGGCGCCGAGATCTTGATGGTGGCCGGGCAGCGCAAGCTGATCGGCGGCCAGGAGGACCAGCTGATCGACATCGCCCTCGAGTTGCGCGCCAAGCAGGACGCCAACACCTGATCGCGCTGCCAGTTTCACAGGAGAACTTGTGAAACTGGCAGCGCCGGAGCGGCCATGCCCAGCCGGACGCCGGGATCTCGGCTTCCTGCGCAGGCAACGCCGGTCCGTCGGTGTCTGTGGATTCAGCCAGCGCGATCGGCGAGTTTGGTGCAGGGTGCCGGGATGGATCCAGTGGAGTACCTGCGGCGCATGGGAGGGCTGTCGGCGGCGCGACCGCTGGTGTCCGCGTGCGGCCGGGCAGCGGTGGCCGAGGCGGTGGGTGCCGCTGTGATCGTCCGAACCGGGCGCGGGCGCTACGCGTTGCCTCACGTGGAGGCGGGTCTGCGGGCGGCGCACGGGTGCCTCGGAGTGCTCTCCCATGAGAGTGCTGCAGCGTGGTGGGGATGGGAGAGCGTGCGGGTGCCGGAGACGGCGGTCGTCACCGTGCCGCGCGATCGCAAGCCCCGTGGGCGCAAGGGCGTCCGGTTCTCCTTCCGTGCGCTGCCGGAGAGTGACGTGGTGGCCCCGGGCGTCACCAGTGCCGTGCGCACCGTGCTTGACTGCGCCACCACCCTGCCGTACGCTGAGGCGCTGGCGATCGCGGATTCCGCGATCAGGCACGCCGAGGTCGCTCGGTACGAGCTGACGCTGGCCGCCGCGGCCTCGCCGCTGCGCGGAAGGGCACGACGGCTGCGAGTGGCGCGCACGTGCGACGGCCGAGCAGCCAACCCCTTCGAGTCGGCGCTGCGTGCGCACGCCCTCGATGCCGGGCTGGATGTCGAACCCCAGGCCTGGATCCACACCGGTCATGGCTGGGTCCGGCCCGATCTGCTCGACGACCGGCGCGGGCTCGCTGTGGAGGCGGAGTCGTTCACCTGGCACGGCCGTCGGGACCAGCTGACCCGGGACTGTCGCAAGTACAACGACCTGGTGTTGATCGGGCTCACCCTGCTGCGGTTCTCGTGGGAGCAGGTCTTCCTCCGCCCTCAGGAGGTGTGCGACACCCTGCAGTGCGCAAGGACCGGCGTTGCCCGGTGGGAGGGTGCCTTGAGGACGCATCCAGCGGGGCAACGCCGGTCGGCGTGAGTCGTCCCTACTGGCAGCGGGAGCGGAGGGTCTCGGTGCCTTCCCCGGTGAGGTCCTTCACGCCCGCGGCGCGGCCGGTGGCCGCGAGCAGCAGGGAGAGCATCGGCCCGCGGACGGTGGGACCGGACCCGTGCGACCAGTCGGTGTCGGTGGCCTCCAGGCGAAGGCCTGCGATTCGGGTCTTCGTGCCGATCAGGGCGTCGGAGCCCTTGTAGAAGTTCAGGACGGAGACGAGCGCGTCCGTGGGGTAGTCATGCTTGATCCCGAGCGGTCGACGGATGTCTTCGGCATGGACGAGCGTCTCGCCCAGCCACGACAGCTTCGGGCCGGGAGGGGAGGAGGTGGAGTGCTGCTGGGCCTGAAAGTTCGCCAGTGTCTCGGCGGGCGAGCCCCCGCGGTGACGCTCGACCCCCGCGGCGACGAACTTGGCGAAGTTGAAGCCGGCTCCGAGGAAGCCGGTGAAGAACTTCAACGGGGTCATGGTCGCAGTGCTGGTCATGTGCGCCAGCGTGTCCCGCACCGACCAGTCCGAGCACAGGGCGCTGGCATTCCATTCGTGGTCACTGAGGGTGACCAGGTCCTCGGCCAGGGCGCCGCGTTCGGCGGCGATCGTGCTCCACATCTCTGACATGCCTCGCAGCGTAGGCCCGCATCCGTAGACGCGCACGAGACACCGTTGGAATAATCTAGAACGTGTTCTAGTATTGGTTGGCGAGCGAGACCACCACCTCAGAGGAGTACCCATGAGCCAGGCAGTTCTGGACGG
Organism: Marmoricola sp.; assembly: GCA_039921445.1. Taxonomy (GTDB): domain Bacteria; phylum Actinomycetota; class Actinomycetes; order Propionibacteriales; family Nocardioidaceae; genus Marmoricola. The sequence continues at coordinate 36,948 of JBDSBU010000171.1, read as the reverse complement.
CGTCCGTGACCTGCTGCCCACCTTGCGCGAGCGTGCGGATGAGGCAGAGCGGCTGCGTGTGGTCCCGGAGGCTTCGATCAAGGAGCTCGAGGAGACCGGCTTCTTCCGGCTGCTTCAGCCCAAGCGCTTCGACGGGCTGGAGTCGGACCCGATCGACTTCTACACCGCCGTGCGCGACATCGCGAGCGCGTGCGGCTCCACGGGCTGGGTCTCCAGCGTGGTGGGTGTGCACCCGTGGCAGGTCGCGCTCTTCACCGACGAGGCGCAGCAGGCTGTCTGGGGTTCGGACACCAGCACCAGGTTGAGCTCGTCGTACGCCCCGACGGGGAAGGCGATCCAGACCGACGGCGGCTTCAAGCTGTCCGGCAAGTGGAGCTTCTCCTCCGGCTGCGACCACTGCCAGTGGGTGCTGCTCGGCGGGCTGGTCTTCAACGCCGAGGGGCAGGTCGTCGACTTCCGCACGTTTATGGTTCCGCGCAGCGACTACGAGATCATCGACGTCTGGGACATGGTCGGTCTGCGCGGCACCGGGTCCAATGACATCGTGGTGAACGACGTGTTCATCCCGGAAGCGTTCACCCTCTCCATGGGTGACACCGGACGCTGCTTCGGGCCGGGGCAGGAGCTGAACACCTCGGACCTATACAAGCTCCCCTTCCACTCGATCTTCACCGGCACGATCACCACCCCGATCATCGGGATGGCCATGGGTGCCTACGACGAGCACGTGGAGATGCAGCGCAAGCGCACCCGCGCCTCCTACATCGGGGAGAAGGCTTCGCTCGATCCCTTCGCCGCGGTCCGGATCGCACGCGCCTCGAGCGAGATCGACGCGGCCTGGGCGTTGCTGGTCAACAACATCCGCGAAGAGCAGTCATTCGTTGCCAAGGGCGAGAAGATCCCCCTCGGCACTCGCCTGAAGGTACGTCGGGACCAGGTGATCGGCTCCCAGCGCGCGATCGACGCGATCGATGCGCTGTTCGAGGCCTCAGGCGGCCGGGCGCTGGCCAACGGCACCTACCTCCAGCGAGCCTGGCGCGATGCCCACGCCGGGCGCGTGCACGCAGCCAACGACCCCGAGCGTGCGCTGCAGATGTTCGGTGCCCACGAGTTCGGGCACAAGGTCGACCCGGGGATGTACTGAGTGACCGACTTCAGCAAGGAAGCCACTCGCCGCTCGGCCAAGGTCGATGTCGGAGCAGGTGCCATCACGCTGAACTACCACGAGGCCGGCGAGCCGACGGGCTTCGGCGGTGGCCTTCCGCTGGTGATGCTCCACGGCGGCGGTCCTGGCGCTTCGGCGTGGAGCAACTTCGGCTCCGCGCTGCCGGGATTTGCCGAGAACTTCCGCACGCTGCTCGTGGACCAGCCCGGGTTCGGGGCCTCCGACAAGCCCGAGGTGGTCGGCAACTACTTCCGCTTCGCCGCTGCCCACGTCGTGGCGCTGCTGGACGAGCTCGGCATCGACCGGGTGCACCTCCTGGGCAACAGCCTCGGCGGCGGTACGGCGATGCGGCTGGCGCTCGAGCACCCCAAGCGGGTCGGTCGGTTGGTGCTGATGGGGCCCGGTGGCGCATCGCTGAACCTGTTCCACGCCGACCCCACCCAAGGCGTACAACGGCTGATGGACTTCGCCGCCGAACCGTCCCGTGAGGCGTTGCGCGCATTCATCTCCACGATGGTGGTCAACCAGTCGCTGGTCACCGACGAGCTTGTCGAGGAGCGGTTCGCCGACGCGACTGCACCCGGGGCCCGGGAGGCCCTGGCCTCGATGGGCGCATCGTTCTGGAATCCGGACACCTTCGAGGACGGCATGCTCTGGCGCGAGGCACACCGGCTGCGCCAGCACACGTTGCTCACCTGGGGCCGCGAGGACCGGGTGAACCCGCTCGACGGTGCCATGGTCGCGTTGAAGCTGATCCCCAAGGCGACCCTGCACGTGTTCCCCAACTGCGGCCACTGGGCCCAGGTCGAGGCCGCCGAGGAGTTCCGCGAGGTGGCGACCGCGTTCTTGGGACGACACGTCGAGCGCGAGCGGCAGACGAGCCCCGAGGGGACCGGCCGATGACCATCGACATCAGGAGCATGGGCTACGCGCGGGTTGCGAGCACTGACCTCGAGGCCTGGAAGACCTTCGCAGGCAAGGTGCTGGGTCTGGCCGAGGGTCGGGGGCCGAATCCCGAGCACCTCTACTACCGCATCGACGAGGTCTCTGCCCGCCTGGTCGTCTTTCCCGCCGAGACCGACGAGCTCTCCTGCATCGGCTGGGAGCTGGCAGACCACGTCGCGCTGCAGGCCGCGCGCGCACACCTCGCGGCCGCCGGGGTCGAGTTCGCGGAGGGCAGCGCCGAGGAGCTCGCCGAGCGGCGGGTACAGGAGCTGGTGCGGTTCACGGACCCCTTCGACAACGTCTTCGAGCTCTTCCACGGCATCACCTACGAGGCCCGGCCGATCGTCACGCCGTACGGCGCGAGGTTCGTGACCGGCGACCAGGGGATGGGGCACGTCGTGATCCCGGTATCCGACGACGTCGATGCGCTCCGGTTCTACAACGAGGTCCTCGGCTTCCGCCTGCGGGACTCGATGAGCATGCCGGGGGAGTTCGTCGGCAAGGAACCTGGCTCGAAGGTGTGGCTGCGGTTCCTCGGGGTGAACCCCCGGCACCACAGCCTGGCGTTCCTTCCGATGCCGAATCCGAGCAAGTGCGTGCACATCATGCTCGAGGTCGATGCCCTCGATGACGTCGGTCGCGCCCTGGAGCGGGTCCGCAAGCACAAGGCGCCGCTGTCGGCGACCCTGGGACGCCACATGAACGACCAGATGGTCTCCTTCTACGTCAAGTCACCGGCCGGCTTCGACTTCGAGTTCGGCACCGAGGGGCTCCAGGTCGACGACGCCCGTTGGGTCGCTCGGGAGAGCACAGCAGTCTCCTACTGGGGTCACGTGTTCGGCGGCCAGTGAGTCCGGACCCGATGACGACTGGTAAGACTGCACCCATGTCTTCCCCCGGACCCTTCCCGGAGATTCCCGACGGCATGAGCGCTGATGCTCGCGAGACCTGGCCGAGCCAGGAGCTGATCGACTCCTTCCTCGGCACCCGTTTCGACCTCGAGCTGAGGCTCGGCGAGCACACCACGATCTCGCAGGACGACCCCGAGGCCGTGGCTCGGGCGCGGCAGTTCCGCGATGTGCTCGGCCTGTTCTGCACCGGCGTCACCGTGGTCACGTCGATCTCCGGCGGCGAGCCCGTGGGCATGACCTGCCAGTCGTTCTCCAGTGTCTCGCTCGACCCGCCGCTGGTGATGTTCTGCCCCGCGAAGACCTCACGGGCGTGGCCTCTGATGCGTGCCGCAGGGTTCTTCTGCGTCAACTTCCTCAGCGAGGGACAGCGCGAGGTCTCCAACGCGATGGCCAGCAAGGGCGCCGACAAGTTCGAGGACGTGCGGTGGCAGCCGGCGGAGACCGGAGCTCCCCTGCTCGAGGGCGTGCTGGGGTACGTCGACTGCACGGTCGAGACCGTGCACGAAGCCGGTGACCACTACATCGTCGTGGGCAGGGTCAGGCAGCTCGCCCTCGGTGACGAGCGCGCCGTCGACGTGGACGACGTCGCACCGTTGCTGTTCCACCGGGGTGCCTACACCCGCCCCGAATGATTTCTTGGCAGGTTGTCGCCATGACCTCTGCCGGTGAGTTCGACCCAGCCGACCCAGCCGACCCAGCCGTTCCAGTCGGTCGACTTGCGCGAACCGCGACAGCGCTCACCGTGGCACTGATTCTGGCTCTCGTCGCGGCGTGTTCCACCGAGGCGCGCGAACCTTCGTCGGTGACGCAGAGTGACTTCCGGGACCTGCTCGAGCGCGCCGGGGATGTCGCCGACGATCCGGGAGCGACGGCCGACGACGTGATCGACCACGGTCAGGTCGACGGCGTCGTGGTCGACGGGACCGGGCGGCTGCTCGTCACCCATCGTGCGGCGGCTGACGGCGGCGAAGGCCCCGAGGCGGTGGCCTGGCAGCTTCTCGAACCATCGGGCAGGGAGACAGCGCGCGGCATCGTCAGCAGGTCTGAGGAGACCACGGCCGGAGCCGATATCGGTGCGCGTGACGACGGGTTTGCGTGGGTGCTCTTCGAGCAGGACCTCGAGACCGTGACGACGCTGGATCCGTCGGGCGCAACCCACCGGGTCACAGTGGAGAGGCGCAGCGGGCCGCGCGCCGGGGACCTCCTGCTGGCCGAGTTCACCGAGGCCCCCGTGCTGCTCAGGGGTGAGGAGGCCTTCGGGCTGAGGCGCTCGTTGGTGCCGAGCACGACGCCGTGGCTCGGGCTCGACCGGGCCGGGACCCTCTGGGGACTCTCCGAGGGGTTGACCCTCCAGCGCTCGATCCTCGGGCGGCCCTTCGCGAACGTGGGGCCGCCGCCGGCCCACCCCTTCGACATCCAGTCCATTGCAGTCCGGGACGGCTCGGTTGCGAGCGTGCTGCTGCGCGCGAGTCAAGGGAACATGGACATTCCGACCGACGTGGTGGTGCGCCCCCCTGGAGGAGGCTGGCGCTCAGTGGGTCTGGCGGGTGTGCGGCGACGGTCATCCCTCTCCGGGCTGGAGATCCTGCGAGATGGCGGCCTGGTGCTCGGGGGACGCTCGGCGCCGACCTATCACCTCGAGGCAGGACAGCGGCGCTGGCAACCTGTGCTGCCCCCGGGAGGCAACAGTGACGGCTGGGTGGTCCGGTGCGGCGACCGATGGTGCGGTGTCGCCGACTCGTGGTCAGAGCTCGAGGTGAGCGACGACGGTCTCGAATGGATCCCGCTCGGCTGACTTGTCTGTCGATGAGCCTGTGGATTGCCGTTCGACGGTTCGCGCCACCGGGTCCACTCTGGCGAGATGAACGCGCTCCTGCCTCTGGACCAGCTCAGCTCGATCCTGCCTGTCGACCAGCCGTTCACCCCGGCCATGGCGCGCACGGAGGGCATCGGCCGAGCAGCCTTGGAACGGATGCTGCGCGATGGCACCCTGCGCCGGGTCCTTCGTGGTGTCTACGTCAGCGGGATCACCCCGGACTCGTTCCGCCTGCGTGCAGCTGCGCTGCGGTTGGTCGTGGCCCGTGACGCCCTCGTCGTCGACCGGACGGCGGGATGGCTGCACGGCGTCGAGGCCTGCACCCCCGGCGAGAAGCTGCCGCCCTTCGACGTGCTGAGCCCACGACGCCGGTCGGCCCCTCACGTCGGAGGCAGGCATCTGGTCGCTCGCGACGTGATGACGGTCGATGGCCTCCTTGTGACGACACCTCTGCGCACCGCCCTGGACCTGGGCCGGACCCTTCGACCGGGCGCAGCGCTCGCCACTCTCGACCAGCTCCTGGCGAGTGGAAGCTTCGCTCACACGCAGCTGTTGGCCGAGCTGCCCCGCTTCGCCGGCCATCGCGGGATCGGCCAGCTGCGGACGCTCGCCGCACAGGCCGATGCGCGAGCCGAGGGGCAGGGCGAGTCCGAGCTGCGGCTGCACTGGCACCAGGCCGAGCTCCCGACCGCCGTGCCGGGACATCTGGTTTCGACCGGCCGGCGCCACGTCCGGCTGGCGCTCGGGATCGAGGCGCGTCGGTTCGGGGCCGCCCTCGCGCACCAGATCACGGCCGATGACCTGCTCGCACTCGAGGGAGCGGGTTGGCGGGTCGTCGTACTCGCCCAGACGCGGCTGCTGCACACCGACCCGGCCCTGTGGGTGAGGCATCTCGAACGAGAGTGGCATCAGCACCTGCTGGCCGAGGTGGTCCGCGAGGAGCGCTGCGAGCGACGGGCCTGAGCGACTCCGCGTCACGCTGTGGTTAGGTGTCGGTATGGACCAGCCGAGCGTGGACGAGACGACCTGGCCGACTGACTGCCCGGAGTGCGGTACCCGGCTACAGCACTCGGTGATCGACTTCGACCCGACCAACGACACCCGTGCCGAGTTCAACGCGGGAGAGATGGCGGCCATCGACTTCTGCCCCAACCCCGATTGCCCCGCCAAAGCGGCTAGGTAGCCCTCAGGACTGCAGCGCCTGGATCGCCTCGTGCATGCTCAGCGTGCGTTGCGCCGACTCGACGTGAAGGTTCTCGACCATCCGGCCGTTGTAGGTGACCACACCGGACCCCTTGCCGTCCTCCCACGCCTGCAGGATGCCTCGGGCGTCCTGGACTGCCTTCGCCGACGGAGCGAAGGCCTCGTTGGCACCCTCGACCTGGCCGGGGTGGATCAGGGTCTTGCCGTCGAAGCCCAGCTCCCGGCCCTGCTGGCACTCGGCCAGGAAGCCCTCGGTGTTCTTCACGTCGTTGTAGACGCCGTCGATGATCACCTTGCCGGTGGCGCGAGCGGCCAGCAGGGCCAGTGAGAGTCCGGTCAGCAGCGGCTGGCGGCCCGGCACGTGCTCGGCGTACAGCTCCTTGGCGAGATCGTTGGTGCCCATCACCAGCACGGTGAGACGCTCGCTCGCGCCTGCGATCTCCTCGGCGTGCAGCATCGCGAAAGGTGTCTCGAGCATCGCCCAGAGCGAGGTGTGCTCCGGGGCATCGTTCGCCGACATCACCTCGACCAGGCGCAGGACGGCTTCGGCGCTGCTCACCTTGGGGACCACGATCGCGTCCGGGCCAGCGGCACAGGCAGCGGCCATGTCCGCGTCGTGCCACTCGGTGTCGGCGCCGTTGACTCGGATGGTCAGCTCGCGGCGGCCATAGTCCGCGGACCGGACGGCCGCGCACGCGGCCTCGCGAGCGGCGGGCTTGGCGTCGGGGGCGACAGCGTCCTCGAGATCCAGGATCAGCGCGTCGCAGGGGATCGACTTGGCCTTCTCCAGGGCACGCTCGTTGGACGAGGGCATGTAGAGCACGGAGCGGCGTGGCCGGAAGCTCTCTTCGGTCATCGGCTCAGGCCTCCAGCTCGATCGCGTCGTACTGCTTCTTCAGCTCGGGGTCGATGTCGGCGAGCTCATCGGCCAGCGCGACCATCACCTTGCACTGCTTGACCGAGGCGTCGTCCTCCATCTTTCCGTCGAGCATCACCGCGCCGGTGCCGTCGCCCATGGCAGCGATCACCCGTCGGGCATGGGTGATGTCCTCGACCGAGGGGCTGAACACCTTGTTGGCGATCGCGATCTGCTTGGGGTGCAGTGACCAGGCGCCGACGCAGCCGAGCAGGAAGGCGTTGCGGAACTGGTCCTCACAAGCCACGGTGTCGGCGATGTCGCCGAACGGTCCGTAGTAGGGGTAGATGCCGTGCATGGCGCAGGCGTCGACCATCCGCGCGATCGTGTAGTGCCACAGGTCCTGCTGGTACGTCGTTCGTCCCGTCGCCGAGATCGCGTCGCTGTCCGAGGACTCTGGGTCCTGTCGGACCAGGTAGCCCGGGTGGCCGCCGCCGACGCGAGTGGTCTTCATCCGCCGGTCGGCGGCGAGGTCAGCAGGCCCGAGCGAGAGTCCCTGCATCCGCGGGCTGGCGCCGCAGATCTCCTCGATGTTGACCATGCCCCGGGCCGTCTCCAGGATCGCGTGCACGAGCAGCGGCTTCTCCAGCCCGGCCTTGGCCTCGAGCTGGGCGAGCAGCCGGTCGACGTACTGGATGTCCTCGGCGCCCTGCACCTTGGGGACCATGATCACATCGAGCTTGTCGCCGATCTCGCCGACGAGAGTGGTCAGGTCGTCCAACACCCAAGGAGAGTCCAGGGAGTTGATCCGGGTCCAGAACTGGGTTGGGCCGAAGTCGACCTCCTGGCCGATCTTCACCAGGCCCGCGCGCGCCGTCTCCTTGTTCTCGGCCTTGACCGCGTCCTCGAGGTTGCCGAGCAGGACATCGGTGCTGCCGACCATGTCCGGGACCTTGGCGGCCATCTTGGGATTGCCGGGGTCGAAGAAGTGGATCGCTCTCGACGGGCGGGCTGGAATCTCGCGGAGGGGCTGGGGTGCTCCGACGGCGAGGGGGGCGAAGAAGTCCTTGGCGCTACGCATGGGGCGGACGCTAGCAGCGCAGTCCGAGCACGGGTATGACGCATGACACGCCCAGGCGGCATCTGGGTGAAGGCTGGTCTGAGGTCGCCCCCGAAGGGGACGTTCGGCCCTCTCTGAGATGGCATCCGTGCGCGAGGCTGGAGGAGAAGGACCAAGGAGGACCTGATGAAGAGACTTCTCATCCTCGGCGGGGGAACCGCCGGGACGATGATCGCCAACAAGCTGCACAGCCAGCTCGGCGGTGGGTGGGGCATCACAGTCGTCGATCGCGACGACGAGCACCACTACCAGCCTGGGTACCTGTTCGTGCCCTTCGGTGGCCTCTCCCGCGAGCAGGTCGTGCGATCTCGCCAGGCTTTCCTGCCCGACGCGGTCGACTTCGTCCTTGGCACGGTCGACCGGGTCGACGCGGCCCGCGATGTCGTGGTTCTCGACGGTGGCCGCGAGCTGGGCTACGACCAGCTCGTGATTGCGACCGGCACCACCCCGCGGCCCGACCAGACACCGGGGATGCTCGGTCCGGAGTGGCAGAAGAGCATCTTCGACTTCTATACCCTTGACGGCGCCGAGGCCCTGGCTGGCGCACTGAGGCAGTTCGAACACGGACGCCTCGTCGTGCACATCACCGAGATGCCGATCAAGTGCCCCGTGGCTCCGCTGGAGTTCACCTTCCTCCTCGAGGCCTGGTTACGTGATCACGGCCTGCGCGACCGCGTCGAGCTGTCCTACGTCACCCCGTTGGACGGAGCCTTCACCAAGCCGGTGTCCTCCGCGGCACTTGGCGGCATGCTCGAAGAGCGCAAGGTGCATCTGGAGACCGACTTCATGGTCGAGAGCATCGACCAGGAGAGCAAGGTGCTGAGGTCCTTCGACGAGCGTGAAGTGCCCTTCGACCTGCTGGTCACAGTGCCCCTGAACATGGGCGCCGACTTCGTGGGCCGCTCGGGTCTGGGCAACGAGCTCAACTACGTGCCCGTGGACAAGCACACGCTGTTGGCCAAGGACCACACCAATATCTTCGCGGTCGGTGACTCCAGCGACATCCCGGCCTCCAAGGCTGGTTCGGTCGCACACTTCGCTGTCGAGATCTTCGTCGGGAACTTCCTGCAGCACATCCAGGGCCAACCGATGACCGGTGCGTTCGACGGCCACGCCAACTGCTTCATCGAGTCCGGGAACGACAAGGCGATGTTGATCGACTTCAACTACGAGACCGAGCCGTTGACCGGCAAGTTCCCGTTGCCGTTGGTGGGTCCCATGGACCTGTTGAAGGAGACCCGCGCCAACCACCTCGGCAAGCTGGCCTTCCGGTGGATCTACTGGAACGTGCTGCTGCCCGGCCGTCGCCTTCCGATCCCCAGCCACATGTCGATGGTGGGCAAGCACCTACCCGAGCAAGAACACACCTCCGACAGGCAAGGAGCCTGACATGCCCACGACCACGATTGACGGTCACGACATCCACGTCGACGACGACGGGTTCATGACCAAGTACGACGAGTGGACCGAACCCCTCGGTGAGGTCCTCGCCAAGCAGATCGGCGTCGACCTGACCGACGAGCACTGGCAGGCGATCCGCTTCCTGCGCGCGGACTTCCCCGAACAGGGAGAGACCGCCACGCTGCGTCGGGTGGCCACCCAGGGCGGCATCCCGATGAAGCAGCTCTTCGGGCTCTTCCCCAAGAAGCCGGCCAAGAAGATGGCCTACATCGCCGGGCTGCCAAAGCCTCGCGGTTGCGTGTGATCCACCGATCGTGCTTCATCCCGACGAGACCTACCAGCAGTGACATCCAAGGAGCCAGACATGACCACCATCCAGTCCGCACCGATCGTCCCGGACTTCGCTGACGCCGGGACCGACCGGAAGCTCGCGATCATCTGCTCCAAAGGCAACCTAGACATGGCCTACCCGGGACTGATCATGGCCAACGCAGCCCTCGGTGAGGGGGTGGAGACCCACCTGTTCTTCACCTTCTGGGGCTTCGACATGATCAACAAGAAGACGATGGGCGACCTGAAGTTCACGATGCTGGGCAACACCGCCACCCACATGCCGCAGGGCCTCGGAGGGGTGCCGGGAATGACCGCGATGGCCACTCACCAGATGAAGAAGTCGATCGCCGAGGTCGGAGTGCCCGAGGTGCCGGAGTTCCTCCAGCAGATCAGCGACTCCGGTGGCCACCTCTGGGCCTGCAGGATGTCGGCGGACATGCAGCACCTGGAGGAGTCGGATCTCTACGAGGAGGTCGAGGGCATCATCAACGCCGCGGACTTCATCGAGCTGATCGACGGCGCCCAGCTGCTCTTCATCTAGGGGTACGCCGGGCTCCGGGCCGCTATCGTCGCAGGACGAGGTGTCCGGAGGCACGATGCGACCACTTGCTGGCGAAACTGTTCTGCCCAACCCGGAGCCGAGCTCGAAGCCGAGTCTGATGCCGAGCCGGGGGAGGGCCACCTGGGTCGGACCCCGTCCTGACGCACTCACCCTGGTCTCCTGGGCCAGGAAGCAGAGTGTCACCGAGCTGTTCCTGCAGGTCGGCCCCGACCTCGTCTCGTCGCCGGACCTGGCCTGGGTGCGCTCGGTCGTGACCCAAGCGGGTGCCGCTGGGATCCGGGTCGCTGCCCTGGGTGGTGAGATCACCTGGATCGACCATCCGTGCCTCGCCCTGGCATGGCAGCAGTCGGCGCTCCTGACCGGGCTCTTCGATGGAGTTCACGTCGACATCGAGCCCTGGACCCGGTCGGACTGGGACAGCCGCCGCGACGTGGTGGTGGATGGCTACCTCGGCGTCATCGAGATGCTGGCCACGGCCACGTCTCTCCCGTTGGAAGCCGACATCGCCTTCTGGCTGCACACCGTCCCGACCGCGACGGGGACACCACTCGACCAGGCCGTGATGGACCGCGTCGACGCGGTGACGGTGATGAGCTACCGCAACACCGTGTGCGGCCCCGACAGCATCACCTCGATCGGCGCGCATGCCTTGGCCAGTGCTGCGGCCGTTGGCATCCCGTGCCGGCTCGCAGTGGAGACCAACTACCTCGGCGATGATGCGGTGTCGCGCAAGCAGACCTTCCACGGGACCAGTGTGCGGACCCTCGAACTCGCGCTGACGACCGTGGATGCTGCCGAGTTCGGGACTCCGACGTACGCCGGCATGGCCGTGCACGACTACGCAGGCTGGCGAGCGTTGTGAGTCCATTCAGCAGATCGTGGAGATCAGCTCGGCGAACAGCGCGTGCTCGTCCGCGAGCCTGTGCTCCAGCCCCTGACGGCGGAACCACGCACAGATGTTGACGCAGTCCCGTAGCAAGAGGTCCGGACCCCGGGGATTGCCGACGACGTCCACGACCTGAGGCAGGTCAATGATCACCAGGCGCTCGCCTGCGGCGAGGAGGTTGTAGGCAGAGAGGTCGCCGTGCGCGATCCCGTGTCGTGCCATGGTCGTCATCGACTCGACGAGCTGGTCGAAGTATGCCGATAGCCTCGCCGGCGGCGGGCGCGTCTGGGCGAGTCTCGGAGCGGTGTGCTGGTCCTCGCCCCGGATCCACTCCATCAGCAGCTCGGTGCCGTCGATCTGCACCGGATAGGGCACGGGCAGACCGAGTGACCAACAGGTCTTGAGAGAGTTCCACTCGGCGGTGGCCCATTGGGCGGCCGCCACCGAGCGACCGAACGCTGAGCGCCTCGCCACCGCGCGCGTGTCCCTGCTGTTCCGGGCGCGTCGGCCCTCGGTGTAGGCGGTCGATCGGTGGAAGTCGCTGTGCTCCGGTGACCGGTAGCGCTTGGCCGCCATCACCACCGACGGTCCGCGCTCCACAGCACGCTCGAGCAGGAAGACATCGGCCTCCTTGCCGGTCTTCAGGACACCGAGCTCGGTGTCGATGGCAGCCCGGTCGGTCACCACCCAGTCGGGGCGCGGCTCGGGTCCGCGGCACAGCGGTTCGACCTCGAGCCAGGTCGACCATCTCTGCGAGTCGGAGTCGGGGTCGTCGTAGGCACGGAAGTCGCAGACGAAGGCAGGGTCGATCTGGTCAGTGGCGCTGGGTTTCGCCGGGTTCGAGAGGGACACGGGTGCTCCGTAGGTGAGAGAAGTGGTCTGCGGGCAGGCCAGTGACAGTGGCGGTCATGTCAGTTCTCCTCTCGTGGAACGTCGGGCAGGCGTCCGGTCGCAAGACCCGCGCCATCCAGAATCGTGGTTTCCCAAGGCAGATGCAACGGGTTTTCCGGTGGGCCTGTTGGGGTGCCGGCGGGGCGCTCAGGCAGCGGCCAGCGCCGCCCTGTGGCTGCGACGCTGTGCCAGCAGAAGCACCAGCAGGATCACCCACGCGGCGATCACGATGCCGCCGGAGATCGCGGTCAGGGTCCAGCTCAGGGAAAGCGTTGCGTCGTTGCGACCGACCAGCTGGGTGAACACCGAGAGGTCGCTCTCAGGCGCGTCGCCGAAGTCGACGATGAAGAATCCGAAGGCGGCCATCGCTGCCCACATCGCCAGTTGCGCAAGGGCCTGCGCACGGGTGAGGGCCCGTGGTCTGTCGGAGCCGATCAGGAAGCCCATCAGGGTCGTGGCCAGCAGCGCCAGGAACAAGAACGGCAGCGCGTAGAGCATGATCAGGAAGAACCAGCCACCGACACCGAAGGCGATCCGCCCGATCCACACCCAGACCAGCATCAGCAGGTTGACCGGGATCATCCACATGAGGACCTTGCGGCCAAGAGGGCTCATGGGCAGAGAGTAGGGGCAAATGATCGCGTTCGGACGAGTTTGAGGTCAGCCGAGCCAGGTCTGGGCGCCTGAGTTTGGCCCGCCACCGTCCAGGCGCGCACCGGCCTCTCGGGTGGCCTGGTGGCCGTAACGGTCGACCTCGGCGATGGGCTTGCGGCCGGACCGGCGCTCACGCACGTAGAAGAAGGCGAGCGTGGCGATGGCGACCCCCCAGATCAGCAACCAAACGTAGGTCGGCATGTGATTCTCCCTTGGGTCCGAGTTCCTGGAAGCCTACTCCGCCACCAGGCGTCCGAGGGCGAAACGAGCCACCGGTGCGTAGGCCAACAGCACCGGCAGCGGCCCGCGAAGCCGCAAGCTGGTCATGCTCCCAGTGCCTTCGGGTTCGACGCCGTGCTCCAGCACCAGTCGGACCGGTCCGAGGTTGACCTTCCAGACCCAGCTTCGGGCCTCTTCATCGACGTCGAGCACCGAGAAAGGGATCCCGAGCGTCGGGTGGGGGAGCACCCCGGCCCGGACCACGCCGTGCCCGCCCGCTCGCAGTCGCGACATGTCGGTCTCCACGCGCTGGATCTGCGGCGCCCACGTCGACCACAGTCCGGGATCGGCGTACCGCTCCCAGGCGAGTGCGACGTCGGCGGGTCCTCGTGCCTTCAGGTTGAGCTCTCCCATGAGCTCGACGCTAACCCCCCGCCGGTAGGTTCTGTGGAGACCAACCGACCTGGCCGGGCCAGCCGACCGAGGAGACCCATGACCCGCTTCACCGCGACCAACCGCTCCAGTGCCGAACTCAAGTCCTCCCGCGTGGAGCTCTGGAAAGCGCTGACCGACCCCGATCTGCTCCCGCGGCTGACGCCCTACCTGCGCCGTATCGACGTGGACGGCGACCGTTGGACCTGGAACCTCGCGAAGATCCCGGTGCTGGGCAAGTCGATCGGCACCACCTTCACCGAGGTGATGAACTTCGAGGAGCCGCAGCGGATCGAGTTCAGCCACGACGAGCGCCGCGCAGAGGAGACCACCTACGTCCAGGGCCACTACGTCCTGGAGGAGCGGGGCGAGGGGTCGCGCGTCTCGATCGAGCTCGAGGTGGTCAGCGAGCTGCCTTTCAGCCGGATCACCCGCCCGGCCGTAGAAGCCGCCATGGCCGCCGTGATGGCTGGCATGGGTCGCCGATTCGCGCACAACCTGGTGCGCCACCTGGGTGAGAAGTGAGCCACGTCCTCGTCCTCGGGGCGAGCGGCTACGTGGGGTCACGGCTCGTGCCGACCCTGCTCGCCGAGGGGCACACCGTTCGTGCGGCGTCGTCCTCCGAGCCGGCAGCCGAACGCTTTGGCTGGGGTCACGACGTGGAGTGGGTCCGCTGCGACGTCACTGATGCCGACGAGGTGGCTGCGGCCCTGACCGGTGTCGATGCGGTCTGCTACCTCGTGCACTCCTTGGACATTCGCGGCTTCGAGGACCGTGACCGCTCGGGCGCCGAGGTCGTGCGCGATGCGATCGCCGGCAGCGGCGTACGTCGTCTGGTCTATCTGTCCGGCCTGGTCCCGGAGGCCCCGGCGAGCGAGCTCTCCCGGCACATCTCCTCACGGCTGGAGGTCGAGCAGCTGCTCTCCGAGGCCGACTGCTCGGTGCTCACGCTGCGTGCCGGTGTGGTGATCGGGGCCGGGTCGACGTCGTTCGAGGTGATCCGGCAGCTCGGCACGCTTCTGCTGGTCCAGCCCGTGCCCAGCTTCCTGGAGCACCGGGTCCAGCCGGTCGCCATCTCCGACGTCCTGCGTGCCTTCGTCGAGGCGTTCGCCGACGAGCAGCTCACCGGCACCATCGACGTCGGCGGTCCCAGCGTCCTGTCCTACTCCAAGCTGCTCGGCGAGGCCTCGCGGGCCTCGGGGCTGGTGCGGCTGCGCGTCCCCACGGTGCCGGTGCCCTCGACCCTGGTCAGCCTGGCCACGGCAGCGCTGAGCACCGCGCCGTTCTGGACGGTCGCGGCGCTGATCGAGAGCCTGCGTCACGACATGCTGTGTCGCGAGGGGCAGACCTGGGTCCCGGCGGACGGCGAACCCCTGCTGGATGTCCGCGAGGCGATGGCGCGCTCCGTGAGCGGTGACGGTCCCGAGTCCGCGCTTCCCAGTGACGCCAGCTGGACGGCGATGCGCGCGCCCGGGCTCGACGAGCTGCGGGCACCTGCGGTGGTTCGAGCGGGCGCCAGCCTGGCGCTGCACCGGCTTCGGGCAGTGCTGGCCCTGGTCACCTGACCTGAGTCTGGGTCTGGGACTTGGTCTGGGACTGGGGTCGCGGACTGGGGTCGCGGACCTGGGTCCCGGCTCTGAGTCCTAGACCCGTTCGATGATGGTGCCGGTGGCCATCGCTCCACCGGCACACATCGAGATCAGCGCCCGGTGGGCGTCGGTGCGCTCGAGCTCGTGCAGCGCCGTGGTGATCAACCGGGTGCCGGTCGAGCCGACGGGGTGACCGAGGGCGATCGCGCCACCGTTGACGTTGGTGCGGTCCAGGTCGGCGCCGGTCTGCTGCGCCCAGGACAGCACGACGGCGGCGAACGCCTCGTTAACCTCGAAAAGGTCGAAGTCGGCCATCGTGAGGCCGGTCCGCTCGAGCAGACGGCGGGTCGCGTCGATCGGCCCGTCGAGGTGGAAGTAGGGGTCGGAACCGACCAGGGCGTGGTCGACGAGCCGAGCCCTGGGCGTGAGCCCGAGGCGCTGCGCGAGGTCGGAGTCCATCAGCAGCACCGCCGAGGCGCCGTCGCTGATCTGGGAAGACGTTCCCGCGGTGTGCATCCCGTCTGGGAGCACTGGCTTCAGGCCGGCCAGGCCCTCCAGCGAGGAGTCGCGCAGGCCCTCGTCGACAGCGACGTCGGCAACCGGCGCGATCTCGCGTTCGAAGCGGCCCTCGTCCACCGCGACCCTGGCCTTGCGCTGTGAGGCCAGCCCCCACTCCTCCAGGTCGGCGCGGGTCAGGCCGCGGTTGCGCGCGATCCGGTCGGCACCCTCGAACTGGTTGGGCATGTCGATCGACCAGGAGTCCGGTCGTGGGCTGCCTGTGCCAGGAGGCACGTTGGCGCCGAGGGGGATCCTGCTCATCGACTCCACGCCGCAGGCGATACCCACCTGGATGGTGTCGGCACGGATCATGTCGTTGATCAGGTGGGCTGCCTGCTGACCCGAACCGCACTGAGCATCGATCGTCGTTGCCCCAGTGGGTTGCGGCAGTCCCGCGTGCAGCCAGGCCCGGCGCACCATGTCGTTGGACTGCTCGCCGGCCTGCGAGACACAGCCTCCGATCACCTGCTCCACCAGCTCCGGGTCGACCCCGGCACGGGTGAGCACCTCGCGCTGCACGAATCCGAGCAGCTCACCGGGGTGTACGCCGGCGAGCCCTCCGTTGCGCTTGCCTAGGGGAGTTCGGACGGCGTCGATGATCACGGGGTTTCCCATGGGTCAAAACTAGAACACGTTCTCATTCGGAGCAACGCCGACCCGGGAAATCTCGGAAACGGGCTTCCGAACAAACCTGGAGTATGTGAAGATCATTTCTAGAACGTGTTGCAGATTTCGTCAGTTTCCGTCGTGGAGGTTTCCGCAGTGACCGCATCACCCGCCGTGCCCGTGGGCTTCGACCCCACCGATCCGACGCTGTGCCAGGACGGGATCCCGCTCCAAGAGTTTCTCGAGCTCCGACGGACCGCTCCGGTCTGGTGGGTCGAGCAGGAGCCCGAAGCCCGTGCGGGCTTCAACGACACCGGCTACTGGGCGGTGAGTCGCCACCAGGACGTCGCTGCGGTCTCCAAGAACAGCAAGGACTTCTCCTCCGCGGAGAACGGCGCGATCATCCGGTTCAGTCCCGAGATGACCCGCGACCAGGTCGAGTTGCAGCAGGTGATGCTGATCAACCAGGACCCGCCGGACCACACCAAGACTCGCCAGGTCATCAGTCGTGGTTTCACTCCGCGCTCGATCGCGGCCATGCACGAGACCCTGGTCGGTCGCGCGCACACGATCGTCGACGAGGCGATCGCCAAGGGCAAGGGTGACTTTGTCTTCGACGTGGCCGCGGAGCTTCCCCTGCAGGCGATCGCCGACCTGCTCGGCGTACCCCAGGAGGACCGGCGCAAGCTCTTCGACTGGTCCAACCAGATGATGAGCTACGACGACCCGGAGTACGACGTCGACCCGGACGTGGCAGCGGCCGAGATCCTGGGCTACGCGATGGGAATGGCGGAGGATCGCCGAGCCAACCCCAAGGACGACATCATCACCAAGCTGATCACCGCAGACGTGGACGGTCACAGCCTCGGTGAGGACGAGTTCGGCTACTTCGTGATCCTGCTGGCGGTGGCCGGCAACGAGACCACCCGCAACGCGATCACGCACGGCATGCACGCCTTCCTCGACAATCCCGACCAGTGGGAGCTGTTCAAGGCCGAGCGTCCGAAGACCGCGGTCGACGAGATCATCCGCTGGGCGACCCCGGTCACGGTCTTCCAGCGCACCGCGATCAACGACGTCGAGGTCGGCGGGCAGCTCGTCAAGAAGGGCCAGCGTGTGGGCCTGTTCTACGCCAGCGGCAATCACGACGAGTCGGTCTTCTCGGACCCCGGGACCTTCGACATCATGCGCGACCCCAACCCTCACCTGTCCTTTGGTGGTCACGGTGCGCACTACTGCATCGGCGCCAACCTGGCACGTCTCGAGGTCGAGGTGATGTTCAACGTGATCGCCGACCGGATGCCTGACATCTCGCGTATGGGCGAGCCCCGTCGGCTGCGCAGCGGTTGGATCAACGGCATCAAGGAGCTTCCGGTCAGCTACGTCTGACAGCTCGGCTCGGGGCCCTTGCTCGCGTGGTCGGGTGCGTGACGGCGTGGTGGGTGAGCGTCTTTGCGACAGGCGGAGCTCGCTCGGTGTGACCACGCACCATGAGGACCCCGGGGCGGTGCTTCGGGTCACACTCGCTGTGGCGTCGGCGGGTGGGATGTCGAGTGCGGGACGTACCGACCCTGCGGGCGCGCGTGGCGGCTCGGCGTACCAGCACCTGGGCCCGTGTGGTGGCCCCTGTGGTGGTCGGCTGGAGGAGCGGCCTACTGACCCCTAGAAACTGACACTTCTCTGCCGTCGCAACGGCGGAGAAGTGCGCGGTTTTCAGGAGAACGTGAAAAACCGACAACCCGTCAGGCGGGCTTGTCCGACCCCACGACCCACATCGCGAAGAACTGTGACCCGCCGCCGTAGGCGTGGCCGAGCGCGCGCCGGGCGCCGTTGACCTGGTGGTCGCCGGCCTCGCCCATCACCTGGAGGGCGGCCTCGGCGAAGCGGAGCATGCCGCTGGCGCCGATGGGGTTCGAGGAGAGCACCCCGCCGCTCATGTTCACGGGCAGGGCGCCGTCGAGTGCGGTCGCGCCACTCTCGGTGACCTTCCAGCCCTCGCCCTCGGCGGCGAAGCCGAGGTTCTCCAGCCACATCGGTTCGAACCACGAGAACGGCACGTAGATCTCCGCGCAGTCGATCTCCTCGTAGGGGTTGGTGATCTTGGCCTGCTTCCACAAGGCGGCCGCTGCGTCGCGGCCTGCCTGCGGGTTGACCTGGTCACGCTCGGCCGCCGTGGTCGGCTCCGAGCGCATCACCGTGCCGTGGATCCACGCGGGGTTGGGAATGCCGGCGGCCTCGACCGCGGACTCCGAGCCGATCACGAGGGCACACGCACCGTCGGAGGAGGGGCAGGTCTCGTCGTAGCGGATCGGGTCCCACAGTATCTGCGAGGCCAGCACCGTCTCCATCGTGGTGCCCTCGTTGTGCAAATGTGCGTAGGGATTCTTCAGCGCGTTCTGGCGATCCTTGGCGGCGACCATGGCGCCGATGTGCGTCGGGGCACCCGAGCGGCGGATGTAGGAGCGCACGTGGGGCGCGAAGTAGCCACCCGCGCCGGCGTGCACCGGCATGATGAACGGCACCGGCACCGACAGCGCCCACATCGCGTTGGACTCCGACTGCTTCTCGAAGGCCACCGTCAGCACGCGTTCGTGTACGCCGGCCTGCACCAGCGACGCCGCCACGATCGCTGTGGAGCCGCCGACCGAGCCGGCCGTGTGCACCCGCAGGAGCGGTTTTCCGACGGCGCCGAGGGCCTCGGCCAAGAAGAGCTCGGGCATCATCACGCCTTCGAAGAGGTCGGGTGCCTTGCCCACCACGACGGCATCGATGTCCTCGAAGCCGAGCCCAGCGTCCTCGAGGGCTCGGTCGACCGCCTCACGCAGGAGGCCGGCGATCGAGACGTCCTCACGTTTGGCTCGGTGATGGGTCTGTCCCACCCCCATCACTGCTGCAAGCTGCTTGCGCCCCTCGGAACCCATCAGGACCGCCCTTCCATCACGCAGACGAGGTTCTGCTGCAGCGCCGGTCCCGACGTCGCGTGGCCAAGCGCCTTGCGGGACTCGCCGGACCAGACCCGACGCGCTGCCTCACCGATCCGGACCAGTCCGGCCGAGAACATCGGGTTGGCGCACAGAGCGCCGCCCGAGGGATTGATCGTGACGCCCTCGCCCAGGCCGAGCTCTCGGCGCAGGATCAGCTCCTGGTGGGAGAACGGCGCGTGCAGCTCTGCCATGTCGACCGCTGAGGCCCCGGCGGCCGCACCCGCCAGAGCGGCGCTCGGAGCGCGGGTCAGGTCGCGGGTCCCCAGAGTGATCTGGTCGACGCGGTGCTCGAATCCGGTGATCACGGCGGCCGCGCCGTCGCGCTGGAGAGTCGCGAAGGCGGGGGAGTCAACCGCGGCGATCACCATCGCGGCGGCTCCGTCGGAGACCGGTGCGCAGTCGGAACGGCGCAGCGGGTCGGCGTACAGCTCCTCGGAGAGGACGTCCTCGATGGTGGTGACGCCCTTGCGCACGGCGTACTCGTTCTCCGTGCCCGCGGTGCGCGACCGAGCAGCGACCTCTGCCATCGCGCGTTCGTCCCAGATGCCGTGATCGAGGCCTGCGCGGGCCTGCAGACCGGCGATGGAAACCGTGTCGGGCCACAACGGCGTCACCGTGTAGGGGTCGAGCTGCATGGCGAGGGTACGCCGGAGCACGCCGGCCGAGGCCTTGCCGAACCCGTAGACCAGGGCGGTGTCAGCCTCGCCGGTCTGGAGCTTGATCCAGGCCTCGTAGAGCGCCCAGGCTGCGTCCATCTCGACGTGCGACTCGTTGACCGGCGGCAGGGCGCCGATCGCGTCGACGGCCGAGACGAACGAGAACGATCGCCCGGCCAGGTAGTCGCTGGAGCCCGAGCACCAGAATCCGATGTCGGACTTGGTCCACCCGGTCTGCTCCAAGAGCTCGGCGAAGATCGGAACGAGCAGCTCGACGCAGGTCGGTGAGCCGTCCATCTCCTTGGTCTGTCGCTGGGCGAAGCCCACGACCGCAACGTCACGCATGAGTCAACGAAGTCCTTCGGCTCAGAGGTGCTGCTTGTAGGTGTCGTAGTCCGCGTCCGGCTCCCCGGTCGGACGGAAGTGGCTGATGTTCTCGATCGTGGTGCCCCACTCCGCGCGGGGTTTCCAGACCGCCTCCACGCGCATCCCCATCCGGACCTCGCTCGCGTCAGCGTCGAGGATCAGGTGCAGGAAGGCGATGTCCGCGCCGTCGAGCAGGACGTACGCCGAGACGTAGGGCGGTTTGATCCGCTGCCCGAGGAAGGGCACGTTCACGATGCAGAAGGTGGTCACCGTCCCGCGGTCCGGCAGCTCCACCTCGTCGGTGGTGGGCACCCCGTCGACCGGGCAGGCCCCACGCGGGGGCACATAGACCTTGTGACACACAGGGCAGCGCTGTCCGAGGATCCGGCCCTCGGCGAGGCCCCGGAAGAACTTCGACTCCTCCGGCGAGGCGGCGTACTCGTAGGCCAACCGCACCGGTGTGACGATCCTGGTGACCGGTTCGCTCTCGCTGGGTTCAGCGATCGTGTCGAAACGTTGCGAATCCGGCACCGGCTCGAAGCAGGCGATATCGGTGATCGAGCCGGTGGTCTGCTCGGCCCAGCGGATCCGGACCCGCATGCCGGTGCCCATCTCGGCGGGGGAGTCGACTGCGACCGCGTGCAGGAACGCCACGTCGGCGCCGTCGAGCTGGATCAACGCGAATGCGAACGGCTCGGCGAGCGGCTGGTCCATGACCGGATCGGCCACCCAGGACCACGTGGTCACCACGCCCTCGTCGCCGACGGACACGAACTCGCTGATCTCGCGATGGGTGACCGGGTCGTACTCCGGCGGCGGGACCACGACGGTGCCGTCCTCGAGCACTCCGCCTACGACCTGCCGGTCCCGCAAGCCAGTCATGAACCTGGAGAGCACCGGCCCCAGCGATCGGGTGTAGTCGAACTCCACCTTCATCGGGGCGTGCAACGTGCGCGATGCTGGGACACCAGCAGAAGGAGTCATGGCCCAGAAGTGAAACACGTTCTAGTCTGCTGGGCAAGGACGTCTACACACCTAGGAGATACAGATGTTGCTCGGACTGCAGCTCGGCTACTGGGGCGCACAGCCACCCACAGGCGTGGCCGAGCTCGTGGCGGCGGCGGAGGATGCTGGGTTCGATGCGCTCTTCACCGCCGAGGCTTGGGGCTCGGACGCCTTCACCCCGTTGGCGTGGTGGGGGCGCGAGACCTCGAGGATGAGGTTGGGCACCTCCATCGTGCAGATGTCGGGGCGTACGCCGACCAGCATCGCCATGCACGCGCTGACCCTGGACCACCTCAGTGGTGGTCGGGTCGTGCTCGGCATGGGCGTCAGTGGACCGCAGGTCGTCGAAGGCTGGTACGGCCAGCCGTTCTCCAAGCCGCTCGCTCGTACCCGTGAGGTGGTCGACATCATCCGTCAGGTGCTCGCCCGCGAGGCACCCGTCTCGAACGCCGGGCCGCACTACCCGCTGCCCTACGTAGGTGAAGGCGCGGTCGGGCTCGGCAAGCCACTCAAGCCGATCGTGCACCCGCTGCGCGCGGACATCCCGATCTGGCTCGGAGCCGAGGGTCCGAAGAACGTGGCGCAGACCGCAGAGATCGCCGATGGGTGGATTCCGATCTTCTACACCCCCAAGTCAGCCGGCATGTACCAGCCGTGGCTCGATGAAGGGTTCGCCCGCCCCGGTGCGCGGCGTACGCGTCAGGACTTCGAGATCGCCGCCACCTGCCACCTGCAGATCACCAACAGCGACGCGGAGCGCAAGGCGGTCCTCGACGGGCTAAAGCCGGTGATCGCCCTCTACATGGGTGGGATGGGGGCCAAGGAGCAGAACTTCCACAAGAATGTCTTCGACCGGATGGGCTACGCCGAGATCACCGATGAGGTTCAGAAGCTCTTCTTGGAGGGCAAGCGCGACCAGGCCGCCGCACTGATCCCCGACGGTCTCGCCGAGGAGATGCACATCGTCGGGGACGAGGGCTACGTCAGGGAGCGTGTGGCGCAGTGGGCCGAGACCGGTGTGACCACGCTTCTGCTCAGCCTGCGCTCGGCCGACGAGGTCCGCCAGGTCGCGGAGGTCCTCGCCTGAGCGGTGGACCTCGAGTCGACGATCAGCCGCAGGCCGGCTCCGTCATCAGCGGAGTCAGCGGCACCAAGGGCACCAGAGGTGTCAGGACGTCGCGGAGCCGGATCAGCCCATCCCTGATCCGGGTCTTGGCGGTGCCGAGCGGGACTTGGGTAAGCCGCGAGACCTCGCTGTGGGTGTGTCCGCCGAAGTAGGCCAGCTCGACGGCCAGGCGCTGGAAGTCCGGCAGGGTGCTGAGCGCGGCCCGCACCTCCTGGGCATCGAGTGAGGCGTGTGCGGCTGTGGCGGTCTCGTCGATCGGCGTGGCACGACTGCGCTCAACGTCCGTGGTGTCGCGGCGGCGGCTGGCCTGTGCCGAGCGCACGCGATCGACGGCCCGACGGTGGGCGAGCGTCAGGACCCACGAAGGGGCTGAGCCGCGGCTGGGGTCGAAACGCGAGGACGTCTGCCAGATCTCGAGGAAGACCTCCTGGGTGACCTCCTCGGACTGGTGCACGTCCTGGAGAACACGCTGGACCAGGCCGTAGACCCGCGGTGCCAGCGCCTCATACATCTCGGCGAACGCCTCGGCGTCTCCGCCGCCGGCCGCCAGCAGCTGGTCTCCCAGGGTGGTGTTCCAGGCGGTGCGGGCAGTCAGTGGCGCCATGTCGTCCTCCGGGGTTGAACGCCGACCCCCCGGGCGGCGAAGGTACCTTGTGTACAAGTTCCTTGTGCACAACCTAGCGCAGGCCGTGGCAGAATGTGGCACATGGCCGCGATCGAGACCCCGCCACTCTCCGAGCAGGTGTGCTTTGACCTCTACGCCGCCTCCCGGGCGGTCACGAACGCCTACCGTCCTGCGCTCCGGGAGCTAGGTCTGACCTATCCCCAGTACCTCGTGCTGCTGGTGCTCTGGGAGAAGGACGTCCGTCTGGTCAAGGAGCTGGTCGAGGTGCTGAGCCTCGACCACGGGACGTTGACCCCGCTGCTTCGTCGGATGGAGGTCGCCGGTCTGGTGACGCGGCGCCGAGCCGACGGTGACGAGCGGTTCGTGGAGATCGCGCTGACGGACCGGGGAGATGACCTCCGTGAGCACGCGACCAGGATCCATTGCGACATGAAATCGGCCATCGGCCTCGACGACGAGCAGTTCGCTGCTCTGCAGGAGTCCCTGCGTGGCCTGACGGCCAACGTCAGTCACTGAGCGACCGCCGCTCGCGATTGATCATTTCTGTAACACGTTCTAGTCTCGCGACCATGACGGACCTGCACGCTGACTCTCTGCGCCTCGGCACGCACAACGGCCACCTGATGGTCGCGGCACTCCATCGTCACCGGGACAGGCCGATCGTCTTCCTGGGCGACACGACGCTGACCGGTGGCGAGACTGCGGACCGGATCAGCCAGTACATCCAGGCCTTCGAGTCCCTGGACGCGGGCCGCGGTGTCCCGGCGGCACTGCTCGCGCTGAACCGGCCGGAGGTGCTGTTCATCATCGGGGCAGGCCAGACCCAGGGTTACCGGCGTACCTCCCTGCACCCGCTCGGCTCGCTCGAAGACCATGCCTACGTGCTCGAGGACGCCGGGATCACCACGTTGGTGATTGATCCGGTGCCGATGTTCGTCGAGCGCGCGCTGGGGTTGCTGGAGAAGGTGCCGGGACTGACTCAGGTGCTCACGATCGGTCCGGTGCCCGAAGCACTCGCCCACGTCGGGGCCGACCTGACCGCGGCGGCTGCGGGCTTCGAGCCGAAACCGCTCGAGGCGGCGCTGCTGGCCCCTGACCACATCGTCTCGATCAGCTACACGGGCGGCACCACTGGCAAGCCCAAGGGTGTGATCGGCACCGCCCAGACCATGGCGACCATGACCCAGGTGCAGCTTGCGGAGTGGGAGTGGCCACAGGCGCCGCGCTTCTTGATGTGTACGCCGTTGTCGCACGCCGGCGCGGCCTTCTTCGTGCCCGTCGTGATGAAGGGTGGCCAGCTCGTCGTGCTGCCGCGCTTCGACCCGGCCGAGGTGCTGCGCACGATCGAGGAGCAGCAGATCACTGCGACCATGCTGGTGCCGTCGATGCTCTACGCGCTGATGGACCACCCCGACTCGCAGACCCGAGACCTGTCCTCGCTGGAGACCGTCTACTACGGCGCGTCCGCGATCAGCCCGACCAGGCTGGCCGAGGCGATCGAGCGCTTCGGGCCGATCTTCGCGCAGTACTACGGGCAGTCCGAGGCGCCGATGGTGATCAGCTATCTCGCCAAGGGCGACCACGCGAGTGGGGAGGACCTTGGCCGGCTCGCGTCCTGCGGGCGGCCGTCGCCCTTCGTGCGGACGGCCCTGCTCGGCGACGACGGAGCGCCGGTAGCAGTGGGAGAGACAGGGGAGATCTGCGTAGCGGGGCCGTTGCTCGCCGGCGGGTACTGGAACCTGCCGGAAGAGACCGCCGAAGCCTTCCGCGACGGCTGGCTGCACACCGGTGACGTGGCCCGTGAGGACGAGGCCGGGTTCTGGTACATCGTGGACCGG
The DNA here is from genome assembly GCA_039921445.1 of Marmoricola sp. Taxonomy (GTDB): domain Bacteria; phylum Actinomycetota; class Actinomycetes; order Propionibacteriales; family Nocardioidaceae; genus Marmoricola. The sequence continues at coordinate 12,201 of JBDSBU010000171.1, read as the reverse complement.
ACCAAGGACATGATCGTCACGGGCGGCTTCAACGTCTTTCCGCGTGAGGTCGAGGACGTGGTGGCCGAACATCCCGCCGTCGCCCAGGTCGGCGTGATCGGTGTGCCTGACGAGCGGTGGGGCGAAGCGGTCACCGCGGTCGTCGTGCTCCGTGAGGGAGCCGAGCTGACCGACGCGGTGGTCACGGAGATCATCGAGCTGGTCAAACTACGCAAGGGCGCGGTGCAGGCACCCAAGAAGGTGGTCGCCGTCACCGCGCTCGCGTTGACGCCGCTCGGCAAGCCGGACAAGAAGGCCTTGCGCGCGCAGTTCTGGGGCGAGGGCCGCAAGGTCGGCTGAGGTCGGTCAGGCGCGAGCCACGATCAGCCAGGCACCGAGAATTCCCGAGCGCGTCGCGGCGATGTTGTTGCCGACTCTTTCGGTGAAGGCATCGCCGAAGACGGCGGCGGGGGACAGGCCTCCGGGTGGAGGACCAAGCGTGCTCGCCGTGCGGTCCGCGACCTCCTCGACGCTGAACCCGGCAGCCTCGAGTGCAGTGGTGTAGCCGGCGACGTCCTCGACGAACGACGAGCGCTCGTCGACGGCCCATGGCAGCGGGTAGGTCAGCTCGCCCTCGCCGATGCGCACCTGCTCGAAGAGCGCGAACCGCGCGTCGGGCCGCAGGACCCGGCGGACCTCTGCGAAGACCGCTTGCTTGTCGGGGACGTTCATTCCGACGTGCACCATGAAGGCGCCGTCGAAGGTGTCGTCGCCGAAGGGCAACGACTCCCCGGACGTGGCCACGAAGGAGACCTTCGCGCCGAGGCCCGCCCGTTGGGTGAGATCGGTGGCGGTCTCCACGAATTCGGGGGAGAGGTCGACACCGGTCACCTGGGCGCCGTACGTCGCAGCCATCCGGGACGGGCCACCGATGCCGCAGCCCACGTCGAGGAGGTGCGAAGCGGCGTCCGGAGCCAACCGCTCGATCAGGTGGCGGGTAGTCGGCCCGCCACCGGCGTGGAGCTGGTCCAGCGGAAAGAGATCCTGCGCCGTGAGGGTCTCCACCTCGGTGCCCGCTGCCGACAGCGCCGACAAGATGGCCCCCGTCAGGTCTTCGGGGCTGTAGTGGTCCTTGACGAGTTCGTGCACGTCCATGTCTCGGCACCCTAGGGCGCCACGGACGTCAGGTCACGGGAGCGCTCGAGGTGGGCTACAACCGCGAGCTGCCTTCCCAGCCGGTCGACGGAGCCCGGAGCCCGAAGTAGGCACCCAGAGTTGGCGTGACGTCCATCGTCTGGGCTCTGGCTGAGCGTGCGGTCGCCTTGCGAACCTGTGGGGCGCCGCCGGCGAGAAAGAACGGGATCGGGTAGGTCGCCGGGTGCCCGTGGTTGCCGGGGATCGGGTTGCTCTGCGGTCCGGGGTCGCTGAAACGCCAGCCGGCCTTGCACCACACCAGCAGGTCGCCGGCGTTCGGGCCCAGCCGCAGGGACGCGGTGGTGGCGATCGGGTGCGCCTCGAAGACTCCTGCAGTGGCCAGGGAGAGGCTGCGCAGCTTGTTGATCGCAGCCGCCTTCCCAGAGTCCGGGCCGGTCCAGTAGACGAGGTCCGCGCCACCGTTCTGGGCGATGGTGAAGTTTCCAGCGAGAGTGGGGTCGGCTTCGAAGACCTTGGTCAGCGAGATCGTCTGGTTCGGGAGCGACCAGTCCATGGAGTGGTCGGCCAGAACGATCAACGCGGAGGAGGCCCACTTCCCCGAGGACTTGAGCATCTCCACGAACCGGCCCACCTGGGTGTCGGTCGAGGCGAGCGCGGCGGTGCGTGCGGCCTTCAGGGTGGTCCCGGTCAGGTCGGAGTGGCCGACGCGGTCGACGTCGCCGAGGTTGGCGAAGACCAGGTCGGGGTCGAACTCACCGACCATGGCCAGCAGCGCCTCCATGGTCGCGGCGTCGGGGGCGTGCCCGGAGATGGGGATCACCGGCGCGGGCTCCCACCGATGGGTCGCGCGCTCACCGAAGACCGAGTAGAGGTACTCCTTGGACAGCACCGTGCCCGTCGTACGCCCGGTCGCGTTCAGCTGCTCGAGGATCGTGGTCACCTTGATGTCCGTGGGTCGCGAGCAGTCACGCAGGGTCTTCTCCGCGCGGTCGTAGATGGTGTTCGCAGGTACGCCGTTCCGGGCCGGCCTGCACCCGGTCATCATCATCACGTGGTTGGGGATGGTCTCCATGACCGGCAAGGAGCGGGCGCCGGGGTACCACGTACCGGCGTCGCGCAACGCCTTCAGGTTGGGCATCTGCTCGATCTCGCCGGGGCGGCAGCCGTCGACGACGATCACGTAGGCGCGTCGCCGGATCGGGGTCGCGGCGACGGCCGGGGCGCCGAGGATCGAGGAGAACATCAGCGCGGCGCCCGAAGCACTCGCCACCTTGAGCACGGTGCGCCGGTCGGTCATCGTCGGATCGGGGCGGCCCTGCTGACCGCTGTCGAGGCACATCAGGACACCGGCTTGTCGACGGGGTGGATGACCTGGCTGCCAGCCGCGCTGGCGTAGGAGGTGGTCCACTTCACGCCGGTCGCCTTGTCGGCGCGGTCACCGATGATGTACCAGTCCATCTGGGCTCGTTTCGCAGTGATGTCGAGGACCGAGAAGCCGTGGTCGTCGAAGTTCAGGTATTTGATGTGCGGGTTGTTGGCCTTCAGGCCCTCCTCCACCGCGATGCTCGTGGTGCGAGCGGGGGTGCCGGTGATGTCCTTGAGGTTGCTCGACGTCACTGAGGTGCCGACGAACTCGACCGCGACGGAGTTGCGGCTCGAGGCGTAGGTCGCCTTGTCGGCCGGAAGGTCGCAGGCCCAGCCGGAATGGATGTCGCCGGTGATGAACACGGTATCGGTGACTCCGTTGTCCCGGAGGTGCTCGAAGACCTCCCGCCGGTCGTCGGTGTAGCCGTCCCACTGGTCGATGTTGTAGGGCACTCCGTCGGGCGGCAGCAACCCCACGGTGTCGTTCACCGGCTTGATCAGGTCTCGTGGCAGACCCGCAAACGTCACGGGGGCGATCATCACCGGGTTGCCGACCAGCTTCCATTGCGAGACTGCCCGGGTCAGCGAGGTCTTCAGGAAGTCCATCTGCTCCCGGCCGGTGATGGTCCGGTCGGGGTTGCCCTGGTCGGGGTCGACCTGGGCCGCGAGCTGCTTGTCGCGATAGGTCCGCAGGTCGAGCATGCTGAGCTCGGCGAGATCACCGAACTGCAGCCGCCTGTACAGGCGGGTGCCGTCGCCCGTCCTCGCCGTGTCGTTCATCCGCGCCGGCATCCACTCGTCGTAGGCCTTGTGTGCTGCGGCTCGACGCGCAGACCAGCTGCCCTCCGAGTCGCTGTGGTTCTCGGCCCCCGACTTCCAGGCGTCGTTCGCCGACTCGTGGTCGTCCCAGGTCACGATGAAGGGATACTTCGCGTGCAGCCGCTGCAGGTCCGGGTCGCGCTTGTACTGCGCGTGCCGGCGGCGGTAGTCGCTCACGGAGAGGATCTCGTGCGCCGGTTCATGGCGCCGGATGTCGCGGTCGTCCTTGCCGTAGCCGTACTGCCCGGGGCCGTACTCGTAGATGTAGTCACCCAGGTGCAGGACTGCGTGCAGGTCGTTGCGGTTCGCCAGGTGGCGGTAGGCGCTGAACCAGCCCGCCTGCAGGTTGGCGCACGAGACCACACCAAGGCGCAGGTTGGCCGGCGAGCTGGTGGTGGCCGGAGCAGTCCGGGTGCGCCCCACCTTGCTGCGCTGTCGCTTGTAGAGGAACCGGTAGTAGTAGGTGCGGCCCGGCTTCAGCCCGGTCACGTCGAGCTTCACGGTGTGATCGCGTCTGGGACCGGTCCGGAACCGGCCCGACCTGAGCACGCGGGTGAAGCTCGAGCTGGCGGAGACCTGCCAACGCACGGTGACGATGGGGCCGGCCCCGGAACCGGGCCTGCTCGCCGCGGTGGGGGTCACCCGGGTCCACAGCACGACCGAGGTCGGGCGCGGGTCACCGGAGGCGACCCCGTGCGCGAAGTGAGAGATGGGCATGGCTCATGGAACTACACCCAAAGCGACGGAGAGTCCTTTTGAGACAGATTCCATAGAACTGCTCGCCGGGAGTTCAGTCGGTGTTCGCCTCGGTGGCGTTCTTGCCCTGCTCGAGCTCCTTGCGTTCCTTCTTCTCCAAGCTGCGCTCGATCGAGTGGATCGTGTCGGTCCTGCTGGTGGCCAGCCGCACGTAGTTGACTCCGGTGCCCAGCATCACGAAGACCGGCCACGGCAATCCGTGATGGCCGGAGGCGAGGTAGATCGTCCAGCAGATCAGGGTCGGGATCAGGAACTGCCAGAGCGCGTCCTGAAGCTGTTTGCGGTAGCGGCGCGCTGCCTCGGCGTGTCGGTCGGTGGTGGCGGGGACGCTTGACCCAGTCGCCACGAGGTCACCGACCAGAGCGGGCAGCTCCCCGAGCGTGCGTGTCCGAGCCACCAGGTCGGTGCGCTCGTCGTGCTCCTCGGGAGTGATCCGGCCCTCGGCGTACGCCGCCCCGAGCAAGTCGTTGACGACGTCGCGGTCTCGGTCCGAAGCGCGCAGGTGCGCGTTCTCCGCGCGTCGAGGATCCGTCGCGAACCGCTCCCAGATGCTGCCAGTCATGGGACCGAGCCTAAGCCGCCCCGCCGGGTGGGTGCTGGCGCCTCCTCGCCCGGCGGCCTCAGGTGCCGGTGAAGGTCGGCTTGCGCTTCTCGGCGAAGGCGCGGGGGCCTTCCTTGGCGTCGTTGGAGGCGAAGACCGCGGCGCCGACCCGGGCGTCGTCCTTCCAGCACTCGTTCTCGTGCTTGCCCTCGGAGTCGCGGATGGTCCTCAGCACTGCCTGGACAGCGAGCGGGCCGTTGGCGGCGATCAGGTCGGCGAGCTCGTGGGCCTTGGTCAGGGCTTCGCCGTCGGGCACGACGTGTCCGATCAGGCCGATCTCCTTGGCCTCGGGCGCCTTGATGTGACGTCCGGTCAGCAGGAGGTCGGCGGCCACGGTGTAGGGCAGCTGCCGGGGAAGGCGTACGGCGGAGCCACCGAGCGGGTAGAGACCCCAACGAGGCTCGGAGACGCCGAACCGGGCGGACTCCCCGGCGACGCGGATATCGGTTGCCTGAAGGATCTCGGTGCCGCCGGCGATCGCCGGGCCCTCGACCGCAGCGATCAACGGCTTGTCCACCCGGTAACCCTTGAGCAGGGCCTTGATGAACGACGGGTCGAACTCGCCGGACTCGAACTTCTCGGTCGGTGCGCTCGAGGTCATCGCCTTGAGGTCGGCACCGGCGCAGAAGTAGCCACCGGCTCCGGTCAGGATCACCACGCGCACGTCGGGGTCGGTGTTGGCGCGCTCCCAGGCCTGCTCCATCAGGCCCAGCATCTCTCCGGAGAGGGCGTTTCGGGCCTCGGGCCGGTTCATCGTCACCACCAGGGTGTGCCCCTCGAGCTCGACGAGCAGGTGCGGCTCGCGAGCGGGGGAGGGAGCGGTCTGGTCGACGGCGTCAGGGATCTCGGTCATGGCCCTGATGCTAGTCAGAAACAAGAACGTGTTCTAGTCTTGCGGCCATGGCCCTCAACATCGCAGACCTCTTCGAGCATGCCGTCGACGCGGTACCGGACCGGCCCGTGATCCAGGTGGGAGACCGCGCGGTCACCTACGCCGAGATCGAGGCGGACGCCAACCGGCTTGCGCACTTCTTGGCCTCCCGCGGGGTGGGTCACAACGATCACGTCGGCATCTACGCCAAGAACAGCGTCGAGCACGTGGTCGCACTGCTTGCGGTCTTCAAGGTCCGCGCCGTCGCGATCAACGTGAACTACCGCTACGTGGAGGCCGAGCTGAACTACCTCTTCGAGAACTCCGACATGGTGGCGCTGCTGCACGAGCGCACCTACGCCCCGCAGGTCGCGATCACGGCACCGAACCATCCCAAGCTGACCACCATGGTGGCCATGCCGGACCCCACCGAGCCCGACAACGACGCCGATCTCGCCGGCTTCGGAGGTCTGACCTGGGACGAGGCACTGTCCGGGCAGAGCTCCGAGCGTGACTTCGCGGAGCGCAGCGGGGACGACGTCTACATCGTCTACACCGGTGGCACCACGGGGTTCCCCAAGGGCGTGATGTGGCGGCACGAGGACTTCTGGCGGGTGCTGGGCGGTGGCATCGACTTCATGACCGGCACTCGGCTCGAGGAGTACGACCAGTCCAAGAGCGCCCTGGCCAACGAGCCGATGGTGACCTTTCCGCTGAGCCCGCTGATGCACGGTGGCGCGCAGGCGGCGATGCTGATGCATCTCTTCGCCGGACACCTGACAATCCTTGCGCCGAAGTTCGACGCCGACGAGGTCTGGCGCACGATCGACGACCTCAAGGTGCAGCTGGTCTTCATGACCGGTGACGCCATGGCCAGGCCGCTGATCGAGGCCCGCGACGCCGGTGGCCACGACGGCTCGTCGCTGATCGCGGTCGCCAGCAGCGCCGCGATCTTCAGCCGACCGGTCAAGGAGCGTTGGATGGCCGCGTTCCCGAACGCCTTCTTCACCGACTCCGTCGGCAGCTCCGAGACCGGGTTCCAGGGCACCGGTCTCCAGGATGCCGAGAACATCAAGGGCGAGGGCTGTGTGATCAGCCTGGGCGCCGAGTCGGTGATCCTCGACGAGGACAACAACGTCCTCGACCTGGCCGAGAATGTCGGTGTGGTCGGACGACTGGCCCGTTCCGGTTCGGTCCCGCTGGGCTACTACAAGGACGAGGCCAAGTCGGCCCAGACCTTTCTCGAGCTCGACGGGACGCGCTACGCGGTTCCTGGCGACTTCGCCCGGATCGAGACCGACAACAAGGTGACGCTGCTCGGACGAGGCTCCAACTGCATCAACACCGGCGGGGAGAAGGTCTACCCCGAGGAGGTCGAGATGGCGCTCAAGGCGCATCCGGACGTGTACGACGTGTTGGTGGTCGGGGTCGCGGACGAGAGCTACGGCCAGTCGGTCTCCGCAGTGATCCAGCCCCGTGGCGACCATCGACCCGAGCTGGAGGACCTGAGGTCGTTCCTGCGCGCTCAGCTCTCGGGCTACAAGCTCCCTCGCACGGTCACCTACGTCTCCGAGATCCCGCGCAGCGCCACGGGCAAGGCCAACTACCCCAGGGCGAAGGAGCTCGCTGCTTCGAGTCAGCAGATCGGTGTGTGATGCACACCGACCTGTGCGAGCGGTTCGGGATCGAGTACCCGATCTTCGCCTTCACCCCTTCTGAGCACGTCGCGGCCGCGGTCTCGCGGGCCGGTGGTCTCGGGGTGCTCGGCGCAGTGCGGTTCAACGACCCTGAGGAGCTCGACCAGGCACTCACCTGGCTCGACGAGAACACCGAGGGAAAGCCCTACGGCGTCGATGTGGTGATGCCGATGAAGGTGCCCACCGAGGGCAAGTCGGTCGACCTCAAGGCGTTGATCCCACCCGAGCACCTCTCGTTCGTGCAGCGCACGTTGCAGCAGCTCGGCGTACCCCCGCTCCCGGAGGGGGAGGGTCGCGAGGGCGTCCTGGGCTGGCTGCACTCCGTGGCGCGCTCACACGTCGACGTCGCGCTCAGGCACCGCCCGGTGCTGATCGCGAACGCGCTGGGTTCCCCACCCAGGGACGTGATCGAGCAGGCGCACGAACAGGGGGTGGCGGTCGCCGCGCTGGCAGGCGCAGCCAAGCATGCGCTGTCCCACCTCGCCAACGGGGTGGACATCATCATCGCCCAGGGCTACGAGGCGGGCGGGCACACCGGGGAGATCGCCAGCATGGTGCTCACCCCGGAGGTCGTCGACGCGGTCGGGCCGGACGTGCCCGTCCTCGGCGCGGGCGGCATCGGCTCGGGTCGGCAGATCGCCGCGTCACTGGCGCTGGGTGCCCAGGGTGTCTGGACCGGCTCGGTGTGGCTGACCACCGAGGAGTACCAGAACCTCAACTCCAACAGGGGCATGACCGAGGCCTTCCTGCGCGCCAGCAGCGCCGACACAGTGCGAACGCGTGTCTACACGGGGAAGCCGGCTCGTCTCCTGAAGTCGAAGTGGACCGAGGCCTGGACCGACCACGGCGCCCCGGAGCCGCTGCCGATGCCGCTGCAGAACCTGTTGGTCGCGGACGCGCACAACCGGATGAACCAGCACGGGGACCCCGACGTGGTCGCGATGCCGGTGGGGCAGATCGTCGGTCGGATGAACGAGGTCCGACCTGTTGCCGACGTGATGGCCGACCTGGTCCGCGAGTACGGCGAGACAGTCGCGCGACTGGAGAAGACCCGCTCCTGACCGCCGCCTCGCTGCGCATCTGGATGCCTGTGCTGCTGGTCTACACCTGAGCCGCCGATGCTGGCCAGGGCTGCCCTGGCGTTCCATGCTGGGGTCTCCGGTGGACGTGGCCGCACCGGCGATGCGCAACCTGGGGAGGGCGCATGCGGGAGCAGCAGATGATCGATGTCGCTGACGGCCGGGTCACGCTCATTGCCGATCCTGGGGTTCGCGTCGAGGTGGACCCGACTCGCGGGGCGGTCCAGGGCGGTGCCGGGCGTAGCCGGGTGAACGTCGTCGCAACGCTGAGGATCGCTGCCGGGGAAGGCGGCGGCACCCTGCGCCTGACCCCCACAGCCTCGGCGCGCGGCGGACTGAGCGTGGTCGTGGAGCTCGAGGGTGAGCTACGACTGCTTGCCTACGCCGAGGACACCGCGAGCTGGACCATCGAGATCGCGGCGGGTGCGCTCCTTGTCGTCCGTCTTGTCGAGCACCCCGCGGGAATGGCTCCGGAGGTGGTGCTGATCGCGACGGAGTCACTGGCTCGCCCCGATCGCGGAGGGGTGACCAGGGAGACCCCGCCGAGCGCGCCCACCACTCGGGGGATTCCGCCGAGTGCGCCGCCGATGAGCCCGCCGACGCAGTGGGCCCCGCCGCCGACGCTGCCGCCGCCGGAGACGTTCGAGTACGAGACGCAGGTCGAGCCGCCCTTCGAGGCAGAGTACGAGACGCAGGCCGAGCCGGACCTCGTCGGAGCCTCGCCGGACGAGGCGGCCCCCCTGCAGTTCGCAGAGGTCGGCGCGAGCATGCCGGCCTTCGTCCTGGTCGATCAGCCCGCCGATGTCGTCGTACGCCTCAGTCGTGGCGAGGTGCGCGTCGAGGGCGGCACCTCCCACGACGAGCAGGTGATCATCGTCGACCCGACCCAGCCAGTCACCGTCACCCTTCTCCGCAGGGGACTCGCACTCGCTGGCACGCAGGACGAGCCCGAGAGCGGCCAGCGCGAGCTGCACCTGCCTGCTCCCGGAGAGGCTGACGCCGAGCTGACCTTCCGGCTCCGTGCGATCACGGTGGGTGAGGCGGAGGTGCAGGTCGTCGTCCGTCAGGAGGCGCCGCGGCCACTGGCCACGTTACGCCTGACCTGCACTGTGCTCGCTCGGGGATCGAGTCTGCCCGAGCAGTCTTCACCGGCGACGGTCGCGTCGGCGGTGGCTGCCGGGGTGAGCCCGTTCCTCGCGCCACGGACGATGACGATCGATGAGAACCTGGAAGGCTCCACCTCGGTGCTGACCTTCGACCTTGTTCTGCCCGGGGTCAGGGAGCGGTATGAGCACCTGATCGCGGACAAGCCGTCGGTGCTCAGTGGGGTCTTCCAGGCCATCGATGATGCTTGGGAGGGGCACAAGGCGATTCCGAACCTGCGCGAGCGCAGTGCTGCGTTCCAGTTCGACCTGCGCACTATCGGTGCGCGACTCGCGTCACTGGCGCTGCCACCCGGGCTGCTCACCTGGCTCCGGGAGCACCCGGATGATCTCGATGAGCTCACGATCCTGACCAGTGGAGAGACCGACATCCCCTGGGAGCTGGTGCACACCTGGGAAGAGGTGGACGGCGAGGACCCGGACGGCCAGGGGTTCCTGGGCCGGGCTGGCCTGGTCCGCTGGGTCTACAACACCCCGCACCCCCGCGACCTCAGCATCCGAGCGGGTGCTGCCTATCACCTCGTCCCGGAGTACGCCGATCCCGAGCTCGCGCTGCCGAACGCAGTCCTCGAGCTGGACGCGCTGGCGCGGTTCGGGGCGCAGGCGATCACTCCCTCCGACGGCATCGCACTCTCCCGCCTGCTGGCCAGCGGTGAGGTTGATCTGCTCCACTTCGCCGGCCACGGCCGATGCGACGACACCACCGACCCACCAGTGCGGGAGATGCTGTTGGCCGATTCGGTCCGCCATGTCGGTGTCACGGACGCCGTACCCACCGACCGGTCACGGACGTGCTGGTCCCTGGAGGACCTCCGTGAGGCGCTTCCCGACCGCGCACCGCTGGCACTGCACGACCCCGGGCCATTGGTGGTGATCAACGCCTGCCGTCTGGGGCGACCGCCGTCACGTCGGTCCGAGGCCGGAGGTTTCGCGGAGTCGTTCCTGCGCGCAGGAGCCGGTGCCTTCGTGGGGTGCCTGTGGTCGGTCGGTGACGAGCCCGCGCGTGCGTTCGTCGAGGAGTTCTACGCCCGACTGGACGCTGGGGACACCATGGCCCGCGCCACGATCGCGGCGCGGCAGCAAGCCCGTCGCAGTGGGGACCTGTCCTGGCTCGCCTACACCGTCTACGCCCACCCCGATGCCCGGCTGACCGGTCGCAGCGTCGCCACACCTATCGAATGAGAAAGGCACCACGATGACACTCACCGCCTCGACAACGCGCTCGGTGGAACTGAGCAGGGACGAGCTGGTTGCCCTGCATCCCTACGTCATCAACGTTCCCGACGGACGGCTGGCGGCCGGAGCCTCCACCTCGCCGACATCGGTCAAGGACTTCAAGACGGTCGAGGCCGATGTCGACGCGATCTTCAGCACTCATCTCCCGGCGTTCGTCGCCGGTCACGGTGGGGCCGACGTCCCCCTGGTGATCTATGCCCACGGGGGGCTGGTCCCGAAGGCCAGTGGTCTCGGCATCGCGCGCAAGCAGGTGGAGTGGTGGAAGGCCAACGGCGCGTTCCCGGTGCAGTTCGTCTGGGAGACCGCGTTGGGCGACTCGCTGTGGGACGCCGTTCGGGACCACATTCCGGGGAAGGCCCGCGGGTTCATCGCCGACGCCCTCGACGCGATCATCGAGGAGGTGCTGCGCGGTGCCAGGGGGCGGGACACCTGGGGAGCGATGAAGCGCACCGCGGAGCTCGCCAGCGAGCCCAGCGGCGGTGCTCGCTACTTCGCCACCAGGCTGGGGGACTACATGGCCGCCAACCCAGGGACGATCCGGGTGCACGCCGTGGGGCACAGTGCCGGCTCGATCTTCCACGCCCACCTGGTGCCACAGCTGCTTGCCGCCGGCGTACCCACGATCGCTTCGCTGAACCTGCTGGCTCCGGCGGTGCGGGTGGACGAGTTCGAGAACCGGGTGCTGGACCCCGCGGTCCTCGCCCGGATCGAGGCGCTGACGATGTTCACGATGTCGGAGCACTTCGAGAAGTTGGACACCTGCATGGGCGTCTACCAGAAGTCCCTGCTCTACCTGATCCGCGAAGCGCTCGAGCCCGAGGAGCATGCCGAGATCCTCGGGCTGCAGGAGTCCGTACGCCGAAACCCACGGCTACGGGAGGTCTTCGGATCGACCACTGCTGGAGGAAAGGGCACGGTGATGTGGTCCCAGACCATCGGCGGCGGGCTTCGCTCCAGCAGCCGCTCCGAGCACCATGGTGACTTCGACGACGACCAGGACACCATGGACAGCCTTGGCCGGAGGATTCTGGACCGAGACGACCTGCCGCGACGCTTCCCGGCCAAGGGCAAGACCCGCGATCTCGGCGACCCGTGGTTGACCACCGAGGAGGCCTTCGCCGACATCGAGGCTCGACAGACCAAGCTTTCCCAGGCCACGTCTGCCCAGCCGGTGGACGGTGCCACCAGGAAGGCGCTGTGCATCGGTATCGACGCCTATCCCGGGAAGTACGCGCTGTCGGGCTGCGTCGCCGATGCCGAAGCGTGGGCCAAGGAGCTCACCTCAGCCGGCTTCGAGGTCTCCACCCTGCTCAATGAGCAGGCCACGTTGGAGGAGATGGTCGAGCGGATCCAGGGGTTGGTGGTGGGTGGCAAGCCCGGGGACGTCCTCGTGGTGCAGTACTCCGGGCACGGCACCACCGTGGAGGACCTCAACCACGACGAGTACCAGGAGGACGGGGAGGGCAACCAGCTCGCCGAC
>JBDSBU010000170.1:0-11662 GCA_039921445.1 Marmoricola sp. | reverse complement strand
GCGGTCGGGGTCCTGGCCGACCCGCAGTACGCCCTGGACCTGATGTCAGGACGCGAAGGCGCCACCCCCACCCCGGGGCGTGGCGGGATCGCGACCCTCTACGTGCACCTGCAACCCGAAGATCTCCAAGCTGACCTCACCGGCGGCGCCGGGTCGACGTCGATCGAGAAACTCGGTGCCGCCACCACGAAGCTGCTTACCGACTGGTTGGCCAGACTGACCGGCACCGGCGGCAAAGTGGTCCTCCGCCCGGTCATGGACCTGAACGCGGACGTCGCGGTGGATCAGCACGACCCGCCTGCGGCGATGCGCGAGCAGGTGCTTCTGCGCGACGCGCACTGTGCCTTCCCCGGCTGCCATCGTGACTCTCGCGGCTGCGACCTGGACCACATCAGGCCCTACGTGCCGATGGACGAAGGCGGACCGCCGGGTCAAACAAGTCCGGGGAATCTGGCGCCGTTGTGCCGAACCCACCATCGGGTCAAGACCCACACCGACTGGGACTACAAGCGTCGCGACGGTGGTGGATACACCTGGACCGCACCCACCAGACACGACTACGAGACCCAGCCCGCCGACCGGCGCCCACCCGTGCGCTCGAGCCTGCAACAGACCCCGCTGACCAGCACTCGTCGCGTCCAGATCACCATCCCGCGACAGCACCGACGAACCTGACCGCCCCCGCCCCGACCCCAGCAAGGGTCGGGGCCACAGGCACGCCTGCGCGCCAGCTGTACCTGGCCAGGAAATCGAAAGCCGCAAGCTGCGTGGACGAGCGAGAACCTCCGATTGGTTGCGGCTTGACCAGGGCTCACTCCAACCCGGAAGTTCTTCCGTTCCACGGTGCTGCGCCGTCAGCGATCGCTCGTGGTCATATTCGTGCACTCTCTCAGAGCAGGACCAGGTCGTCTCGGTGGACGACCTCGCGTTCGTACGCCGCTCCGAGCTCGGTGGCGAGCTCGCGGGTCGAACGACCCAGTAGACCGGGCAGCTCTGCGGCGTCGTAATTGACCAGCCCACGGGCCACTCGTCGGCCGCGCTCGTCGACGAGGTCGACAGGGTCACCAGCGGCGAAGGTGCCGGAGACGCCGGTGATCCCGGCCGGCAACAGGGAGGCGCGGCGCTCGGTCAGCGCCCGCACCGCTCCGTCGTCGAGCACGATGTTGCCCTTGGCCTCGGTGGCGTGGGCAAGCCACAGCAGCCGGGTGGGCCGGCGTCGGCCGGTCGCGTGGAACAGGGTGCCGCGGGACTCTCCGCTCAAGGCTCCGCTGGCTTGGGACATGCTCGTCAGGACCACCGGGATGCCGGCGCCAGTCGCGATCCGCGCAGCCTCGAGCTTGGTCTGCATCCCCCCGGACCCCAGGCCGCTGCTGTGTCCGCTGCCGGCGGAGCCGACCCGGATCCCGCTCAGGTCTTCGACGTCCTTGACCTCGCTGATCAACCGGCTCTCGGTCTGGTGGGGCGGGGCGTCGTAGAGACCGTCGACGTCGGAGAGCAGCACCAAGAGGTCGGCATGCACGATGTGGGCGACCAGGGCAGCCAGTCGGTCGTTGTCTCCGAAGCGGATCTCGGTCGTCGCGACGGTGTCGTTCTCGTTGACGATCGGCACCACTCCCAGCTCGAGGAGCTTGTCGAAGGTGCGCTGGGCGTTGCGATAGTGCGCCCGGCGGGTCACGTCGTCCAAGGTGAGCAGCACCTGACCGGTCACCTGACCGTGACGAGCGAACTCCTCGGTGTAGCGGTGCACCAGCAATCCCTGGCCGACAGAGGCGGCCGCCTGCTGACGGGCCAGGTCGCGAGGGCGCCGCTTGAACCCCAACGGTGCCAACCCCGCTGCGATGGCACCCGAGGAGACCAGCACCAGGTCGGCACCGCGGTCACGGACTCCGGCCAGGCTGTCGACGAGCCGCCGCACCCGCTCGGGGTCGATGCCGCCCTCGGCGGTCGTCAGGGAGGACGAGCCGACCTTGACCACGACGCGCTGCGCGTCCGTCACGGCCGAACGAACCTCGGCGTGCTTCACCCGGGGTCCTGCTGCTCCCAGTCGGCGTCGTGATCGACGCCTGGGTCGGAGTCCAGGTCCTCGGCCTCGCCAGCGTCGAGCCGGCGGGCGACATCGGCGCGAACCTCGGTCTCGCCGCGCTCAGGCATCGCATCGTCGATCGCCTGACGCCGGTAGCGCGCCGGGCGGGACTCCACGAAGCGCTGGTCCTCGCCACGGCGGCTGAGCAGCTGCGCCCCGGCATCGATGCCGGGCTTGAAGTCGAAGACGACGGCGTTGGCCGGGTCACCGATCAGGACAGGATCACCCTCGATGGCACCGAGCTCGACCAGCTTGCGCTCCACACCCAGTCGGTTGAGCCGGTCGGAGAGGAAGCCGACAGCCTCATCGTTGCTGAAGTCGGTCTGGCGGATCCAGCGCTCGGGCTTCAGGCCGCGCACCCGCCAACCCTCACCGGTCTCCTTGATCGTGAACTCGTCGCTGCCCTTGCTGTCGGTCGGACGGATCACGATGCGAGTGGACTCGGCGACCTTGGGTGTCTCCGCGCGGCGCTCGGCCACGATCGCGGCCATCGCGAACATCAGCTCGCGCAGACCCTCATGGCTCGCGGCGCTGACCGGCAGCACCGTCCAGCCACGGGCCTCGATGTCCCCGGTGACCAGATCGGCCATGTCACGGCCGTCGGGCACGTCGATCTTGTTCAGCGCCACCAGTCGGGGACGATCCTCGAGCCCGCCGTACCGCTGCAGCTCGGCCTCGATCACGTCGAGGTCCTCGAGCGGGTTGCGTCCGGGCTCCATGGTGGCGAGGTCCACGACGTGCACGATCGCGGCGCAGCGCTCGATGTGGCGCAGAAAGTCGTGACCCAGACCGCGGCCCTCACTGGCGCCTTCGATCAGGCCCGGGACGTCTGCCACCGTGAAGGTGGTGTCGCCCGCCTTGACCACCCCGAGGTTCGGGACGAGCGTGGTGAAGGGGTAGTCAGCGATCTTCGGCCGGGCTCGGGAGAGCGCAGCGATCAGGCTCGACTTTCCCGCGCTGGGGAAACCCACGAGGCCGACGTCGGCGACGACCTTGAGCTCGAGCTGTACGACGTGGTCGTCGCCTGGCTCACCGAGCAGGGCGAACCCGGGAGCTTTGCGCTTGGACGAGGCCAGCGCGGCGTTTCCGAGCCCACCGCGACCGCCCTGGGCGATCACCATCTCGGTCCCGGGGCCGACGAGGTCGGCAAGGACCTGGCCCGACTCGTCGGTGACGACCGTCCCCTCCGGGACGGGCAGGACGATGTCGCTGCCGTGTGCGCCGTTGCGGTGTGCGCCGGCACCGTGACCGCCGTGCTCACCGGTGCGCTTGGCGTTGTGGTGGTAGTCGATCAGGGTGGTGACGTCGGCGTCGACGCGCAAGATGATCGACCCTCCCGGACCGCCGTTGCCGCCGTCGGGGCCACCGAGGGGCTTGAACTTCTCGCGGTGGACCGAGGCCACCCCGTTGCCACCACGCCCACCGATGACGTGCAGCTTGACGCGGTCGACGAAAGTCGGCACTGCCATCGAGGGCTCCTTCCAGGAGGTTTGATCAGATGGGTCGCCCGGCCTGACCGGGGAATTACCGGGGAATTACCGGGGAAGCACGAAGGGCGCCCCTGAAAGTCTCAGGAACGCCCTCGGTGTCGGATCAGTATCGGTGGAGGGTCACTCCCCGGCCGGCAGGATGTTGACCACCCTGCGGCCACGCTTGGTGCCGAACTCCACGTTGCCCGCGACCAGCGCGAACAGGGTGTCGTCGCCGCCGCGTCCCACACCGCTGCCGGGGTGGAAGTGGGTGCCTCGCTGACGAACGATGATCTCGCCGGCGTTGACGAGCTGACCACCGTAGCGCTTCACGCCGAGGCGCTGAGAGTTGGAGTCGCGACCGTTCTTGGTCGACGCTGCTCCCTTTTTGTGTGCCATGGGCTGTCCTTGGAGGTGATGGCTGACCCGAGGGTCAGGCGCTGATGTCGGTGACCTTGACCTGGGTGTACTTCTGACGGTGACCCTGGCGCTTCTTGTAACCGGTCTTGTTCTTGTACTTCTGGATGACGATCTTGGGGCCCTTGGTGGCGCCGAGGATCTCGACGGTCACTGCTGCCTTGTCCAGACCTGAGGCCGTCACGGTGTCACCGTCGACGAGCATCACGACCGGCAGGCTCAGCGATTCGCCGACGCCCGTCGTGACCTTGTCGATCTCGATGACGTCGCCAACGGCAACCTTCTGCTGCTTGGCGCCTGCGCGCACGATCGCGTACACCGCGGTCTCCTTCGTCATGGTCCTGCATCTACGTCTGGTCGGGATCCCATGCACCGAGCAGCGACCACCTGGGTCGCGCTGCGAGAGGGTTTCCACAAAGAGGGCACGCCGAGGCGCACCGAGGGTCGATACTACGGGACCGCAGGCCCCGATCGCAAAACGTCCAGCCCCGCCCCCCGGGGCCGGACGATCTCACGATCCGGCATCCTCAGCGCTTGCGCGTCCCCTTGCGCTTGACCGGCACGTGCAGCACCGAGCCGGCACTGCTGTCGGACTCCTCGATCGGAGCCTCCGTGGCGGAGTTGTCGAGGACCTGGACCGGCTCCGAGTCAGGCGCGGAAGCGCCCGGCTCGTGCTGCTGCTCCTGCGGGACAGCAGCGATGACCGGTGCCGTGACCGCGGGAGGCGGTCCTGCAGGCCGACGCGCAGTACGCCGTCGCGAGCTGGTGACCACCCGGGGAGGCTCGGGCGCGGCCGGCGTCTGGGGCTGAGCTGGCTCGGGCTGAGCCGGCTCGGGCTGAGCCGCATCGGGTTGGGCGAGTTCCTGGGAAAGCGCAGGCTCCTGGGGCGCGGGCGCCTCCGGCTCCTGCTGCTGAGCAGGTTGCTCGGCCGGCTTGTCTGCGGGCTTGTCTGCGGGCTGGTCTGCAACTGCCTCGTCGGCCGGAGCCGGCGCCTCAGATGGCTTCTCGACCGGACGGGTGCCGGCGAGGTCCTTGGGTGAGGGCTTGGCGGGCGCAGCGGAATCTTGGTTGCCCCCCTGGCTGCCGCCGTTGCCGCCCTGGTTGCCGCCGTCGCGCGGAGCACCGGTGCGACCACGGCCGCCACCACCGCCGCCACCACCGCCACCACGGGACCGGCGCCCGCGGGGCTCCTCGTCCTCGACCCGGCCACCCGGGTCAACCGGCTGGTCCTGGATCACCACGCCGCGGCCCTTGCAGTGGTCGCAGTCCTTGCTGAACGACTCGACCAGGCCGGTGCCGATGCGCTTGCGCGTCATCTGGACCAGGCCGAGCGAGGTGACCTCGGCGACCTGGTGACGGGTCCGGTCCCGACCAAGGCACTCCACCAGACGTCGCAGCACGAGGTCGCGGTTGGACTCCAGCACCATGTCGATGAAGTCGACCACGATGATGCCGCCGATGTCGCGCAGCCGGAGCTGCCGGACGATCTCCTCTGCGGCCTCGAGGTTGTTCTTGGTGACCGTCTCCTCGAGGTTTCCGCCCGAGCCGGTGAACTTGCCGGTGTTGACGTCGACGACCGTCATCGCCTCGGTGCGGTCGATCACCAGGGAACCGCCCGAGGGCAGCCAGACCTTGCGGTCCAGTCCCTTGGCGATCTGCTCGTCGACCCGGTAGCTGGCGAAGATGTCCTTGCCGTTGTCGCCGGGAACGAAGCGCTCGAGGCGCTCGCGCAGGTCCGGCGCGACGTGCGAGACATATCCGTCGACGAGGTCCCAGGCGTCGTCGCCCTCGATCACCAGCTTGGCGAAGTCCTCGGTGAACAGGTCACGCACGACCTTCAGGGTCAGGTCGGGCTCGCCGTACAGCAGCTCGGGGCCCTTGCCGGCCTGGACCTTGGTCTCGATGTCGGCCCATCGCGCAGTGAGGCGCTCGACGTCGAGGGTGAGCTCCTCCTCGGTGGCGCCCTCGGCGGCGGTACGCACGATCACGCCTGCCGTGTCCGGGACGATCTCCTTGAGCAGGGTCTTGAGGCGGTTGCGCTCGGTGTCGGGCAGCTTGCGAGAGATGCCTGAGGTGTTGCCGTCGGGGACGTAGACCAGGAACCGGCCCGGGAGGCTGATCTGGCCAGTCAGACGGGCGCCCTTGTGGCCGATCGGGTCCTTGCTGACCTGGACGAGGATCGTTTGACCAGAGGAGAGCACCGACTCGATCTTGCGCTGCTGGCCGTCCTTGTGACCGAGCGCCGCCCAGTTGACCTCACCGGCGTAGATGACCGCGTTGCGACCCTTGCCGATGTCGATGAAGGCGGCCTCCATCGAGGGCAGCACGTTCTGCACACGCCCGAGGTAGACGTTCCCGATCAGGGAGGTCTGGGACTCCCGGGCCACGTAGTGCTCGACGAGCACCTTGTCCTCGATCACGCCGATCTGGGTCAGGTCGTCGCGCTGACGGATGACCATGGTGCGGTCGACCGACTCGCGGCGGGCCAGGAACTCGGCCTCGCTGACGATCGGCGCCCGGCGGCGACCCGCCTCGCGGCCCTCGCGGCGCCGCTGCTTCTTGGCCTCGAGCCGCGTGGAACCGCCGATGCTGGTGATCTCGTCCTCAGGGTTGCGCGGACCGCGCGACCGACCGCCACCGCGCTCGCCCGACCGGTCGCTCGAACGGTCACCGTTGTCGGAACCCTCCGAGTCGTCACCGGTACGACGCCTGCGGCGGCGGCGGCGTGAGCCACTGCCCTCGCCGTCCTCGTCACCGTCGTCGTTGCTGTCGCTGCTGTCGCTGTCCTCGGTCGACCCGGCGTTCTCGCCGGACGCCGCCTTGTCGCCACCGTTGCGGCCGTTGCGCTCCCCGGTGTCCTCACCGTTGCCGTCGGAGGGCTTGCGACGACGACGACCACCACGGCGACGACGACGACGTGCGCCGCCCTCGCCCTCGGAGCTGTCGTCGTCGGTGTCGGCCTCGTTCTCGGAATCATTGTCGGGATCGTCGTCGGCCCCGTTGTCGGCCCCGTTGTCGGCGTCGTTGTCGGTGTCGTTGTCGGCAGCGGCGGCCTCAGCGGCCCCAGCAGCGTCGGAGGCGGTCTCGTCACCGGACTTCGACTTCTGCGACTTCTCCGACTTCTCCGACTTCTGGGAGCGACCTGACTTGCCGGACTTCTTGGCAGGGGCAGGAGTCTCCTCGGATTCCTCGCCGCCCTGCTCGGCCGCCAGCTCGTCGATGGGCTCATCGACCGAGTCCTGGCCGGTCTCAGCCGGCTCGGCAGCTGCCTTCTTGGTGGTGCGCTTGCGCTTGGGCTGGGTCTCGGGTGTCTTGAAGAGCACCATCGGCGCGACGGGAGTGTTCTCCTCGCCACCCTCGGCAGCTTCCGTGGACCCGGCGTCCTCGGCGTCCTGGCTCCCGGTCGCCGCATCCGCAACAGCGGTCTTGGCCGCGGCGCGCTTGCGTGCGGGCGCCCGCTTCCTCGGCGGCTCGGCAGGGGCTCCAGCGTCGGGGCCAGTCTCGGGGCCAGTCTCGGATGCAGTCTCGGGAGCCTGTGCAGGAGCGGTCTCGAGCGGCTGCTCGGACTCGGGGTTGTGAGCGGCCTTCTTCGCCGTCCTCTTGGCAGCAGCCTTCTTGGCCGGCGCCGCTCCAGTCTTCTTCGCAGCGGTCCGCTTGGCGGCCGCCTTCTTCACCGGCGCCTCAGAGGTGGTGTCCGACGGCGACTCGGCCCGGGAGTCTGAGGGGGAGCCCTGATCGGGCTGGTCGGGGGCCGGACCAGCCGGCTCGGGGAGCTCCTGAGCGGAGTTGTCGGTGGAGTTGTCGGTGGTGTTGTCGTCGTTGTCGAGCACTGTGAGCTCTCCTTGTGCCCCGGGATACGGCTGTCACCCGTGAACCGGTGCTGGTGTCTGCGTGCGGCGGCACGTGGAGCGCACCGGCGTACGACTAAAGCCTTCGGATGGCGACGACACCCTCCGCATTTCGCGTCGTCGGGTGGTCTCTTGGGGCACCGACCGCGGTCGCCGGGCTGTGTCACACCAGTGGAGCTGTCACCTTCACTGGCCAGCCGCGTCGCGGTCGGGTGTCAAGGGATCACCCACCGTGCCGCCTTCGGGATCAAGCGGGCCCTGCGCCATCCGCTGCTGGAGGGCGGCGGTGAGGCTGAGTCCGGAGGATTGGTGAAGGGCGGCGAGAACGTCATCGGGTCTCACGGACGGCGAACCGTGCCGCAGGACCACCTCGAGTATCGCACACGTCGGTCGCTGCGCCGTGGCTTCCAGGACACGCACCGACACGATCGCGGCCCTTGCGTCGAATCGACGCAGGCCCTTCTTGGTCATCCGCTCGACCTGCACCTCCTCGGTGGCGAGCAACGCCTCAGCCGCTCGGCGGGCGGTCTCGGCGTCGGTATCGGCGAGGCTGAGCTGCCACACCGATGCCTCCAGCCGATCGCTGATCGAGCCACCCGCACTGGTCACGACCTCGATCACGTCGAGACCTTCTGGCAGCGCCTCATCGATGTCGGCGTGTGCCCGGGCAGGGTCGAGGAGCTCGGCGAGCCCGATCTCGAGGTACTCGGCCTCACTGGCCGAGCCGGTGGGAGCCGCACCCGCGTAGGAGATCCGTGGGTGCGGGTTGAAGCCCGAGGAGTACGCCATCGGAATCCGGGCGCGGAAGATCGCGCGCTCGAAGGCGCGGCTGAAGTCACGGTGGCTGGTGAAGCGCAGCCGACCGCGCTTGGCGTAGCGAATCCGCAGCCGCTGGACCGGCGGGGCCTGTTGCTCTGGCTGGTTGGGTTTGTCAGGACTCGGCACGCACGGAACCCTACGGCCGGATCAGCGTGCAGACCGCATCAGGGTGGAGGGGTAGACGGTGCCCACGCGACGCCCGTCAAGCCCCTCCTTGGCCAGCCGAGTGCGGACCTGCGTGGCCACGCGGGCCGAGGCACTGCCGCACGCCGAGGGCAGGAGGTCGCGGGGGAAGACGAACAGGGTGCGGCGCATGGCGAGCTGCTTGACCACCGCACGAACCTCGTAGAGCGCTCGGTCGATGTCGGCACGCGCACGGCCGCCTCGACCGAGACCGCCCGCACACCCAAAGCGTGTCGCGTGGCGAGGCGGGCCCGTGCCCCACGCAAGCGGCGTACCCACCTCTCGGGCACGATGCTCAGGTGATTGCCGAGATTCCCACGACCCGATTCCAGCGTGCCTTCGTGGTGCTCGGCATCATCGTGCTCGGTTTCAACCTTCGCCCAGCCGCAGTGAGCATCGGGCCGGTGCTGACCGAAGTGGTCGACGGCCTTGGCATGTCCACGGCGGAGGCCGGTCTGCTGACCTCACTTCCCGTGCTCGCCTTCGCGCTCTTCGGCTCACTCGCACCGCGAGGAGCCCGACTCATCGGCGTGCACCGGCTGACCCTGGTGGCGCTGCTGTGCGTCACCGGCGGGCTGGCCGCGCGGTCGATGGTGAGCTCGGTGCCGCTGTTCCTCGCACTCTCGATGCTGGCTCTTGCCGGGATGGCGTCGGCCAACGTGCTGCTGCCATCGCTGGTCAAGCTGCACTTCCCCCATCGGATCGGGTTGATGACCTCGATCTACTCCACGGCACTGGCGATCGGACTCACCTCCGCGTCGGTGCTCACGGTGCCTGCCAGCGACGCGGGGAACGGTTGGAGGTCGGGGTTGCTGGTGTGGTCGATCACCGCCGGGATCGCCGTACTCCCCTGGTTGGCCTTGGTCGGGCACGACCGGCGGCCCGAGGAGGACGCCGGGCACATCGCTCTGCTGGACGTGGCCCGCACCCGGCTCGGTTGGCTGATGGCGCTGTTCTTCGGTCTGCAGTCACTGCAGGCCTACGCGATCTTCGGCTGGTTCTCCGAGCTCTACCGCGACGCCGGCTTCTCCGCCCACACGGCCGGGCTGCTGCTGGGTGTCATCACCGGGGTCACCATCCCACTGTCGTTCCTGATCCCTTGGCTGGTGGCTCGGAGCCACAACCAGACCCGGTTGATGATCGGCGTGATGGCTTGCTACCCGATCGGGTACACCGGTCTGATCCTCGCTCCGCACTCCGGTGCCCTGCTGTGGGCGGTGCTGGTCGGCATCGGAACCACCACCTTCCCGATCATCCTCACCCTGATCGGGCTGCGCGCCCGGACGTCGGCCGGCACCGCAGCCCTCTCTGGGTTCGCCCAGTCGTTCGGCTACCTGATGGCTGGGATCGGTCCTTTCGGGATCGGCGTGCTCCGTGAGCTCAGCGGCGGGTGGACGGTGCCGCTCCTGGCTCTGATCGCGATCACGGTCCCGCAGCTGGCGATCGGTCTCGCGGTCTCGCGACCGGCGTACGTCGAGGACGAGCTGGCTGCGAACCGGACCAGTGCCTAGCCTGTCGGGATGTCGCCTCGCCACGCAGTACCCGGCCTCGTTCTGACCGACCACGTCCTCGAGCTGCCGCTCGACCACGACCGACCCGACGCGGCGACCATCGAGGTCTTCGCCCGAGAGGTGGCAGCTCCCGGTGGAGGCGACCGACCGTTCCTGGTGTTCCTCCAAGGGGGCCCTGGACACGAGGCTCCGCGACCCACCGGACGACCGGGAGGTCCTGCTTGGCTCGAACGTGCGTTGAGCGACTACCGGGTGCTGATGCTCGACCAGCGAGGCACCGGTCGCTCGACGCCCTACGGGCTACCGGGCGAGGATGCGGCCGGGGACGCGGCGTACCTCACCCACTTCCGGGCCGACTCGATCGTCCGCGACGCCGAGAGCTTTCGCGAACACCTCGGTGTGGAGACCTGGAGCGTCCTGGGCCAGTCCTTCGGCGGCTTCTGCGCGCTGCGCTACCTCTCTTCGGCTCCGGCCAGCCTCCGCGAGGTGTTCTTCACCGGAGGGCTTCCGCCCGTGGGTCGCCCGGTCCAGGAGGTGTACGCCGCCACCTTCGATGCGATGCGACGCCTGGACACCGACTACCACCGGCGCTTCCCCGGTGACCGGCAGCGGTTGGACCACGTCCTGGACCTGTGTCGCGCCGGTGAGGTGACCCGGCCGGGCGGGGAGCAGGTCAGCGCGCGACTCTTCCGCACGATCGGCAACCAGCTCGGCATGAACGGCGGGGCCGAGCAGGTGCACTACCTGCTCGAGCGCGACCCGCACTCTCCAGCCTTTGGGCACGACCTGGCACAGATGCTGCCCTTCGGGGGTCGCAACCCGCTCTACGCCGTCGTGCACGAGTCCTGCTACGCCGACGGGGGGCCGACCCGTTGGGCCGCCGAGCGCGTGCAGCCCGAGGACTTCGCCGCCGATGACTCCACCCTGCTGACCGGCGAGCACCTCTTCGGCTGGCACTTCGAAGACTCCGCCGACCTGCAGCCGTACGCCGAGGTGGCTGGGCTGCTCGCCGAGCACGAGTGGCACCGTCTCTACGATGCCGACGTGCTCGGGTCGGCCGACGTGCCGTGCGCGGCCGCGATCTACGCCGAAGACCCGTTCGTGGACCGTCGCTTCTCCGAGGAGACAGCCGCCCTGCTCCCGGGGATGCAGCGCTGGCTGACCGACGAGTACCTGCACAACGGTCTGCGTGTCGACGGCGGGCGGGTGCTGGACCGGCTGATCGGACTGGTCCGCGGGACCGTCTGACCAGCCGGTCCCACGCTCAGCGCCGGAAGCGCGCGATCCTTCCCGGTGCCAGCACCTCTCCGGTCTCGAAGTCGAGGTTGCCAA
>JBDSBU010000169.1:0-10055 GCA_039921445.1 Marmoricola sp. | reverse complement strand
GAGAAGTGCCAGTTTCACAAGGTAACCTGTGAAACTGGCACTCCCCTGAGACTCAGAGCGACTCGAGGATGTCCCGCATCAGCTGGGCGGTCTCGGACGGGGTCTTGCCGACCTTGACCCCGACGGCCTCGAGGGCCTCCTTCTTGGCCTGTGCCGTGCCCGAGGAACCCGAGACGATGGCGCCGGCGTGGCCCATGGTCTTGCCCTCGGGGGCGGTGAAGCCGGCGACGTAGCCGACGACGGGCTTGGTGACGTGATCGCGGATGTACTCGGCGGCCCGCTCCTCGGCGTCACCACCGATCTCGCCGATCATCACGATCGCCTTGGTGTCGGGATCGTTCTCGAAGGCCTCGAGAGCATCGATGTGCGAGGTGCCGACGATGGGGTCACCGCCGATGCCGATGGCCGTGGTGAAGCCGTAGTCCTTCAGCTCGAACATCATCTGGTAGGTCAGCGTGCCCGACTTCGAGACCAGCCCGACCGGGCCAGCGCCCGCGATGGTGTGCGGGGTGATGCCGGCGAGCGACTCGCCCGGCGTGATGATGCCGGGGCAGTTGGGGCCGATCATCCGCGTCTGCTTGCCCGCCAGGTAGGCCCAGACCTCGGCCGAGTCCTGCACCGGCACGCCCTCGGTGATCACCACGAGCAGGCCGATGCCCGCGTCGATGGCCTCGATGCACGCGTCCTTGGTGAAGGCCGGGGGCACGAAGACGACCGAGACGTTGGCACCGGTCTCGGCCATCGCGTCCTTGACGCTGCCGAAGACCGGGAGGTCCTGGCCACCGAGCTCGACCGAGGTGCCGGCCTTGCGTGCGTTGACGCCGCCGACGATGTTGGAGCCCGCCTCGACCATGAGGGCGGTGTGCTTGGAGCCCATGCCACCGGTCATGCCCTGGACGATGATCTTGGAGTCCTTGTTCAGGTAGATCGACATCTGTTCTCTCTCCGTCTCAGCTGTTCGCCAGCTCGGCGGCCTTGTCGGCCGCGCCGTCCATGGTGTCCACCAGCGTCACGAGGGGGTGGTTGGCCTCGTTGAGGATCCGGCGTCCAGCCTCCACGTTGTTGCCGTCGAGGCGTACGACGAGCGGCTTGGTGGCCTCGTCGCCGAGGATGTCGAGGGCACCGACGATGCCGTTGGCGACCTCGTCACAGGCGGTGATCCCGCCGAAGACGTTGACGAAGACCGACTTGACCTGTGCGTCGTTGAGGATCACGTCGAGACCGTCCGCCATCACCTGGGCGTTGGCGCCACCGCCGATGTCGAGGAAGTTCGCCGGGGTGACCCCGCCGTGCTTCTCACCGGCGTAGGCGACGACGTCGAGCGTGGACATGACCAGTCCGGCGCCGTTGCCGATGATGCCGACCGCGCCGTCGAGCTTGACGTAGTTCAGGCCCTTCGACTTGGCCTTGGCCTCCAGCGGGTCGGCCGCGTCCTTGTCCTCGAACGCGGCGTGGTCCTCGTGACGGAACTCCGCGTTCTCATCGAGGGAGACCTTGCCGTCGAGCGCCTCGAGCTTGTCACCGGCGAGGCGGGCGAGCGGGTTGACCTCGACGAGGGTGGCATCCTCCTCGACGAAGACCTTCCACAGCGCCAGCACGAGCTGGACGGCCTGCTCCTTGAGCACGTCGGGGAAGCCGGCCTGCTCGACGATCTCGGTCGCCTTGGCCTGGTCGACGCCGGCGCCCGGGTCGATCGCGATCTTGGCAACGGCGTCGGGGTTGGTCTTGGCGACCTCCTCGATCTCCACACCGCCCTCGACAGAGGCGATGCACAGGTAGGAACGGTTCGAACGGTCGAGCAGGAAGGAGAAGTAGTACTCCTCCTCGATCGACTCGGCCGGGACCACCGAGACACGGTTGACCGTGAGTCCCTTGATCTCCATGCCGAGGATCGCCTCTGCGTGCTCCTGCGCCTCGTCGGGGGTCTTGGCCAGCTTCACGCCGCCGGCCTTGCCACGACCGCCGGCCTTGACCTGGGCCTTGACGACGACGGTGCCACCGATCTCCTCGGCGGCCGCGCGCGCGTCGGCGGCGGTCTCGACGGTCTTGCCGAGAGTCACCGGCACACCATGCTTGGCGAAGAGTTCCTTCGCTTGGTACTCCATCAGGTCCACGGGTCAACCGCTCCTTTGATGATTGTCGGGGTTCGCGGGCGCACAGGGTCCTGCGGCGACCGCCTGCCCGACCATAGACCCGAACCCGCCGCGTCGGCCACGTAGGGTGCCGCTCGTGGAACGCATCGAGACGCAGGTCACTTCGCCGACCACACCCGCGGTGAGCCTCGCGGTGCGCGAGTACGGCGACCGCTCGGCCGACACCCACGTGCTGCTCGTGCACGGGTTTCCCGACGACCAGACGATGTGGGAACCGATCCTCCGTCGGCTGCCCTCCGAGTGGCACCTGATCACCTACGACGTTCGCGGTTGCGGGGATTCGTCGCGACCCGAGGGTGTGCCGGCCTACCGGACGCCGCTGCTCGTCGAGGACCTGATCGCCGTGCTCGACGCGTGCGTCCCGCCCCAGGAGCAGGTCCATCTCGTGGCGCACGACTGGGGGTCGACCGGCGCCTGGGAGGCGATCGCCGCCGAGACCTGGGACCCGCGTCTCGAGGGACGCATCGCGACGTACACCTCGGCCAGCGGTCCCAGTCTTGACCACCTCGGCACGCTGGCCTCGACCTGGCGGGGACGATTGCGACTGCTCCCGCAACTCCTGCACAGCTGGTACGTGTGGCTCTTCTTGGTCCCGCGGCTCCCCGAGATCGCCTGGAACGCCAACCGCCGGCTCCGACCGTTCCTGCGCCGACTCGACCCAACGATCGACCTGCTCCCCTGGGGCCCTCAGGTGGCGTCCAACTCCCGGTACGGCATGAACCTCTACCGCGCCAACGTGGTGCGGCAGCTCCGCGCGCCGCTGGCGTGGCGTACGTCGGTCCCGGTGCAGCTCATCGTCGCCACCAGGGACCCGTGGGTCCTTCCTGTCTCGGTCGCCGGCCTCGAGGCCCGCTGCCGGGACCTGACTCGGGTCGAGATCGAGGCCGGTCACTGGCTCCCGCGCTCACGCCCCGAGGAGTTCGCCGAGCTGGTCGTCGCCTTCGTGACCGCACGCGGCCAGCGTCGCAGGGCGTGACCAGCAGCGCAGAGTGTGACCGGCGACGCAGGGTCTGACCCAGGACCTGGTTTAACGAGACCACGTGACTCAATCGGACCCCGCTCGTTTTTCACCCCATGCAGCTTCGCGTGAAGGCCAGCCTCCTGGTCACCGTTCTGATCGCCTCCGGGTCCGCCCTCGTCGGTGGCCCCACCTCCGCAGCCATCGACTCGACACCGGGCTACTCGGTCAAGGCGATCACTGTCGACGTCCTCGTGGGCCCATCGGGTGACGTGCCGTGCCGAATGGACGCCGACCTCTATGTCCCCGACGGCGCCAACCGGCGGCACCGCGCCCCGGCGATCCTGACCACGCACGGCTTCGGCGGCGACAAGGCCGACAGCAACCAGACCGCTGTCGGCAAGGGCTTCGTCAATCAGGGCTACGTGGTGCTCAGCTACTCCGGGCTCGGCTTCGGCAAGACCAACTGCAAGGTCCAGATGGACGACCCCGCCTGGGACGGCAGGGCCGGCAAGCAGATGGTCGACGTCCTCGCGGGCAAGCGGCCCTACCTCCAGGCGGGCAGCAGCACCAAGCACTACCTGCGTTCGGTCTCGATGGAGAAGCGCGGCGATCCGCGCGTCGGCATGATCGGCGGTTCCTACGGCGGGCAGATCCAGTATGCCGTCGCCAAGCAGGACCGTCGCATCGACGCGATCATCCCGATCATCACCTGGAACGACCTGACCTACTCCCTGGCCCCGAACAACGTGGCCAAGAAGCAGTGGATCGACCTGTTCTTCGGCGCCGGCATCGCCTCAGGTGCCGAGAACGCCACTGCTGACCCCGAGACGATGGTGGGCTGCCCCAACTTCGTCGACCAGGCCTGCGTGGGCGTTGCCGCGATGAACACCGTCGGCTATCCCGACGCCGGCACCGTCGCCCTGGCGAAGGCGGCCTCAGTGGCCACCTACATCAAGCAGATCAAGGTGCCCACCCTGCTGGTGCAGGGGCAGAAGGACACCTTGTTCAACCTCAACGAGTCCGTCGCGACGTACAACTCGCTGCGCAAGCAGGGCACGACGACCAAGTTGATCTGGCAGTCCTGGGGCCACTCCGGGTCCAGTCCGGTCCCCGGTGAGCTCGACTTCGGCGCCAAGTCGTTGCGCGACTCCTACCTCGGCAAGCGCTTCTTGAACTGGATGGACCACTTCGTGCGCGGCCGTGCAGGAGTCTCGACCGGCCCCAGGTTCGAGTACTTCCGCGACTGGGTGCCCTACGACACCGGCAAGGCCCGCGCCGGTAAGGCGATCGCCAAGGCCTACACCTCGCGCCGCAGCGTCTCGTGGAAGCCGACGAACACGCTCTACCTGACCGGCAACGACGCCCTCACCCCCACGCGCTCCGCGGTCAGGGCCGGCTCCGCGAGCTACGGCAACGCAGCAGCCGCGCCGACCTCCTACTCTGAGACCTCCGGGCTGGAGGGTGGCCAGGTCAACAACCCGCCCAGCGACGCTCCCGGCACCTTCGCCGCCTTCACCTCAGCACCCCTGAAGGCTCCCGCCGACCTCGTGGGTGGCCCGCTCCTGACGGTGCACCTCGACGCCCCGGTCGCAGCCGGCTCCCAGACAGGCGGCCCGTCAGGTCAGCTGGTGCTCTTCGCAAAGCTGTACGACGTCGCGCCAGACGGCTCGAAGGTGCTCAAGAACCGCCTGATCTCGCCGATGCGCGTCACCGACGTCACCGAGCCGGTCACGGTGCGGCTGCCGGGTGTGGTGCACCGCTTCGCGACCGGTCACCGGCTCCAGGTGGTGCTCGCCGCCAGCGACTTCGCCTACGCCGGCAACACCGTCGCCCAGCCGGTCACTGTCCGCACCGACCCGTCGGCTCCCAGCACGCTCGCGCTGCCGCTCACCTCGCGGCTGGTCTTCTGAGCCGGCCCACGAGCCGCTCGAGAGACCGAGCCACGCAGGAAGGCAACCCGCTCAGGAGGCTTCGGACTCCTCCACCGAGGCGACCCAGCCGGTGATCTCACCGGTCGTGGCACCGGGCGTGAAGATCTTCGCCACCCCGATCTCGGCAAGCGGCGCAAAGTCCTCCTCCGGGACGATGCCGCCGCCGAAGACCACGATGTCACTGGCGTCTCGCTCCGCGAGAAGGTCGACGATCTTGCGGAACAGGGTCATGTGGGCCCCGGAGAGCACCGAGAGGCCGATCATGTCGGCGTCCTCCTGGATGGCCGTCTCGACGATCTGTTCGGGGGTCTGGTGCAGGCCGGTGTAGATCACCTCGTGACCCGCGTCCCGGAGCGCCCGCGCGACCACCTTGGCGCCCCGGTCGTGCCCGTCCAGACCCGGCTTGGCCACCACAATGCGCAACATGGCCTCAGGCTATCGGCTGTCCGACAACGTCGTGACCTCGGCCACATCGGAGGCGGGCGCGCGGCGCGATCTACCCTTTGTGCACCGATCTAAACCATCCGGATTTCGCGAGCCGACACCATTCCGTTATCGTTCGTGGTCGCTGTATCCCCCGGGTGACCAAAGGAGAAAGGTGGCGCATGGGCAACCATCGTGCAGAGCATCGCGGCCAGACCACGTCTGGCGCTCGACGCTCCTCGGTGACCCCTGAGCAGCCTCCCTCCCCGCGCCGCGCAGCTTCGAGGCTCAGCGCCTCGAGGCGCACCGCCTCAGAGCACGCCGCCCCGCGTCATGCCGCAGCAGCATCCGTGGTCGAGCCCACGACCGCCTCAGCTCCGACACCCTCCGCCTCACCCTCCGCGAAGTCAGTCTCTGCAGGCCGCCGCCGGGCCACCAAGCCCGTCAAGCCCGCCCGGACCTCGCTGCTGACCCGGATCCCAGCCGTGCCCACCCTGGTGGGTCTGACTGCTCTCGCCATCGCCGGCACCGGTGCGGTCACCCTCGGCGAGGGTGCCAGTGCCGCACCGACCAGCAGCGCGGTGCGCTTCTCGGCTGCCTCCGCCAAGCTCGACCTGGGCGGGACCGACGCCATCGGCTTCGTGGGCACACCGCGCGCCATGGCGATCAGCCGCGACTCAGAGCGCCAAGCCCTCGAGGACGCCGCCGACGCGAAGCTGAAGCAGGCTGCCGAGCAGCAGGCCAACGAGCGCAACGCCGAGCTGAAGTCCCTCGGCCGCGCTGCCGAGGCGCGCGCCAGCGAGATCGCCAAGAACCAGTGGGTCCTGCCCGTCATCGGCTACCGTCTGACTGCCCGGTTCGGGATGGCCGGAGGCCTTTGGTCCAGCAACCACACCGGTCTGGACTTCGCCGCGCCCTCCGGGACTCCCATCGCGGCGGTGGCCAACGGTGTGATCACCAAGACCGGATACGAGGGGTCCTACGGCAACCAGACCGTCGAGACCCTCGAGGACGGCACCGAGATCTGGTACAACCACCAGAGCGTGATCGGCGTGCAGGTCGGCGACACCGTCTCGGCGGGTCAGCAGGTCGGCAACATCGGCAGCACCGGCAACAGCACCGGTCCACACCTGCACCTCGAGGTCCGCCCCGGCGGCGGCGACCCGGTCGACCCGTTCACCGCTCTGGTCTTCCACGGCCTGACGCCGTAGCCCACCCGCTCAGAGCTTCTCCACCGGCGCGTAGCGCAGCAGCAATCGCTTGACGCCGTCGGTCCCGAAGTCGATCGAGGCCACAGCGCTGTCGCCGGATCCCTCGAGCGCCACCACGGTGCCGAGGCCGAAGCTGTCGTGCTGCACCCGGTCGCCGGGGTCCAGGGACGGGATCGGACGGCCGGCCTTGGCCTTGCGGGCAGCATCGGAGCGCGCGCTCGCCGTGCCGAAGCGACGTTGTGGTGCCAGACCACTGGCCGGGCCGGAGCCGAAGGACGGCCGGTTCCACGAGGTCATCTCGGCCGCCGTGCGTCGCCAGTCCGTCAGGTCGACCGGGAGCTCGTCGAGGAACCGCGAGGCTGGGTTGTGCTGCGGAGCCCCCCACGCCGAGCGCACCACCGCACGCGTCACGTAGAGCCTTTCCCGTGCGCGGGTGAGCCCCACATAGGCCAGGCGGCGCTCCTCCTCGAGCTCGGGCTTGTCTCCCAGCGACCTCATGTGCGGGAAGACGCCGTCCTCGAGACCGGTCAAGAACACCACCGGGAACTCAAGGCCCTTAGCCGTGTGCAGCGTCATCAGGGTCACGACGCCGGTCTGTGCACTGGCATCGGGCTGGCTCTCGTCGCTCGGAGCGTCCGGGATCTGATCGGAGTCGGCCACCAGGGCGACCCGCTCCAAGAAGTCCACCAGCCCCGGCGGCTCGGGCGCAGTGTCGCCGTCTCCAGCGTCCTCGGCGTCTGCCGGGTCGGCAGAGGGCCCGAGCTGTGGGTCGTCGGCGAACTCACGGGCCACCGCGACCAGCTCGCCGAGGTTCTCCACCCGGGTCTCGTCCTGCGGGTCCTCGGAGTCCTCGAGCTCCTTGAGGTAGCCGCTGCGGGTCAGCGCCTGCTCGAGCACGACGTCCGTGCGCTCACCGGCCGCCACCATCGACTGGAGCTGTTCGATCAGGTCGACGAAGCCACGGATGGCGTTGAGCGACCTCGTCGCCAGACCCGGAGCGTCCTCGGCTCGCTGGAGCGCCTCCCAGAACGTGATCCGGTCGCGCTGGGCCAATCCCTCGATGCAGGCCTCGGCCCGGTCGCCGATCCCCCGCTTGGGGGTGTTCAGCACCCGGCGCATGGACACCGAGTCGGCCGGGTTGACCAGCACCCGCAGGTAGGCGAGCGCGTCACGAACCTCGCGCCGCTCGTAGAACCGCACCCCACCCACGACGCGGTAGGGCAGGCCGACCCTGATGAAGACCTCCTCGAAGACCCGCGACTGGGCGTTGGTGCGGTAGAAGATCGCGACGTCGCCCGCCCGGACGGTGCCGGCATCGGTGAGCTTGTCGACCTCCTCGGCCACGAACCTGGCCTCGTCATGCTCGTCGTCACCCACGTAGCCAACGATCCGTTCACCCTCCCCCGCATCGGTCCACAGGTTCTTGGCCTTGCGACTCTCGTTGCGCTTGATCACCGCGTTGGCGGCGGTGAGGATCGTCTGGGTGGAGCGGTAGTTCTGCTCGAGCATCACCGTGCCGGCGTTCGGGAAGTCTTGCTCGAAGTCCATGATGTTGCGGATGTTGGCGCCACGGAAGGCGTAGATGGACTGATCGGCGTCGCCGACCACCATCAGCTCAGCGGGCTCGACCGCGTCGCTGCTCTCCAGCTCGGTCGCGGGTTGCTCCAGCGAGCTGGCGCAGAGCTCGTGGATCAGGGCGTACTGCGCGTGGTTGGTGTCCTGGTACTCATCGACGAGCACGTGGCGGAACCGACGCCGCCAGTTCTCGCGCACGGCGGGGAAGGCGCGGAACAGGTGCACGGTCATCATCAGCAGGTCGTCGAAGTCGAGCGCGTTGGCCTGCCGCAGCCGGCGCTGATACTCGGCGTACGCCGAGGCGTAGGTCTCCTCCTGGCCGTTGCGCGCGTCCTTGGCGGCGTCCTCGTGATCCTGGAGCTCGTTCTTGGCGTTGCTGACCCAGTTCAGGATCGCCCGCGGCGGGTAGCGCTTCACATCGAGATCGAGGTCGCGGCACACGAGGGTCATCAGCCGCTTGGAGTCGGCGGCGTCGTAGATCGTGAAGCTCGACTTGAAGGCGAAGCCGGAACCGTTGTTGAAGTGGGTGATCTCCTTGCGCAGGATCCGAACACACGCGGAGTGGAAGGTGCTGACCCACATGATCTTCGCGCGCCCGCCGACGAGCTCCTCGACGCGCTCACGCATCTCGGCCGCCGCCTTGTTGGTGAAGGTGATCGCCAGGATCGAGCCGGGGTGCGCTCCGCGCTCGGAGATCAGCCAGGCGATCCGGCGCGTGAGCACCCGGGTCTTGCCGGAGCCGGCCCCGGCCACCACCAGCAGCGGTGCGCCCTCGTGCACGACAGCCTGCCGCTGCGGCTCGTTGAGCCCGTCGAGCAGCTGCTCTCGAGAGGGTCCGCTGCGCCGTCGACTCTGCCCCTCGACGGTCTGCTGACCTGAGCCCCTCTCGCCGGACGACGGGGACCGGGGAGTGGCAACGGGCATGCCGGGAAGGGGAAAGTCAGTCATCGCACGGGCCACCCTACGTGGCCGCACCGACACCCCAGCGGGCCTGGGTTGGACCGGGATCAGGGGTAGCGCAGGACTCGCAGGCGGGGCTTCTTGCGGTCGCCGTCGAAGAAGGCGACCCCACCCAGCTCGGTGTCCTTGGGCAGCGTCAGCACGGCGCAGCCGGTGAGCACGCTGCCCCGCTTCCACTCCACCTTGCCCGCCGTGCGGCAATTTCCGGGGGCGTCCGCGTCGTCTGGACCGTAGAGGTGCTGCTGCCCCATCACCTGGTCGTTGGAGCGGACGAAGAAGCGATCGCCGACCGGGTCGTAATCGCGATAGGTCGAGGTGCCGGTGTTGAGCGCGGAATAGTAGAGCAGCACGGCGTTCTGGCCAGCCAGCGCGGGGTCCTTGGGTGCCCGGTCGATGAAGATCTCGTGAGGTTGACCACTTGGACGGGGTGACGGTCGGGGTTCCGGTGGGGGTCGCCGTGGCGCCGGCCGAGGCAGTGATCGAGCCCCTTGCCTTGCCCTTGCCCTTTGGTGTCTTCGAGGAGGTCGCGGTGCCCAAGTTGGCGCAGGCGGTGCGGGGACATGGTGGAACCGTAACGGTCTCCGCACCGCCTGCCGCTCATCTGTTCAACAACGGTGGCTCAACGTCGTACGACGCTGGCCGCGTTGACGATGCCCTCGCCGTAGAACCCGTTGTTCGCCGACGTCCCGACACAGGTTGCCGTGTAGTCGGGAGTGCGGCCCTCGGCGCTGTAGTCCTGGACACCGCCCGCCGGGCAGGCGTGGTCCGTGGCCGTGGCCAGCAGCAGCCGGCGTACGGCGCTCGGGTCCATCCCGAAACCGCCGTGACGTTGCGCTCGACC
>JBDSBU010000168.1:0-5243 GCA_039921445.1 Marmoricola sp. | reverse complement strand
GTCTGGCAGGTCTCGTCCACGCTGGACGGCGCTGTGCTGTGGGTGACGGTGCTGTTGTTCGCAGGGCTCGCGCTGGGCTTCCTGCTGGTGCGGCTGCCCGACGAGCTCGACCAGGTCGACCGCGAGGCCGACACCGCCCGGCTGGTCGCGGTCGCGCACGGCACGCCGTTGGAGTCCTACGCCCACACCCTTGCCGAGCGCGGCACCCGGATCCGGGAGCACACCGAGATCCACGGGCTCGAGAAGACCAACCTGCTGGTGGTGCTGATGGTGGTCCAGGCGCTTCAGGTGCTGCTGCTCTCGGTCTCGGTGTTCGTGTTCTTCGTGATCTTCGGGGCGATCGTGATGACCCACACCGTGCAGCAGGCCTGGGTGCAGGGCGACATCCACGCCCTGCCGTGGGCCTCGAACCTCTCGGTGGAGCTGCTGCAGGTCTCGGTGTTCCTGGCGGCGTTCGCGGGGCTGTACTTCACCGTCTACGCGGTCACCGACGAGACCTACCGCGACCAGTTCTTCACCCAGCTGAAGTCGGAGCTCGACCGTGCCATGGGGGTGCGGACCGTCTACCTGGCCGCACGCGAGGGCTGAGCATCACGCTCCTACGCAGTGCGTCCGGCCAGCCCGACGGCGGCGTATGGCGGGAGCTGCACGGCCCCGTTCGGCAACGAGGGTCGTCGAAGGCTCAGGCCTTGCCGACTGACACCGGCACGCCGTTCAACGCGGCATTGCCAGACAGGTCGAGGCGTTCGGGGTCGGTGAGGTCGTTGATCGAGACCCCGACCACTCGCGTCGCGTTGGCCATCTTGACGCCGGCGCGCTGGTGCCCGTAGCCATGAGGGAGCGAGACCACGCCGGGCATCATGTCCTCGGTGGCGAGCACGTCGGTGACCACCTTGCCCACGCGCGAGGTCACCTCCACCTGGTCTCCGTCGCTCAGGCCGAGCCCGGCGAGATCGTCGGGGTTCATCAGCAGGTGGTGCCGTGGCTTGCCACGGGTCAGTCGCTCGCTGTTGTGCATCCAGGAGTTGTTGTCGCGCTGGTGACGCCGTCCGATCAGCACCAGCTGTCCGTCCGCGGCGGACTCGGCCAGCTCGGCCGTCGTACGCCGCAACCGGTCGAGGTCGGCGATGACGAGGTCGGGAGCCAGGTGGATGCGCTTGTCGCGGGTCTGCAGCCGTGCAGGCATGGTGGGACGCAGAGGCCCGAGGTCGACCCCGGCGGGGTTCGCGCGGAGCGCCCGCATCGAGGTGCGCCGGCCGGCCAGCAGCAGGGCGGTGACCAGCGTGGTGGGGCGCAGGCTGAGTCGGGCGCGCTCGGTGAGCGCCTTGAGCAACGGCTTCTTCTTCTCGAGTCGCGCCGCGGTACGCAGCGCAAGCTCACGGAAGATCTCCCAGTCCTCCATGGCACCCTCGGGCTTGGGCAGTACCGCGGGGGTGAACCGCGCGGTGTTGCGCACGGCCAGCGACTGGAAGACGAGGTCGTACTGGTCGCGCTCGAGTGCCGTCGTTGGAGGCAGGATCACGTCGGCGTGCCGGGTGGTCTCGTTGAGGTAGATGTCCACGGCCGCCATGAAGTCCAACGTCTCGAACGCCCGGGACAGCCCGGCGCCGTCCGGGGTGGAGAGCACCGGGTTGCCGGCCACGGTGAGCACGGCCTTGATCTGGCCCTCGCCAGCGGTCTCGATCTCCTCACGGAAGACGCTGACCGGCAGCTCGCCGCCGAACTCCGGCAGGTCGCGGACCCGACTCCGCCAGACGTCGAAATGCCCGCGACCGACGATCGCCTTGCCGACGATGTCGATCGCCGGCTCGGTGAACAGCACGCCGTCCTCGCGGTCGAAGTTGCCCGACAGGATGTTGAGGCAGTGGATCGCCCACTGGCAGATTGAGCCGAAGCCCTGCGTGGAGAGCCCCAGCCGCCCGTACGCCGCAGCCCCGTCGGCCGCCGCGAACTCCCGGGTCAGCCGACGAATCGTCTCTGCCGGCACGCCGGAAGCCTGCTCGGCCAGCTCGGGGGTGAAGTCCGCGACGGCCAGCCGCACCGACTCGATGCCGTCGACGTAGGCCGGGGGAGCGCTCAGGCCCTCGGCCAGCAACACGTTCACCATCGCGAGCAGCACCGTCGCATCCGAGGCAGGCTTCACGAAGTGGTGCTCGTCGGCGACCTTGGCGGTCTCGGTCCGGCGCGGGTCGAGGACCACCATCTTGCCGCCGCGCTTGCGCAGCTCACGCAGCCGGTTGGGGAAGTCCGGCACCGTCATCAGCGACCCGTTGGAGGCCATCGGGTTGGCGCCGAAGACCAGAAAGTAGGAGGTCTGGTCGATGTCCGGGATCGGGATCATCAGCTGGTGCCCGAAGAGCTGCCAAGCGATGAACTGGTGAGGGATCTGGTCCACCGAGCTGGCGCTGAACTTGTTGCGGGTCTTGAACGTCTTCAGCATCCCGGTGCCGTGGGTCTGCGCGCCTAGCGAATGGGCGTTGGGGTTGCCGAGGTAGACACCAAGGGCGTCGCGTCCGTGCTCATTGATCGCCCGCGCGATGCCGTCGGCGGCGAGGTCGAGAGCCTCGTCCCACGAGATCTCCACCCAGGTCTCGCCGCTCCGCTTCACGGGACGACGCAGCCGGTCGGGGTCCTCGTAGACGTCGGCCAAAGCCACCCCCTTGGGGCAGATGTGCCCTCGCGAGAGCGGATCGGCGTCATTGCCCCGGATGGAGGTCACGTGCGGCCCGTCGGGGCGCTGCTCGATGGTGAGCTCCAGGCCGCAGATGGCCTCACACAGGTTGCAGACGCCCAGGCGTTTTTCCATGGCCCAGATCCTCGCACGGCGCGCCGAACCGACGTACTGCGCACTACTGCGTATTCCGTAGTACTCTCCATCGCATGGACACCACCCAGCTCCTCAAGGGAGTGCTCGACCTGACGGTTCTGGCCGTGGTCGACGACGAGGACGGTTATGGCTACGACATCGTGCGCAGGCTGCGCGAGCGGGGTCTGGAGGACGTCGGTGACGCCTCGGTCTACGGCACGCTCCGACGCCTCTATGCCGCTGGCGCGCTCACCTCCTACGTCGTGGCCAGTGAGACCGGGCCGCATCGCAAGTACTACGGGATCACGCCGACCGGGCGGACCCAGCTCAAGCAACAGAGCGACGACTGGACGTCGTTCTCCACCACCGTCACCACGATCCTTTCGGGAGCTGCGTCATGAACACTGTCCACATTCCCCCGCAGGTGCAGCAGTTCGTGGCCGCGGTCCGCGACCGGCTCACCGACCTGAGCCAGGACGAGCGCGAGGAGCTGATCGGTGGCCTGGAGGCGGACATGTCCGACCTGGTTGCCGAGCGCGGCGAGGCCGCCCTGCCGGACCCAGCGGTCTACGCCGCGGAGCTGCGCGCTGCCGCCGGGTTCGCCGCAGAGGCGCAGCCACGACCGAACCGGCTGCGCACGAGCCTGGCCGACCGGTTCGACGGCGCAGCGCTGACCTGGCGTCGCTGGGTCGAGACAGGCGTCCACGCCGGGCTCCCCGCCCTGCTGGAGTCGTTGCGGCCGCTGTGGTGGGTGCTGCGAGCGCTCTCGGCCACGGTGCTGGTGGTCGAGATCTTCGGAAGCCAGTCGCTCTACGGGATCACCGTCAACCGGGCCCTGCTCGCGGCGGCCCTGATCCTGCTGAGCGTTCAGCTCGGACGCGGCGTCTGGTGGCCGGCCACGGTGCTCCAGCGGTCGGTGTCCCTGCGGGTGGTGCTGCTCGCGCTGAACGTGCTTGCGCTCGCGCTGCTGCCGGTGATGTTCGCGCGTTTGTTCTCGGCCCACGACGCCTACGGCTATGGCTACGGCGAACCGGTCTCCTACCCGGACTCCTCGAGCCTGCTCACGTTCCGCGGCCAGCCGATCCGCAACATCTACGCCTACGACGCGAAGGGACAGCCGCTCACCGGCATCCAGCTGGTCGACGAGGACGGAGCGCGGCTGATGGTGGAGCCCGACCAGTACGACGACGACAGCGGCGTCGAGCGGTTGCTCACCCCGTGGATGAACGGTCGCACCGAGCTCTACAGCGTCTTCCCGCTCCCGGAGCAGCCCAAGGACCAGCAGACCGGTGACCCCACCGGAACGGCCGGGCTCCAGCCGCCTCCGTTCGCTTCGCTGCCGCCAGTGACCCTGGCCGGGGTCACGCCGAGCGAGCTGGTCGGGGCGCCGAGCCCCGAGCAGAACGCAGCCAAGAAGGCGGCCCGGAAGGCGGCACAGAAGGCGGCACAGAAGGCGGACCAGAGGCAGAAGGCTCGCCAACGCCAGCCGTAGTGGTGTGATTTCACGCTCACACCTTGCGCTGATAGCCTTGAGCAGTTGCCCGCAAGGGCGACTTCCGCCGTGCAACGGCCGCGGATCCACAGTGCCCGGGTGAACAGGCCCCGGCGCGCCGCGCAACGACAGCAAAGAAAGGGAGCTCACGTGTCCATTGGTACCGACGCTGAGACCAAGAAGAAGATCATCGCCGAGTACGCCACGGTCGAGGGCGACACCGGCTCCCCCGAGGTGCAGATCGCGCTCCTGAGCTTCCGGATCTCACACCTCACCGATCACCTCAAGACGCACAAGCACGATCACCACAGCCGTCGTGGTCTGCTGCTGCTCGTGGGCCAGCGACGTCGTCTCCTGAACTACCTGGAGAAGACCGAGATCGAGCGCTACCGCTCGATCGTCTCCCGCCTCGGCCTGCGACGCTGATCGCACAGGAACGGCTCACCTTCGCGGTGGGCCGTTTCTGCTGGAAACACAACTGAACAACATCCATCCCCAGGAGCGGCCCGCGTACGCCGGCCCGGTCCTCGGTAGTGGTCTCCTGTGCACAGCACAGGGGACTTCGATCGAAGACCGGCCCCCTCATCTCGTTGAGGCGCAGGCAGTTGCCTTCTCATGGGCTCGCGGCTCGCTCCGCGAAACAGAAAGGGAGACCCTTGACTGAGGGACCCGAAATTTTTGCAGTAGAAACCGTGCTGGACAACGGCAAGTTCGGACAGCGCACCGTCAAGTTCGAGACCG
Organism: Marmoricola sp.; assembly: GCA_039921445.1. GTDB lineage: Bacteria > Actinomycetota > Actinomycetes > Propionibacteriales > Nocardioidaceae > Marmoricola. Next base: position 204 of record JBDSBU010000168.1, on the reverse strand, counting down.
GCCTGCTGGCTCGTCAGGCGGCCGGCTCGGTCACCGCCTACCTCGATGACGAGACCATGCTGCTGTCGGCGACCACCGCCGGCAAGCACCCCAAGGACCACTTCGACTTCTTCCCCCTGACGATCGACGTCGAGGAGCGGATGTACGCCGTGGGCCAGATCCCCGGCTCGTTCTTCCGTAGCGAGGGTCGTCCCGGCGAGGACG
>JBDSBU010000167.1:0-4804 GCA_039921445.1 Marmoricola sp. | reverse complement strand
TGGATGCCACGCATGATGTCGGCCAGCCGCCCTTCGGTGTGGTCGAAGGTCCAGGAGTCGCGCGACGCGTTCTGTTGCATCTCAAGGGCGCTGGTGGCGACTCCGCCTGCGTTCGCGGCCTTGCCGGGGGCGAAGACGACGCCTGCCTCGGTCAGGGACTTGATGGCGTCCGGGGTGACGGGCATGTTCGCGCCTTCAGCCACGATCTTGCACCCGTTCTTGATCAGGCTGATGGCGGCGGCCTCGTCCAGCTCGTTCTGGGTCGCGCAGGGGAGGGCGATGTCGCACGCGACGTCCCAGACGGAGCCGTCGGTGACGTAGGTCGCGTCGACACCACGTGCCTCGGCGTAGTCCGAGACGCGACCGCGCTGGGCGGTCTTGATCTCCTTGAGCAGCTCCAGGTCGATGCCCTTGGGGTCGACGACGTAGCCCGCGGAGTCGGAGCAGGCGACCACGATGCCACCGAGGTCGTGCACCTTCTCGATGGCGTAGATCGCGACGTTGCCGGAGCCTGAGACGACCACCTGCTTGCCGTCGAAGGAATCGCGGGAGGCCTTGAGGATCTCCTCGACGAAGAACGCGGTGCCGTAGCCGGTCGCCTCCGTACGCACCTGCGACCCGCCCCAGGAGATGCCCTTGCCGGTGAGGACACCGGACTCGTAGCGGTTCGTGATCCGCTTGTACTGCCCGAACAGGAAGCCGATCTCGCGGCCGCCGACACCGATGTCGCCTGCTGGTACGTCGGTGTACTCGCCGATGTGGCGGTAGAGCTCAGTCATGAACGACTGGCAGAACCGCATCACCTCGCCGTCGGAGCGGCCCTTGGGGTCGAAGTCCGAGCCGCCCTTGCCGCCGCCGATCGGCAGGCCGGTGAGGGCGTTCTTGAAGATCTGCTCGAAACCGAGGAACTTCACGATCCCCAGGTAGACGCTGGGGTGGAACCGCAGGCCGCCCTTGTAGGGGCCGAGGGCGGAGTTGAACTCCACCCGGAACCCGCGGTTGATCTGGACGTGTCCGGCGTCGTCGACCCAGGGAACGCGGAAGATGATCTGACGTTCGGGCTCACACAGCCGGCGGATGATGGCGGCATCGGCGTACTCGGGATGCTTGGCCACGACCGGGCCGAGGCTGTCGAGCACCTCGCGGACAGCCTGGTGGAACTCGGTCTCGCCGGGATTGCGCCCGAGGACCTCGTCATAGATGTCGTGCAGCTTCTCGTGCAGCTCAGGCACCCGAGTGCTCCTTCGGTGGCTCAGGGTTGGAGCGTGGCCTCGGCGACCACGATCGGGTGGTCCGAGATGCCCTTGGAGCGCGTCGACTTGTCCGAGCGCCACTTGCCGAACTGCACGTCGCGGGTGCCGAGCACCCAGTCGATGCCGTTCGCCTTGGGGTAGCGGCAGCCCTTCTTGCTGGCCGACCCGCCCGAGGCCGAGTGCAGTACGCCGGACCTGGCCACCCGGCAGAAGAACTCCTGCTTGGCGTTCATGTCGCCGGTGTAGATCACCGACTTGCCGTTCGACTTGATCCGGTGGATCGCGTTCAGCTGGCGCTTGACCGAGATCGCCCGCCACTTGCGGGCCGAGCCGTGCATGTCGGCCGGGTTGTGGGTGTTGAGGACCCAGACGACCTTGCGGTTCTTGTTGGACCGCAGCTTCACCAGTGGGACGTTGACCCGCTTGCCCTGGAAGTACCTGATCGGCACGTAGGCGGTCCTCAGCACCGTGAAGCGCGACTTCTGGTAGGCGATCGAGTTGCGCGGGTCGTTGCTCTTGCCGCTGCGCGACGGGGCGCCGATCAGGCCCCACTTGCCGCGGGTCCGCTTGAGGAACTCCGAGGCCTGCTTCTTCTCGAGCTCCTGCAGACCCACCAGGGCGACGTTGTGCTTCTTCAGGTAAGAGGTGGCGCCCTTCATCCGGGAGGCGCCGGAGCGGAATCCGCCGCGACCGTTGGTGTGGCTGTTGCCCAGCATGTTGAACGTGGCGACGTTGAAGGTGTCGGCGGTCCGCTTGGAGACCTTGCTGGGCTTCGGGACGGACGCGTCGTCGCTGCGCGAAGGAGCGGCGGCGCCGGCGGTCACGGGGGTGAGGCTCACGGCAAGGGCCAGCAGCACGGCGGCGGCACGGCGGGAGAACTGGGTCAAGGCACGTCCAGAGGGTTGGGGGCAAGACTGCCCACGACCGTACTCACGACCGGGAGGCCGCTGGCGCAGAGCCCACCCGGGAGTGTGACCAACCTCACGCTGTCGGCGAAGTTCTGAAGCCTAGTGGGACCTGAGGGGCGTCGTCATAGGCTCACGAGGTGGAGTCGCGAGAGACCAACTGGTCCGGAAACTACGAGTACGGCGCACGGAGCCTGCTGCGTCCGCGCACGATGACGGAGCTGCGGCAGGCGATCGCGGAGGCCGATCACGTCCGGGCGCTCGGCTCGCGGCACTCCTTCACCGACCTCGCGGACACGGTGGGGTCGCTGGTCTCACTCGCAGGTCTGCCGTCCGAGGTCCAGGTAGACGGTGCCCAGGGCGTCGTACGAGTCGCCGGGGGCGTCACCTACGCCCATCTGGCGGCCGAGCTGCACCGACAGGGCTGGGCCCTGGGTGCGATGGCCTCGTTGCCGCACATCACGGTGGCCGGAGCCGTGGCCACCGGCACCCACGGCTCGGGGGACGGTGTGGAGTCGCTCTCGAGCGCAGTGCGCGCACTGGAGCTGGTCGGTCCCGACGGCCAGTCCCGCACCATCAGCAGAGGTGATCCGACCTTCGAGGGGCACGTGGTCTCGCTCGGGGCTCTGGGCGTGGTCACCCATCTCACTCTCGACATCGAGCCGACCTTCGAGGTGCGGCAGGACCTCCACCTGGGGCTGGGTTGGGGCGACCTGGCCGAGAGGTACGACGACCTGACCGGTTGTGGCTACAGCGTGAGCGTGTTCACCGACTGGGTGCACTCCGAGCTCAACCAGGTGTGGGTGAAGTCCAGGCTGGATCCGGACGACGAGACGTTCGAAGACCGGCTCGGCGGCCTTGGTCTGGCGGGGGTGTCCCCGGCCGTCGCCACCACGCACATGCTCCGAGGAGCTCCCGAGGAGGCGCTGACCGCCCAGCTCGGCGAGCCCGGACCGTGGCACGAGCGGCTTCCGCACTTCCGGATGGAGTTCACCCCCAGCCGGGGGGCGGAGCTGCAAAGTGAGTACTTCGTGGCCAGAAGTGATGCCGGCGCCGCAGCGCTCGCACTGCACGCGGTCGGGTCGGAGTTCGCCCACCTGTTGCAGGTCTGCGAGATCCGCAGCATCGCGGCCGACCGGTTGTGGCTCAGCGGCGCCTATGACACCGACGCCGTGGCCTTCCACTTCACCTGGCTTCTGGACCCTGACGGTGTCTACGGCGTGCTCCCGGCGCTCGAGGAGGCGCTCGCCCCCTTCGGTGCCCGTCCGCACTGGGGCAAGTGCTTCACCCTCGACGCCGCTGCCCTCAGGGAGGTCCACCCCCGGATGGGTGACTTCGAGGTGCTCCGCGACGAGCTGGACCCGGGGCGTAAGTTCGGGAACAGTTTCCTGGAGCGCTACTTCAGCTGATCTGGAAGCCGGACGGTTCGAGCCGATCACGACCACTCGGGAGGTGGGTATCTCATGCGAGTGGCTCTGCAGGTGACCTGCATCAACGACGCGCTGTTCCCCGACGTCGGCCAGGCGGTGGTGACGCTGCTGCGCCGCCTCGGGGTCGACGTCGAGTTCCCGGCGGCACAGACCTGCTGCGGACAGCCGATGGTCAACACCGGCTACCTCGACGAGGCGGTGCCGGCCCTGCGGTCGTTCGTCTCGGCATTCGACGGCTACGACGCGATCGTCACCCCCTCCGGGTCGTGCGCGGGCTCGGCCAGGCACCAGCACCGGATGGTGGCGCAACGGTCCGGCGACCAGACGCTCATGGATGCGGTGGAGCGGACCTCACCGAAGGTCTACGAGTTGACCGAGTTCCTCGTCGACGTGCTCGGTCTGACCGACGTCGGCGCGTCGTTCCCGCACCGGGCCACCTATCACCCGACCTGCCACTCGCTGCGGATGCTGGGTGTCGGCGACCGTCCACGCCGCCTGCTCGAGGAGGTGCGCGGGCTGCGGCTGGTCGACCTTCCGGTGGCAGAGGAGTGCTGCGGCTTCGGTGGCACCTTCGCGATGAAGAACGCGGACACCTCGGTGGCGATGGGTTCGGACAAGGCCCGCCACGTGCGTGAGACCGGAGCAGAGGTCCTGATCGCCGGTGACAGCTCCTGCCTGATGCACATCGGTGGACTGCTCACGCGTCAGCGGGCCGGCGTACGCACCATGCACCTGGCCGAGGTCTTGGCCTCCACAGAGGGGATCGCCTGATGGGCGGCACGTTCGTCGGGATGCCCGTCTTCCCCGAGGCGGCGCGTGCTGCCCTGGGAGACACCCAGATGCGTCACAACCTGGCCCACGCCACGCACACCATCCGCGACAAGCGGGCGCGTGTGGTGGCGGAGGTCGCCGACTGGGAGGATCTGCGTACGGCGGGAGCGGCGATCAAGGACGCCGTCCTCGCCGATCTGGAGAGCCACCTGGTGCAGCTCGAGGAACGGCTCGTGGCGCAAGGGGCAGTCGTGCACTGGGCCCGCGACGCCGCAGAGGCCAACCGGATCGTCGCCGCGGTGGCGCGCTCCCACGGTGTCGACGAGGTCGTGAAGGTCAAGTCGATGGCCACCCAGGAGATCGGGCTGAACGAGGCGCTCGAGGCGGAGGGGATCGCTGCCTGGGAGACCGACCTCGCCGAGCTGATCGTCCAGCTCGGTGACGA
>JBDSBU010000166.1:0-11136 GCA_039921445.1 Marmoricola sp. | reverse complement strand
GACCGCTGGCCGAAGGAACGGGCACGATCCCAATCCTGGTCGCCCTGCAATGATCTCCTTGCGAGACGGCATTCGCAGGCTGCCGCGGTTCCCCCTCGACCAGACGATCAACCTCAGTGAGGTCGCTGGATTTCTCAGGCTGGAACGGCCTGTCTCCGTCCGTAGCCTGATGACACGGTTGGACTCAATGCCGGACGAAGTGCCGTTCCATGCGGTCATCGTCGGCGATGGCGCCCTCGGGGGGGAGGTGACCCTCACCCTGAGCAAGGACGGCAGCTACAAGTTCGAGGGTTTCATGCGCGCATCCGGCGCGACGTCCTTCTCGTTCCGAGTCAGCGCGGTTGTGCGTAGCGCAAGTAATCAGGTGATGGTGATGGCGCAGCACTCCGGGGATGTCTTGGGATCCGACACCCCAGGCGATCGCCAAGACAATTGGCGCCAGTGGGGTGTCGACCCTGACCGCGCGAAAGTGATCCGCAACTGCTGGCCAGACATCAGCGTGGGAACGATGGTCGCCACTCAGACCTCTGAGCTGGCCGGAGTCCTGGGCGCCGGGACCGATGTCCTCATGGGCGTGGCGCGCTTTCTCGTCGCAGCGGAAACACTGGGCACTGGCCTCGCGCTCTGCCTCACGATCGGGTCCGAGCTCGAGAACCACGGCGTGGCTCTGCCCTCCGTGGGCGGTGTCCCGGGGCTCTTCATCGAGAGCGGCGCGGTCTATCTCTTCGGACCCAGCGCGATCGTTCCGGCCTTCATCGCGGGCGTCGCCTTGGAAGGGGCGATCGAGCAGCTGGTGAAGATACGTCCGCTGGACGCGCGCGAGATGGCGTTCGCCCAGTCTGTCTTCGAGAACTCGCTCGATCTCGACAGGATTCGACTCACGAACCTGATCGGATCCGAGTCTCGACCGTTCACCGTGCCGACTCTGGGAGACATCATTCTGGTCAACATCGGGGGCAGCTTCGAATCACCCCTCCAATCGGTGTCCTCGCCCTACCCCGCCCCGGGTCAGATCCTCATCCATGAGCTGACCCATGCCTGGCAGATCCACAACGCGACTCCTGATGACGGCTATGTCCCTGGCTGGCTCTGCGGGAGCATCGTCAATCAGACCCTCAAGGCCAAGCCCTACGACTACGGGCCCGCCGGACAGCCATGGGGATCGTTCAATTTCGAGGCTCAGGGTGCGATCGTCGACCAGTGGTTCGGCGGCAACGGAGCACAGAACGGGACGTCCATGAGCGAGGCAAGCTCCTACTTTCAATACATCGTCTCCAACGTCCGCACAGGCCAGGCCTGAGCTGCGTGCCCACGCCCCGGACTGCGGCGCGCCGCGCGTGCTTGTTCCGACGCCGATGAGCGCCTCCCATGAGCGGAGTTGTTCCCGGTCAGGTGACAGACAGGCTGGAGTGCCAGCCTCGGGTGTGTGACGCGCGCCTCAGCCGCACCCCGGCCCCTCATCCTTCGTCTGGTCGCCTCCAGCGCCCTGATGCTCCTGCTGGAGCTGGCGTTGATTCGATGGCTCGGAGCCAACGTCGTGCACCTGAGCTATTTCTCGAACTTCGTGCTGCTCGGCTCGTTCCTGGGCATCGGACTGGGTTTTCTGGTCAGTCGCAAGTCCTGGTCGGTGATCCCGGTCGCGATGCCGCTGCTGGCCCTGCTCGTCACCGCGGTGCTGATCTTCCCGGTGACCATCCAGCGGCAGGGCAGCGACGTCATCTACTTCACCGCGATGAGGGTGGCCGGGCCGCCGGCCTGGCTTGCGCTGCCGGTGATCTTCCTACTGGTGGCGGTGATCCTGGCCGGTCCGGCGGAGATGGTGGGCCGGTGCTTCGGTGGGCTCGAGCCGTTGACCGCCTACCGCTACGACCTGATCGGGTCTCTGCTCGGCATCGGGGTCTTCACGTTGATGTCGTTCCTCCGGGCGCCCTCGGTGGTCTGGGGACTGGTGGCCTCGCTGGTCTTCCTCTTCCTGGCGACGGGTCTGCGCATGCGAGTGGTGTACGCCGTGAGCGGCGTCATCGTTGTCGGCATGCTGCTCAGCGAGACCCTGACCGCCGGAGTCAGCTGGTCGCCGTACTACAAGGTGCAGACCCACCCCTCCAACTCCGGGCCCGGCGCGCTCTCCATCTGGGTCAACGGCGTGCCCCACCAGACGATGGCCAAGGCCTCCTGGCGGCTGGCGAACGCGCCCGAGCAGTACGACACGCCGTACAAGAGGCTGCCGCAGGACACCCTGGACAACGTGCTCATCGTCGGGGCGGGCTCCGGGTCCGACGTCGCCATCGCCCTCAGCAAGGGCGCCAAGCACATCGACGCAGTCGAGATCGACCCACGCATCCTGCAGCTCGGCGAGCAGCGCAACCCCGACCATGCCTACCAGGACCCGAGGGTCACGACCCACATCAACGACGGTCGCGCCTTCCTGCAGTCCACCGACACGAAGTATGACCTGATCCTGTTCGCACTGCCGGACTCGCTGGCACTGGTCAACGGCGCCTCCCAGATCAGGCTGGAGAGCTTCCTGTTCACCCAGCAGGCGCTGGAGTCCGTGCGGAACCACCTCAAGCCCGACGGCGGCTTCGCGATGTACAACTACTACCGGGAGAACTGGCTGATCGACCGGCTCGCAGGGACCGCAGCCACCGTGTTCGGCCACACCCCGTGCGTGGACAACTTCACCTCCCACCAGGCGGTCGTGGCCGTGGCCCTGCGCGAGCCGAACCAGGCGTGCGGCACGGCCTACGTGCCGACGACCAAGGTGGTTGCACCTGCCACGGACAACGCGCCGTTCCTCTATTTCAAGGGGGGCATGATCCCGGGGCTCTACTTGTGGACCCTCCTCGGCGTCGTCCTGGTCTCCCTGCTGCTCGTGCGCACGGTCGGGGGGCCATTTCGGCAGATGCGCCCCTACGCGGACCTCTTCTTCATGGGCGCCGCCTTCTTGCTGCTGGAGACCAAGAACGTGGCGAGCTTCGCTCTCATGTTCGGTACCACCTGGTTTGTCAACGCTCTCGTGTTCGCCGGGATTCTTGGAATCGTGCTGGCCGCCGTCGAGACGACGCGAAGACTCAGGACACCACCTCTGCCGGTTGTGTTCGCAGGCATCGCAGGGTCCCTGGCCCTGGCGTGGCTGATCCAGCCAGACGCCCTTCTGGGGTTGCCGTTCTGGCCTCGCCTGATCTGCGCCAGCCTGCTGGCCTTCCTGCCGATCTATCTGGCCAATGTCGCGTTCGCCAAGAGGTTCGCGGCCACCAGCGACTCCCAGTCGGCGTTCGGGGTGAACCTGCTCGGCTCGATCGTCGGAGGTTGCCTGGAGTACGCCGCGCTGCTCACCGGCTACGACAATCTTCTGATCGTGGCCGGGGTGCTCTACCTCGCCGCGTTCATGTTGACCCCGCGAGCGAGCCGCCTGCTCCGTCCGGCCTCGTAGGCCCACGCCGAACCATGACGGCCCGGTGATCGGAATCGGTGGTGAGGACCGTGACGGACTCGGCGGGTCCGGGGCCGTGCACGTCATCGACCTTGCGCCGCGGACCGAGGGTGCCGGCGGCGTCGTCACGACCCACCCACGCCGAGGTCAGTCCGTCGAGACGAAGGCCATCGAAGTTGGAGTCGCCAGTCGCGTAGACGACGTGACCCAGGGCCAGCTGCTCGCCGACGAGGCGTTGCAGGACCTGGACCTCGCGACGGTGCCGGCTCACCAGGCTGGGCCGGTCAGGCCGGTAGCTGCGGCCGGACTGGGTGCCGGAGACCAGGTGGTAGTTGACCAGGCTCACGATGCGATCGAGGTGAAGATCGCGGTAGATCGCCACCGTCGCGGCGCGTCCAGGCTCCACCCTCCGACGACGCTCCTCTCGGTCTGCGAATCCCGGTGCGCTCAGGAACCGGGTGCGGCACTGCATCAGCTCGAAGCGATCTGCACGTGCGCCCACGACGCACCCGCCGAAGAGGGGCGCGTTCCACAGGTAGGTCGGCGCTGCACGCTCGGCGCTGCCGGACCACCGGAGGCCCAGGTGCGGGACGCTGCCGAGCCGACCGGTCGGAGTCAGCAAGCGTGCACGGGTCGGGTACCACTCCTGCAGGCCGACCAGGTCGGGCGAGAGTTCCAGCACTGCGTTCAGTGCACGGCGCGCCTGCTCGGGCCCGAGTGCGTCCTGGATGTTCGCAGTTGCGACGTCGATCTCTTGCCTCCGCTAGGTTCACGTTGTGTCCGCCGTCCGTAATTATCGCCCTGCGGCCGCAGCGCTCGCGACGGCGATCGGGTCGGTCGGCCTGCTTGCTTTGGCGGTCCGCTTCGGATGGCTCGGCGCCGACGTCGGCCGCGGGGCCAACTTCTGCGAGGCCGCCCGTGACGGGTGGGTCAGGCAGCCGGCCAACGCGCTGTCCAACTTGGGCTTCGTCGTCGCCGGGCTGGCGATCGGTTGGCGGGCTCGTCTTCCCGAGCACCTGGGCGACACGCTGCCGCGTTTTCCCGGGCTGGCGACCGGCTACGCGTGCCTGGTCGTGCTCCTCGGTCCGGCGAGTGCTGCCATGCACGCCACCCAGTCCGCACTGGGTGGCTTGTTGGACCTGACCTCGATGTACCTCCTCGCCAGCTTTGCCGCGGCGTACGCCGTGACCCGCTGGCGGCGTCGAGATTCGACATCCTTCTGGTGGGTGTTCTTGCTGCTCGTCGGCGCGTGCGAGCTGATCGGTCTCTGGGACCGGGAGGTCCCGGTGGTGCACTCCTCCGGCAACGCGGTCTTTGCGCTCCTGCTCGTGGTCGCCCTGGTTGTGGAGACGCTGCTGTGGCGGGGTGGTCGCGTGCGTGCCGATCTGAGGTACGGCGCCGCCGGGCTGCTGTCGATGGTGGTCGCGTTCACGATATGGAACCTGTCCCAGCACGGCTGGTGCGACCCCAACTCACTGCTCCAGGGCCACGCGGTCTGGCACCTGCTGGGGGCGGTCGCGGCGTACCTGCTGTTCCGCCTGTACGCGAGCGAGCGGACCGTCGTTGGGCTCAGCCGATGAGGCTTCGACCGTGACCACGCCGACGGCGATCGTCACCGGTGGCGGCCGAGGTATCGGTCGTGCAATCGTCGACCGTCTCCGCTCCGACGGAGCGAACGTCGTGACGTGTGGCCGGAGCTCACGCCCTGTGGATCTGGCCGCCGAGGTGCTGTGGGTCAGCGCCGACGTCGCAGATCCGGAGCAGGCAACCGAGCTGGTCCGTCGCGCCAACGACGCGTTCGGTGAGGTCTCGTTGCTGGTCAACAATGCCGGTGTTCAGGTCGAGCGCACCGTCGCCGACTCCACCGACGACGACTGGGACCTCGTGGTGGGCGTCAACTGTCGGGGGCCGTTCAACCTGTGCCGAGCCGTGCTGCCACAGATGGCGGAGCATGGAGGAGTCATCGTGAACATCGGTTCCATCTCGGGGAACGTCGCGGACCCCTCCATGGCCTTGTACAACGCGTCGAAAGCGTTTGTCCACGGGCTCACCAGGTCCATCGCGGTCGACCACGGGCCCCGCGTGCGTTGCAACGCGATCAGTCCTGGCTGGATCTCCACCGAGATGGCACAGGAGGCCTTCGCGCTCGCCCTGGACCCGGAAGCAGCGCAGCTTGACGCCGTGGCGCGTCATCCTGCTGGGCGTTTGGGTCGGCCGGTGGACATCGCCAATCTCGTGGCCTGGTTGGCCTCGAGCGAAGCCGCCTGGATCACTGGTCAGTGCTTCACGGCTGACGGCGGGATGAGCGTGGCTTCACCCCTGCGGCCGGGACTGTTCTAGGGGTGATGGCCCCCGAGGCGCCCTGCCTTGCATGACGGATCCGGCAACTCGCTTGGTGCTCTTCAGGAATGCCTTGATCGCTGGGCGCCCCCCTGCGCCGACGTCGTGCGCGAGCAGGATCTGTCTGCGCAGCGGACGAGTCAGGTCGAAGACCTCCACGCCGGTATCCGGTAGGAACGCCCGCCCGAGGTCGGACATCAGCGTGACCCCGAGTCCGGAGGCGACCATCGCGAGAGCGGTGGCCTGCTCGTCGACCTCATGGGTGATCCGGATGTCGAAGCCGGCCTGTCGGCAAGCGGATCGGACGGCGCGGCCGTAGTAGGTCCGCGGCCCGGACATCACCCAGTCATGGTCCGCGAGATCGGCAAGCCGCACCTTGGCAGACGAGAATGCCCCCGCGGGAGCCGCGAGGTGCAGCTCGTCATGACCTGCCGTCACCATCGTGATGCCCGTCGCCCACGGCTCGGTGGCATCGGGATAGTCGATCAGAAAGGCGAGGTCCAGATGTCCGTGCCGCACCTGGAGCGAGGCATCGTCAGGGTCGATCTCACGGGTCCGCAGATGGATCTGCGGGTGACGCTCGGACAGGTCCTTGATGATGCCGGGCATGAGGCCCGCTGCGACGGTGCTGAACACCCCGACGCTCAGCTCCACAGCCAGGGTGTCGCGTGCTTCCTCGACGGCTGCCTGCAGCTCACGCTCCGCGGTCAGCAGGATCTCGGCGTGCTCGAGGAGGACCCGGCCGACCTCGGTGAGGCCGATTCCACGGCCGCGTCGTTCCAGGACAGGTGCCCCGACCTCCTCCTCGAGAACGCTCATCTGCTGGGAGATTCCCGAGGGCGAGTACTGCATCTCGTGGGCGGCCGTGGTCACGCCGCCGTGGTGGGCCACCTCACGCAGGATGCGTAGGCGTCGCAAGCTCATGTCCATGCACAAAGTCTAAACAGTAGACCCAGAGTTAGTTACTAGACCTACACGGTTTTCGCCGTCAGACTTCTCCTGTCGCCAGCGAAGAGCCTGGTTTGTGCAAGAAGGGAACGTGAGGGTGTTGTCCGGGCCGGATCTTTTTGGATGGGTGGGGGGAGCGCTGGCGGCGATGGCCTACGTGCTCGTCTCCAGGCGGCACATCGTGCCGGACGCGGCCTTGTTCCAGGGGCTGAACATGCTTGGAGCAGCCCTGTTGTGCGTCGCGGCGTTCCACAGCGGCGCGCTTCCCAGCGCTTGCCTGAACATCGCGTGGATCCTGTTCGGGGTCCAGTCCCTCGTCGCGACCAACCGCCAACGACGTTGGGCCTCGTCCGCACAGACGAGTTCCGCACCAGTGCCCAGCCGCGAGGCCGCCTTCGAGCTGACCGCCGCAGCCTGAGGCGTGACGCCCATGTGTCGCGACGGTGTCCTTCGGGCTCTTCGAATAGGGGCGCTCACCCCGGCGCTCATACCACTGCTCGGGTTACGCCCAGGAGCGAACCGGTGTTCAGGCGATCGGAGGTGGGGGTGGCCCCAGGACCTCGATGCCGAACTCCGAGCACACCTTGGCGACTAGCCCCGGATCGATCTCCTCGGGCTCGGGAAGGGTCGGGCCGTCGGCGGGCTTGCCGAGCTTGGCCACGAACCGCTCGAACTGGGCAGGGGTGGTGACCTGGAAGACGCGAGCGGTGTCCGACAAGATCTGGAACTGGTGGGGCAGCCCTCGCGGCAGCCACGCCATGCCACCCTCCTGGTGGACCGCCTCGACGCCGGCGCACGAGAACCAGACCTCGCCCTCGAGGATGTAGAACAACTCGTCCTCGAGGTCGTGCCGGTGCAAGGGCGGGCCGAAGTTCTTGGGTCCCACGAACTCCATGGCGGTGAGGGTCTCGTTGGACATCTCACCGGTCACCTTCGCGGTGAACAGGTTGTTCAGGAAATGGAAATGGTCGCCCTCGTCCGGGCCAGGATCTTTGGTGTCTGCAGCGTCATGCTTATCGACGCTACGTCTGTGCGGCCCGGGAAACCACACCCCCATAGCCCGGGGAGCCACTCGGTCGCAGAGGCCGACGGGAGAAGGCGTTCACCCGAGTTCTGGGCCCGTCGACGCACACTGGGTTGGTGAAGCACGCACTGGGTCAGACTCCGTGAGGCTCGAGCCTGGTCGTCCAGGCGCCCAGCGAAGAGTCCATCGGCCCTCCGGCCTGATGCTCGTCGCGGGTGTGCTCCTGCTGCTGCTCACCGGTTGCGGTCTGTCGGCGGGGGCCGGAACGTCGGGCGTGGGCCAGCCGCCGCCGAGCAGCGGGCGCACGGCACTTCCTCACCTGCAAGTAGTGGCGCTCGGCGACTCCGTGACTGCGGGGTCCAACTGTGACTGCACGGCGTTTCCAGAGCTCTACGCGCAAGGTCTGACACAGGTCCGGGGCAACGATGCTTCCGCGATCAACCTCGGCGTGGCCGGTCTGGACAGCGACGGCCTGTTCGCGATGCTGGCCGACGGAACCGCCGCTGCGAAAGATGTGTCCTCGGCAGATGTCGTCGTGATCACGATCGGCGCCAACGACTTCGGAGCACACCACGACGAGGTCACCTCGGGGGCCTGCACCGGGGACTGTCTGAGCGACACGATCGAGCACATGTCGGCCGAGGTGACCAAGACCGTGAACCGGGTTCACGACCTTCGCGCCGGGCACCCGACCACCGTGATGGTCACCGGCTACTGGAACGTCTTCGAGGACGGTCACGTCGCTCGGCGGGTCTTTCCCGGCGTTGGACTGGCGGCTACGGCAGAGCTGACCCGTCGCGTCAACGCTTCGCTGCGTCGGGTCGCAGTTCGCACGCAGGCGGCGTACGTCGACCTCTACGACACCTTCAAGGGTCCAGACACCCAGGGCGACGACACGGGCCTGCTCGCAGACGACGGTGACCACCCGAACGCGAGCGGTCACGCCCTGATCGCGAAGCGACTCCTGGCCGAAGGTCTGCCCGGCCTGACTCCCGGCCAAAGCTAGGGAGATCGTTCAGCCTCCAGAAAGGTTGCGCATCTAACTTCGAGACATGGCCCTGACTGGGTGGCCGTTGCTCGGCCTCTTGCTCGTCTTGTGTGTCGCTCTGCCGGGTGCTGCCTTGGTGGGGTGGAGCCGGCTGCGACCACGCCTGATCGGCCGGCTGGTCGTCGTGGTGTTGCTGATCGCCGGCCAGCTCGCTGCTGTCGGGCTCGCTGCTGCGGCCGTCAACCGTGGCGGGAGCTACTACACCTCGTGGTCCCAGGTCCTGGCGACGTTCTCCAAGCCACCTGCAGTCCACCAGGGGGTTTCTCGAGGATCCGGGACGGCTGCCGGAGGGAACACGCCAGAGACGGCCGGCTCGCTGGCCGGGCAGAACGTCAAGAGCTTCTCCACCCCGACCGAGTGGGCCACCAAGGGAAAGTTGGAGTCGGTGACGATCACGGGGGCGAGCTCGGGGCTGGTCTCGCACGCCTTCGTGTACCTGCCACCGCAGTACTTCCAAAAGCAGTACCTGCACACCCGCTTCCCCGCAGCCGAGGTGTTCACCGGCTACCCGGGCAACGACCACAACCTGGTGCAGGCGCTGGACTATCCGGGCGTCCTGCTGCGCGAGATCGCTGGGGGCCGGGCACGACCGATGGCGCTCGTGATGATGAGGACCTCGCTCAGCTACCACCGAGACCTCGAGTGCACCAACGTCCCGAGCGGGCCGCAGACACAGACCTTTCTCGCCGACGACGTCATCTCCGCCATGAGCCGGCACTTTCGGGTCTGGTCCGTCGGCTGGGGAGCGATCGGTGACTCCACGGGGGGCTACTGCGCGACGAAGATGGCGATGACCTCACCCACGGCCTACCGGGCGGCAGTCTCTTTGTCGGGCTACTACCACGCGCTGCAGGACCGCACGACCGGTGATCTGTACGCCGGCTCACCGGTGGTGCGCGACCTCAACGACCTCACCTGGCGGCTCCAGCACCTGCCGGCGCCGGCGATCTCGCTGCTCGTGACCATCTCCAAGGAGGAGACCGGCCCCCTCGGGTACGGCGACACCATGAGGTTCATCGCACAGGCAAAGGACCCGCTCCGCATCGACTCGATCATCTCTCCGCACGGTGGTCACAACTTCCAGGCCTGGGACGCCCTCCTTCCGCAGTCCCTGGACTGGCTCTCCGCGAAGCTCAACGCACCGGGGAGCTCCCGGTGAAACACCTGACGAAGACCGCCTCACCCGCCTGGACGATCCCATCGCGCAGGACCTCGACGGCCCGGTGCCGTGCCGACGAACGCACCAGGTGGTTCATCTCGCGGATCGTCGCCGTGGTCGGAGCACTGGCTCTGGTCTCGCTCTTGTCCACACCGTTCCAACGTCTGATGCATGGGGAGTTCGGTGCTGACGGAGTCGTCGGGCCCCTCGCCGCGGCCGCGAGCATCGGGTTCTGGTCTCTGGGCCTGATCATGGTGGCGCGTGGACTGCGCCACGGACACAGGCTGGCGTGGATCCTGACCCTGTCCGCCGTCGGCGGCGCTCTTTGGGTGCACTTGGCGCGGCTCAACGACCCGATCGACACCGGCTTGCTCTGCTGGGGGGCTGCGTGGCTCGTCCTGCGCAAGGAGGCCTTTGCCGTTCCGGTCTCCAGGACCGAGTCTGCGAGGGCGCTGGGAATGGTCGCCGGCGCCTTCTGCCTCGTGCTGAGCGCTCCGGCCATACCACCGGATTTCGGGGACGGGGTCGTGGCGACCTCTTTGGTCGGACTGGCGCTGCTGGTGCTCGTCGGTGCCCTGTGGGCAGCGTTGTCTCCCAAGGCCGTCGAGCAACGGACCGACCTCGAGCGTCACCTCGAGCGCGACCGCGCCCGAAGGATCGTCGAAGAGCATGGTGGGGGCACCTTGGACTACTTCGCGCTGCGTGACGACAAGCGCTGGTTCTTCCATGCGCACAGTGTCGTGGCCTACGCGGTCCGGTTCGGCGTGTGCCTGGTCTCACCGGACCCGATCGGTCCTATCAGTGAGCGGCGTGAGGTCTGGGCCGCTTTCACCGATCACGCGCGCTCGCACGGCTGGAGCGTGAGCATCCTCGGTGCCAGTGCCGACTGGGTCGGCCTCTACAGGTCATTTGGTCTGCACCCGGTCTACCTGGGTGACGAGGCCGTCGTGGACTGCTCGTCGTTCACACTCGAAGGACGACCGATGAGAGGTCTGCGACAAGCCTGCAACTGGATTGGCAGGGCGGGCTACACGGTCACCTTCCACGACCCCGCGTCGCTCGACCCCGCCACCCGACGCGAGCTTCTCGCGTTGTCGACCATGAGCCGGGACGGAGCCGTCGAGCGTGGCTTCTCGATGACACTTTCCCGGCTCTTCGAGCCCGAGGACACTGGCCTGCTGCTC
>JBDSBU010000165.1:0-6459 GCA_039921445.1 Marmoricola sp. | reverse complement strand
TCCTCCTGCACCGCACGGCCGCGTTGCGCCGGCCCCAGTTCTTCGCGAGCGCGCGCTGGCCCGGCTACACCGTCCTCAACACCACGTTGCAGTCGACGAAGTCCGGTGGGCCCCTTGCGGGAGCGTGGGCGGTGGTGAACAGCATCGGCGACGCGGGGTACCTCGAGCTGACCGGCAAGGCGCTCGGCGCTGTCGACGAGATCGTGGCAGGCATTGAGCGCATCGAGGCCCTGCGGATCGTCGTACGGCCGGACTCGACGCTGATCGCCGTGGCCACGGACGGGAGCTGTGACGTCTTCACGATCGTCGACGCCATGTCGCGCGTCGGGTGGCACGTGCAGCCGCAGCTGTCCTTCAACGGCACGCCACCGAGCTTCCACCTCTCGGTCAGTGCGGCCACCGCCGACCACGTCGAGGAGTTCCTCGAAGAGCTGGAGAAGGCTGTCGCCGGCGCGGTCGAGACCGGGCCCGTGCACGTCGCTCCGGAGATCGTCGAGCTGGTGCGTTCGCTGGACCCGGCCGACCTCACCGAGGAGGACTTCGACGGTCTGCTCGCCGGCCTGGGCCTGGGCGGTGATCCCTCCGCCGTCGACTCCGAGGGAGCCTCCGTCGGCGGGGCTCCCCTCGGCCTGCCCGAGGCGATGGCACCGATCAACGCGCTGCTGGACCTCGCCTCGCCCACCTTGCGCGAGGCCCTGCTCACCGCGTTCCTGGACCGCTTGCTCCGCCCGACCCGGCTCTAGGCGTCTGCTCGTGAGCACCCTGGACGCGCTCGTGGACAAGGGGCTCGTGGCCCGCGACTGGGCGGAGGCACTCGCCCCGGTCGAGGAGCAGATCGCCGCGATGGGTCGTTTCCTGCGCGATGAGCTCGCGGCCGGTCGGGACTACCTCCCTGCCGGTGAGCAGGTCCTGCGGGCGTTCAGCCGACCGTTGTCGCAGGTCAAGGTGCTGATCGTCGGGCAGGACCCCTATCCCACCCCGGGTCATGCCGTCGGGCTCAGCTTCTCGGTCGCGCCGGGGGTGGCGCCACCGAAGAGTCTGGTCAACATCTACCGCGAGCTGGTCACCGATCTCGGCGTACCCCCGCCCACCACCGGTGACCTGACCCCCTGGGCCGACCACGGTGTGATGCTGCTGAACCGGTGCCTGACCGTGACGCCGGGCCAGTCCGCGTCGCACCGGGGGCGGGGCTGGGAGGCCGTCACCGACCAGGCGATCCGCACCCTGGCGAGTCGCTCCGAGGCGGGTACGCCGCTGACGGCGATCCTCTGGGGGCGTGACGCCCAATCGCTGAAGCCCGAGCTGGCGCCGATCCCCTGGGTCGAGTCGGTCCACCCCAGCCCGCTCTCGGCCTATCGCGGCTTCTTCGGGTCCCGACCGTTCAGCCGGGTGAACGCCATGCTGGTCGAGCAGGGAGGACAGCCGGTGGACTGGCGGCTCCCGTAGTCTCGGCCTATAGTTGAGCCTTAAACCATCGAGGTGAATGTGATCGAGACCCGAATGCCCGCGCTCTACATCGGGCACGGCGCACCGCCACTGCTCGATGACCCGGTGTGGTCGGCACAGCTGCGCACCCTGGCCGCGAACCTCCCCCGCCCCAAGGCGATCCTGATCGTCAGTGCCCACTGGGAATCGGCCCCGCTCTCCCTCAGCGCGTCGGGCCCCGGCGTCGGCCTGGTCTATGACTTCGGCGGGTTCGCCGAGCGCTACTACAAGCTGACCTACCCCACGCCGGACGCCAGCGCCCTGGCCACCCGGATCGCCGCGATGATGCCGGCCACTGAGCCGGTCCATCAGCACCCCACCCGCGGCCTCGACCACGGCGCCTGGGTGCCGCTGTCGATCATGTATCCCGACGCCGACATCCCGGTCCTGCAGATGTCGCTCCCGACCCAGGACCCCGACCGGTTGCTGGCACTCGGCGCCCGCCTGCGCGAGCTGCGCGACGAGGGCGTGCTGATCATCGGCTCGGGCTTCCTGACCCACGGCCTGCCGTTCCTCAAGGAGTTCCGGATCGAGGCCGAGGCCCCGGGTTGGTCGGTGGACTTCGACCTGTGGGCCGCCGACGCTCTCTCCCGCGGCGACGTGGCCGAGCTGTCGGCGTACAAGACGAAGGCGCCGGGGATGCCCTATGCCCACCCCACCGCGGAGCACTACATCCCGCTGTTCGTCACGCTCGGCGCGGCCTCCGACCCCTCCACGCCTGCCGACCAGGTGATCGACGGCTACTGGATGGGGCTGTCCAAGCGCTCCCTCGTGGTGGGGTGAGGCTGACCGCTGTGACCGCTCGGACCGGTCGGACCGGTCGGCGCAGCGGCGGTTGGTGGCGCCTCACCTGGGAGGGGGTCGCGGGCGTCGTTTCGCAGGAGTCGCTGGTCGTGGCGGCCACCGACGGTGCCTCGCCCGAGCATGGTGGCGCCGCGCCGGCCTACTGACGATCGGAGATCAACGCCCCAGCGGGCGTCCTGCCCGCGCAGACGCGCTAGCCCGGCCAGGATGCCGCGATCGTGGCGTCCGGGGCGTCCGTGGCGTACGTGCTGACGGCGTACCTCGATCGACCCGACCTGCGCTCACACCGGGGCACCCCGGCGGCCTTGGACCGGGAGAACCTGCGCCACTTCTCCTGAGAAACTGGCACTTCTCTGCCATTGCAACGGCGGAGAAGTGCCAGTTTCACAAGGTCTCCTGAAAAACAGTCAGCGGATCCCGAGCTTCCGCATCACGCCAAGCCCCTTCAACGTGCGCGCGACGTGCTCCTCGAACGGTTGGTCCCGCGGGGCGGCGAGGACCTGCTTCTTGAGCACGGCGATGTTGACCGCATCGGTGTACTTCAACAGTCCCTGGTCGCCGTGGCGGGCGCCGACACCGGACTGCTTCACCCCACCGGACGGCGTGCCCTTCGAGGCGTACGCCGTGGCCAGGGTGTCGTTGACGTTGACGTTGCCGGACTCGATCCGCCGGGCGACGGCGACGGCGGCGTCGAGGTCGGTGCCCCAGACGCTGGCGTTGAGGCCGTAGTCGGTGTCGTTGGCCAGCGCCACTGCCTCATCGACCGTGGAGTAGCGGTGCAGCGCCACGACCGGGCCGAAGGTCTCGCACGACCCGGCGAGCATGTCGCCGGTCACGCCCTCGAGAATCGTCGGCTCGAAGAAGGCCGGTCCGATGTCAGGGCGCTCACGACCGCCACAGACGACCGTCGCACCCTGCTCGACCGCATCGGCGACGTGGGAGGCGACCCGCGCAAGATGTTCGACCGAGATCAGCGAGCCCACGTCGGGGACGTAGTCGTAGGCCGCAGCCAGCTTCAAGGCGGCCGTCGCGGTGACGAAGCGGTTCTTGAAGTCGTCGTAGATCGAGTCGTGGATGTACATCCGCTCG
Organism: Marmoricola sp.; assembly: GCA_039921445.1. Lineage (GTDB taxonomy): Bacteria > Actinomycetota > Actinomycetes > Propionibacteriales > Nocardioidaceae > Marmoricola. Next base: position 3,081 of record JBDSBU010000165.1, on the reverse strand, counting down.
ATGTGCATACAGATCTGGCCGGTGTTGCCGAAGACGCCGAAGAGCGCGCCCTCGACGACCTCGTCGAGGTTGGCGTCGGGCAGCACGATCATCGGGTTCTTGCCGCCGAGCTCGAGACAGGCGCCGATCAGGTTCTGCCCCGCGCGCGCACCGATCGTGCGGCCGGTCGCCGTGGAGCCGGTGAACATCACGTAGTTGGCGTTGTCGATCAGGGTCGGCCCGACATCGGGGCCCTCACCGCACACAACCTGGAACAGGCCCTCGGGCAAACCTGCCTCGTAGAGCAGCGAGACGCCGTACAGCGGTGAGAGCGCAGTCTTGTTGTCGGGCTTGAGGACCACCCCGTTGCCGGCCATCAGGGCAGGGATCGCATCGGAGATGCCGGTGGCGAAGGGGAAGTTCCACGGCGCGATGATCCCGATGACGCCCTTGGGCTGGCGCACCTCGGTGGAGCTGGACACCACCGGCACCGGGCCGGGTCGCTTGGTCGGGGCCAGCAGCTTCGCGGCGCGCTTGAGGTAGTGCGAGACCACCATCGGGACGTCGCAGGTCTCGTCGAACGCCATCCGCCGCGCCTTGCCGGACTCGGCTTGGATCAGGTCGACGATGGTCTCGTTGCGCTCGAGCAGCAGCGCGTGGAACCGCTTGAAGACCGCCAGCCGCTTCTTCACCGGCCACTGTGCCCACGTCACCTGGGCCGCACGTGCCCGCGCGAAGGCCTTCTCGATGTCTGCCGGCGTCGACTGCGGCAGGGCCGTGATCACCTCGCCGGTGAAGACCTCGGTGAGCTTCCACACCCCGCCACCTGTCGAGGCGACCTGCGCGGTCAGCCGCTCCAGGAGGTCGTCGGTGATCGAGGCCGGTCGAGTCAGTTCCTGGCTCATGTGCACTCCCGTTGCGGTCTTGCTCGTCAGTGGTTGAGGACCAGGTCGGCGCACTTGTCACCGATCATGATCGAGGGTGCGTTGGTGTTGCCGCCGATGATCGACGGCATGATCGAGGCATCGGCGACGCGCAGGTTCTCGATGCCCCGGACCCGGAGGTCGGGCCCGACGACAGCACGCTCGTCCACGCCCATCCTGCACGAGCCGACACCGTGGTAGACGGTCGTCGCGCGATTGAGCAGCTCGTGCTCCATCGCCTTGGCGTCGTACTGCGGCCCGGGATGCAGCTCCTTCTTGACCGCGCCGCCGAACGCCGGGCTGCGCATGATCTCGCGGATGATCTCGACCCCCTCGAGCAGCAGTCGGCGGTCGCTCTCCTCGGCGAGGTAGTTGAAGTCGATCAGCGGCGCGGCCTTCGGGTCGCGACTCGCCAGTCTCACGGCGCCGCGGCTCTTGGGATAGATCAGCGTCGACATCACCGTCATGCCGGGGAACTTGTCGACCTGGTGCCGGATCGGCGCGTCCTGGTTGGGCGAGGGGTAGGCCCACGGCAGCACGTGGATCTGCAGGTCGGGCACGTCGGTGGCCTGCGAGGTGCGCACGAACGCGACCGTCTCGAAGACGCTGTTGGCCAGGAAGGACCCACCGCGGGCGAGCTCCATCATCAGACCCTTGGCGAAGTACGACGGAACGCCGCGATGCATCGCGTTGTCCATGGAGTACGTCGTGGGCACGAACAGGTGGTCGTGCAGGTTCTCCCCCACCGGGAGGTCGGCCAGCACTCCGATCCCGTGCTCGCCGAGATGAGCCGCCGGCCCGACACCCGAGAGCATCAGGATCTGCGGGGAGCCGAAGACGCCAGCCGAGAGGATGACCTCCTTGCCGGCACGCACGGTGCGGCGCGCACCGGACTTGTCGATCACCTCGACGCCCGTTGCCCGACCGCCCGTGATCACCACCCGCGAGACGTGGACCTGGGTCTGCACCTCCAGCGTCGCCGGGTGTAGTCCGTGGACGTAGCCGCGCGAGGAGGAGTAGCGGGTGCCGCTGTCACAGCTCTGCTGGAAGTTGCTGACACCTTCCTGCTCACCGGCGTTGTAGTCGTCAAGGATCTTGACCCCGAGAGTGTCTGCGGCAGCCTGTTTGAACTGGTTCGTCGCCTCGACCGGGCTGGTGTGCCGCTGCACCTTGATCGGTCCGCCCCCACCGCGGTAGGCGCTCGGGCCGTCCTCGAAGTCCTCGACGTTCTTATAGGTCTCGTTGACCGAGTCCGCATCCCAGCCGGTATTGCCTTCGGCTGCCCAGGAGTCGTAGTTGGCGCGGTTTCCGCGGACCCAGAGCATCCCGTTGACCGAGGAGGAGCCGCCGAGCACCTTGCCGCGAGTCTGTGGGATCACCCGGTCCAGCGCGTGCTTCTGCGGGACGGTGTAGTAGCCCCAGTCGACGGTCTTCTTCAGCTGCGGCACCGCGTGCATCGGCCCGATCATCCCGGGCTTGGTCACCAGGAACTGCTTGTCGCTCTTGCCCGCCTCGAGCAGGATCACCGAGGCTCCCGACTCCGCCAGCCTGGCGGCGACCGCACAGCCGGCGCTTCCGCCACCGACCACCACGTAGTCCGCCGAGTCGCTCATCGGTTTCGCCATGGGGATACCTCGCTGGTCTTTTGGGCTGGTCAGATGCAGCACGTGCTCGCGCAGATTCAACTGTAACGTGTTCTAGTTTGCTCGTACAGGTCGTCAGTCAGGAGACTGACCCCATGGAACTGCTCTCGATCCAGTCGTCCGTCGCCTTCGGCCATGTCGGCAACAGCGCCGCCGTCTTCCCCCTGCAGCGGCTCGGGATCGAGGCGTGGCCGGTCAACACGGTGCACTTCTCCAACCACACGGGCTATGGCGAGTGGCGCGGACCCCTGCTCAGCGCCGACGATCTGCGCGCAGTGATCGAGGGAGTCGCCGAACGCGGCGTGCTGGAGCGGCTGGCCGGCGTACTCAGTGGCTACCAGGGTGCCGAGGATGTCGGCGCCGTCATCCTCGACACGGTCGCTCAGGTCAAGGGGCTCAATCCTGAGGCCGTCTACTGCTGCGACCCGGTGATGGGCGACATCGGCCGCGGCATGTTCGTGCGCGAGGGCATTCCCGAGTACCTGCGCGACACGGTGCTGCCCGCGGCCGACGTGCTGACCCCGAACCACTTCGAG
>JBDSBU010000164.1:0-4901 GCA_039921445.1 Marmoricola sp. | reverse complement strand
TCGACCTCGAGCCCGGTGACACCGTGCTGCTCGACCTCCCGCCGCACTGGCTGGTGCCGGTCTTCCTCGGGGCCGCCTGGACTGCCGGTCTCGTGGTGACCACCGACCGCACCTCGGCCGGCCCGCTCGTGGTCTGCGGGCCCGACACGCTGACCGAGCATGCTGGGTCCGGGCACGCTGGGTCCGGGCACGCTGGGTCCGGGCAGCACGAGCGTGTGCTCGCCTGCTCGCTGCGCCCGTTCGCGGTCCGTTTCGCCGAAGCGCTTGCGCCCGACGTGGTCGACTATGGCCTCAGCTGGCCGGGCCAGAGCGACGTCTTCCTCGCCCTCGAGCCGGTCCACGATTCCACCCCCGCGTGGCGCGACGGTGCCGGTGAGGCCAGCCACATCGACCTGATCGAGGAAGCCCGCCGAGCCCACCGAGCCCCCAGCGTCCGGCTGCTCACCGACGTGCACCCCGCCGAGCAGCGCGGCGTGCCGGTCCTCCTGGCGCCACTGGTCGCCGGAGGATCGGTCGTGCTGGTCTCCGGCGCGGCCGGGGACAGTTGGTCCGCCCGCGGCGACAGCGAGCGCGCCACCGCCGTGTTGCGGGCTGCTCAGCCGCCCAGCGAGTAGCCGGCGAAGCCGGCGGCGAGGTAGCGCGCGGCACCGTACCCGGTCGAGGTTCCGGGCAAGAGCCACAAGGTCCCGGAGGAGTCCCGGACGACGAGATCCGCGACGCCGTCCCCGTCCACGTCCCCGGGGCCGACCACCCAGTCATAGCCGCTCAGGTCACCGCCGCTGGTGCCCGCGAAGGGCACGAACCCCCCGTCCGAGGCCACGAAGGCCGAGCCAGGCATGCTGCCCGGGCTCCACGAGCCGGTGCCGATCTGGTTGAAGGTCCGCAGCGAGTCCGAAGCCAGGATGGGCGCGAGGAAGCGCCTGTTGCCGTCGCCGGGGAAGATGGTCATCTTGCCGGTCCGGGTCTTGCCCACGAGGTCGGGCCGACCGTCACCGGTCACGTCGCCCACCGCTGCCAGGTTGGTGAACGTGGCCCAGCCCTTGCTCATCAGCTGGGGCTTGCGGAAGCGACCGTTCCCGTAGCCTCGCCGCAGCACCAGCGAGTCACCGGATGCTCCGCGGGTGATCACGTCACCCTTGCCGTCGCGGTTCCAGTCCCCGGCACTGAAGACCTGGGTGGCGTCCGGAACCTTGAGGTTGGTGGGCAGCGGGCTGGTTGCGTTGGTCCGCCCGTTGCTGGCCAGCACGTAGAGCCGGGTTCCGCTCGCGTTGGTGCCCACCACGTCGGGCTGTGAACTGCCGGTCATCTGCGCTGCGGAGAGGTTCCTCAACCCCGCGGCACCGCTGAACTGCCCGAGAACGGGACCGACCTTGGCGTCGGTGCGCCCGGTGATGATCGAGAGGCCGCCGCCGCTGCGTGCGCGGACCACGACGTCCCCGGCAGAGTCGCCGTTGAGGTCGGCCGCGCCACCCATCATGGCGTCGTAGGTGTCGCCGACGCGACGTTGAAGGACCCATTTGCCGAGCGCGCCGGACGAGGTGCTGGGCACCAGGTAGAGCACACCCTCGTGGACGCCCAGGATGTCGGGACGGCCGTCACCGGTCAGGTCCCCCGCCACGGCGGTGGAGGAGAAGCCGGACCAGTCCTTGCTGAGCAGGCGTCGTGCACCGAAGCTGCCGTCGCCCTTGCCCGGCAGGAGCCAGAGCCAGCCGTTGCGCTTGGTGCGCATCAGCACGTCGGCCTTGCGGTCGCGGTTCCAGTCACCCGCAGCGATCGCCATGTCGGAGCGTCGCAGTGCCAAGGTGGGCTTGATCCCCGAACGGCGTACGTGCCCGGCGCCGTAGCCGCGGTAGACCCGCGTCATCCCCTTGCGGGCGACCCGGCCGAGCATGTCGCCCCGGCCGTCACCGTTCAGGTCGCCGGCGGCGGCCAGCAGGTTGAACCGGTTCCAACGGCCGGCGGTGCTGACCGGGCGGTCGAAGCCGGTCATCCCCCCCAGGGGCAGCACCTGGATCTGGCCATCGGCCTTGGACTTCAGCACCAGGTCGGGGTACGCCGAACCGGCGAGGTTGGTGCTCTTGGGGAACGTGATCTGCGGCTGCTTGGTGGCCGGCCGGGGGGTCTGCGTCGGAGAGGTGAACTCCGTGCTCGGCGGCGTCGGAGTCGGGGTCGGCGTCGGGGTCGGGGTCGGGGTGGGCGTGCTGCCCGACTGGGCCGCGTTCTGGATCCTCTGGGTCGCGGCCCTGATCGCGGGGATCTTGGCGTAGAGGTACTTGCCCGGGCACGCGGTCTGACCGGTGTCGCGGTGGCCGTTGATCGCGGCCAGGTAGCGGTCCTTGACGTAGATCCGGGTTGCGTCGGCACGAATGTCGTACATCGACAGCTTCCAGGCGAACAGCTGGGCGTAGGCGTCGGAGACGACCTGAGGGGGGTTGGCGACATCGAAGTTGCCGATCGCCGACATCGCGAAGGCGACCTCGTTGTAGCCGAGGGTGTGGGCACCGACCACGGGCCGGTCGACGCCGCCCCAGCGGCCTTCCCAGATCCGCCCGAAGCGATCGACGAGGAAGTTGTAGCCGATGTCGCGCCACCCCTTGGACTGGGTGTGGTAGGCGTAGATCCCGCGCAGGAGCGACGGCACCTGTGCCGAGGTGTAGTCGTTGGCGTTGACCGTGTGGTGGATGAAGCCGGCCTTGATCGTCCCGTAGGAGGGCTTCGACTGGTCGCGCATCTTCTCGTTGGCCCCCCACTGCGCCCGGGAGTAGATGTAGGGCTTCGGCGCCACCTTCATGCCTGAGAGCGACGCGTCGTCTGTCGTCGTGGGGGTCTCGGGCTGCGGCGCGTCCTCGGCGAAGGCGGCCGCCGAGAGCGAGGCCTGCTGATCTGCTGCGTCGTCGCTCGAGGCCGCGCGGTTGAGCTTGGCGGTGTCGATCGCCGGAGCCTCGATCTGTTGCTTGCCGGTGCCGGGGTCGATCACGGCCAGCTTGAGGTCGTCGGGCACCGAGCCGTCCAGGGTGGACAGGCGCATCTGCACCTTGTCGACCTGGCCGACGAGCAAGGCGTCGGTGCCCGGGCGGACGGTCTCACCGGTGCCGTCGGCTCCCTGACCTGGACCCTCGTCGGGGTCATAGGACGCCTTCGACCAATCGGTCCAGGCACCGGCCTTCTCGGTACGGATCTCCACAGCGAGCTGGTTCTCGGCGTACGCCGTGGTCGGGGCCCACGTCACGCCCACTGTCGCGTAGCCACTCACGGGCTGCGGGTCGGTGACGGCCACGGTGCGCATCGACGGCTCGGCCGGCGCTGACGGCGCCGCCGGCCGGGGCGCTGCCTTCGGCTCACTCGGGGCCAGCTCGCGGGCCGAGACCTTGGGGCGGCTGAGTGCGGCCACCTCGACCTCTCGGACCTTGGGCGTGACCGGCGCAGCCTCGACCGAGGTGCGCCGAGGCTTGGTCCGGTGTGCGTTCGCGGCAGGGGCCTCAGGCTGCGGGGCGGCGCCGGGGTGCTGAGCCAGCTGCGAGGGAGCAGGGACGATGTCGAGGGTCTTGATGCCCGCGGCGGAGACACCAACCGCGAGAACGGCTGCAGTCACCAAGGACTGTTGGCACAAAGTGACGTAACGAGCCCGACTGAATCGCATAGAAAAGTACTCACTGTGAGGGGGAAGACATTCACACGAGTACCAAGTTTCACACCAGTTACATGGCTTTTGGCAAGTTATTGCCCTAATTACAAACCTGTAATTAGTGAATTACAACCGCGTATTTTTCGCTATTACAACAGTGGTATTCACAAATTCTCAGCCTAGATGTCGGCACCCAGCTCCTCGTCCATGTCTGCCTCTTCGCTCTGCTCTTCATCGTCGCCCTCGTCGTACTCGAGGAACTTGATCCCCTCATCGACGGGACCGTCGTAGTTGAGGTGGCCCGACTCCAGCACCAGCACGCGGTCACACATCGCGCGCACCGAGGCCGAGGCGTGGCTGACGTAGAAGATCGTGGTGCCCTCGGCACGGATCTCCTGCATCTTGGACATGCACTTCTTCTTGAAGGGACGGTCCCCCACTGCCAGCACCTCATCGGCCAAGAAGATGTCGGCGTCGACGTGGATCGCGATCGAGAAACCGAGCCGGGCATACATTCCTGAGGAATAGTGCGAGACGGGGGTGTCGAGAAATCGCCCGAGGTTGGCGAAATCCACGATCTCGTCGAGCTTGGCGCGGGTCTCGTTGGCACTCATCCCGATGATGGCGGCGTTGAGGTAGAGGTTCTCCCGACCCGTCATCTGCGGCTGGAAGCCCGCCCCGGTGGCGATCAGGCCGGCGATCCGACCTCGCGTGCGCACGGTGCCGCTATCGGGACGCATCACCCCGTTGATCAGCTTCAGCAGGGTGCTCTTTCCCGAGCCGTTCAGGCCCATCAACCCTACTGACTCACCCTGCTCGACTGTGAAGGAGACGTCGCTGACCGCCTGGAAGTGCTCCTTCAGCGCCAGCCGACGCATCGAGGCCACCGCCATCTGCTTGAGCGTGCGGTGGTACTGCATCGTGAACTGCTTGGTGACGTTGCGAACCTCGATCGAGACTGTCATCACAGACGCTCCGCGAACTTGCCCTCGACACGGGTGAAGTACTTCTGTGCCAGCCACAGGAGGACCAGGCTCACCACGAGGGTGATCAGACCGCGCTCGAACATGTCCGGCGGGAACTGCACTCCCAATCCCTTGGTGTCCTCGATCAACGGATACCAGAAGAACCGCTGGAGCAGCAGCACCGCCTGCGCGACCGGGTTGGAGACATAGAACTGGTAGATCACCGGGTGCGAGTTGTGGGCCGCCCAGATCCGGTCGAAGGAATACATCATCGGCACCATGAAGTGCATGAACTGCAAGAAGGTCTGCAC
>JBDSBU010000163.1:0-13541 GCA_039921445.1 Marmoricola sp. | reverse complement strand
GGAGAACACGAAGTTGGCAGTGCACTGGGCGCCATCGGTGTACATCATCGTGCCGGGGTGGATCGCAGCGGTCCCCGCCGGCGCCCACGTGGGCTCGGCGGAGGCGGAAGGTGCGGTGACCAGCCCGACGGCCGCCAGAAGACCTGCGGCGGCGGTGGGGATCAGGGTCCGAGAAAGATGCATGGGGGTGCCTTTCGAGGTGACGGAAGATGACCACTCCTCCGTCCAACGAGCGGCCCCCTACCGGGTTACGACCCAGATGGTCATACCGGAAGCGCCCGGGTAGTCCTTTCGGACTACTCGGGCGCCTCTGCGCGTCTGGATCAGTACGACGGCTGTGAGGGGTCGATCTGATTGACCCACGCCACGACGCCGCCACCCACGTGCACCGCGTCGGCGTAGCCGGCACCCTTGAGCACAGCCAGTGCCTCGGCCGAGCGCACTCCGGACTTGCAGTGCAGCACCACCTGCTTGTCCTGGGGCAGCTCACCGAGAGCGTTGCCGTTGAGGAACTCGCCCTTCGGCAGCAGCACCGAGCCGGGAATGCGGTTGATCTCGAACTCGTTGGGCTCGCGCACGTCGACCAGCACGAAGTCACGCTCGCCGTTCTCGCGCTCCTTGAGCATCGTCTCCAGCGTCGTGACCGAGATCGTCGAGCCGGCGGCGGCATCCGCGGCCTCCTCGGAGACCGCGCCACAGAAGGCCTCGTAGTCGATCAGCTCGGTGACGGTCGCGTTCTCACCGCACAGCGCGCAGTTGGGGTCCTTGCGCACCTTGAGCTTGCGGTACTCCATCTCGAGGGCGTCATAGATCATCAGCTTGCCGACGAGCGGCTCGCCGATGCCGGTCAGCAGCTTGATCGCCTCGTTGACCTGGATCGAACCGATGCTCGCGCACAGGACGCCCAGCACACCGCCCTCGGCGCAGCTCGGCACCATCCCCGGCGGGGGCGGCTCGGGATAGAGGCAGCGGTAGCACGGAGCATCCGCACTCTTCTCATCGACCTCGAGGGTCGGCCAGAACACACTGGCCTGACCGTCGAAGCGGTAGATCGAGCCCCAGACGTAGGGGATCTTCAAGAAGTACGCCGCGTCGTTGACCATGTAGCGGGTGGCGAAGTTGTCGGTGCCATCGACGATCAGGTCGTAGCCGTCGAAGATCTCCATCACGTTGTCGTTGTCGAGCCGTACGTCGTGCACGATCACGTTCACCAGCGGGTTGGCCTCGGCGATCGACTCCTTGGCGGAGACCGCCTTGGACTTCCCGATGTCGGACTGCCCGTGGATGATCTGGCGCTGCAGGTTGGACTCATCGACCTCGTCGAACTCCGCGATCCCCAGAGTCCCCACACCGGCTGCGGCCAGGTAGAGCAGGGCCGGGCTGCCGAGACCACCAGCGCCGATGACCAGCACCTTGGCGTTCTTCAGCCGCTTCTGCCCGGTCATGCCCACGTCGGGGATGATCAGGTGCCGGCTGTAGCGGCGTACCTCGTCGGTCGTGAGCTCGCTGGCCGGCTCGACCAGTGCAGGTAGAGACACAGAACTACTCCTCGTTGCAGTCATTGGCTTGCCCCACGCACAACACCTCGTGGCACTTCCCTGTTCCCCATGTTCGCCGGGCCGACCACGGGGCGACACCGTGCCCGCCATCCGGACACGTCGTAGGTACGCTGCGGGAGTGACAACGAGCGGCGGGTCCCAGCAGCGACCTCCTGAGCAGGAACCCGAGACGTCGGCGGTCTCCACGAGGGACCGCGGAGTCCGCGGGGTGCGACTCCCCCGGCGTGCCCGTCGAGCGCAGCTGCTGAGCGCCGCCCTTGAGGTGTTCGTCGCTCAGGGCTACCACGCGGCGGCGATGGACGACATCGCCGAGCGCGCAGGAGTCTCCAAGCCCGTTCTCTACCAGCACTTCCCCGGCAAGCTCGAGCTCTACCTGGCCCTGCTCGACGAGTCGTGCGACACGATCATCTCGGCTGCTGCCCAAGCCCTGGAGTCCACCGAGGACAACAAGCTCCGGGTGGCTGCGACGATGCGCGCGTTCTATGACTACGTCGCCAGCGCCGAGGGCGCCTTCCGACTCGTCTTCGAGTCCGATCTGACCAACGAACCAGCGGTCCGGGCTCGGGTGGACCGCGTGACCGTCGAGTGCGCCAAGCTGATCACGCACGTGATCGTCGACGACACCGGCCTGCCCGAGGAGCAGTCACGGCTTCTCGCGGTGTCGCTGGTCGGCATGGCTCAGGTCAGTGCCCGGTTCTGGCTCCACGAGGGTGGCACCATCGACCAGGCGCAGGCAGCCAGCCTCGTCTCGGGCCTGGCCTGGCGCGGCATCCGGGGTTACCCCCGGGCCGACGAGCCCCGCTGACCCGAGCGTCCCATCCCAGCAACAAACCAACCGCTCCACCCCGAACCACCCAACAAGGAGGTCCTCCCATGGAGGTCAAGATCGGCGTGCAGAACGCCCAGCGCGAGCTCAACATCGACACCACTCTCGACGCCGATGGCTTGCAGTCGGCCATCTCAGCCGCGCTCGAACAGGGCGGGGTGCTCTCGCTCACCGACGCCAAGGGCCGGCGCGTCATGGTTCCGGGCTCAGTCCTTGCCTACGTCGACATCGCCACGGGTTCGACAGGCACCGTGGGCTTCCGCTCCTGAGCTGAGACCTGCTCAGACCAGGACACTCCCGCTCGCCCCTTCGGGCTCGGGCTCCTCGACCTTGTGGATCGTGGTGCGAAGCTCGGCCACGGGCATCAGGGCCACCGTGACCAGCGTGACCAGCGCGATCACCGCGGCGATCAGGAAGATCCGGCCAGTGGCGTCGGCGTACGCCGTGCGCACGATCGTGGCCACGGCCGGGGGCAGGCTGGCCAGGTCGAGCCGACCCGAGCCAGTTGCGCCGCTGGCCGGGATCCCGGCGTCGGTGAGCCCGAGCGTGATCCGCGAGGCCACACCGTTGGCGAGGACGGCGCCCAGCGCTGCGACTCCGACCGTGCCGCCGAGCGAGCGGAAGAAGGCCACCACTCCGCTGGCGGCACCGATGTCGGTGACGTCGACGGTGTTCTGCACGACCAGCACGAGGTTCTGCATGAGCGCGCCGACACCGAGACCCATCAGCACCATGTAGATCCCCAGCGCCCACATCGGGGTCGAGTGGTCGATGCTCCCCATCAGGCCAAGGCCGAGGACCAGCAGCACCGAACCTGCGAGCATGACGCCCTTCCAGCGGCCGGTCCTGGTGATGAACTGCCCGCTGCCGATGGCTCCGAGCATGTTGCCGATGATGAGTGGCAACATCAGCAGGCCGGCTTCGGTGGGGCTGTGGCCGCGCGCGACCTGGAAGTACTGGCTGAGGAACACCGAGGACCCGAACTGAGCGACGCCGATCGCGAGGCTGCCCAGGATCGAGAGAGTGGTGGTCCGGTCGAGCACGATCCGCGGCGGCACGAGCGGGTCCACGTGACGACGCTCGACCACCACGACGGCAACCAGCGCGAGCGCCGAGGCGCCGAGGAAGGCGGCCGTCTCCGGGGACCACCAGTCGAAGCTGGTGCCGGCGAAGGACACCCACACCAGTGGCAGACCAGCGGCGAGGGTGATGAACAGGGCCCCTCCGAAGTCGATGCGCACCTCACGGCGCACCGTGGGCAGGTGCAGGAACTTCTGCAGCATGCCCATTCCGACAAGTGCGAACGGCACCGCGATCCAGAAGCACCAGCGCCAGCCCGCCAGATCGACGATCACGCCACCGAGCAGAGGGCCAGAGACCGTGGCGACGGCCATCGTGGCCGCAAGGTAGCCGCTGTAGCGGCCCCGCTCGCGCGGCGCGATGATCGAGCCGATGATCGCCTGGGCGAGGGAGACCAGTCCGCCCATGCCGAGCCCTTGCACGGCGCGAGCCGCGAGCAGCTCCGGCACGTTCTGCACGGCTCCCGCAGCCAGTGAGCCCAGCAGGAAGATGACGATGGAGACCTGCACCAGCGTCTTCTTGTTGTAGAGGTCGGAGAACTTGCTCCAGATCGGGCTGCTGACGGTCATCGCCAGCAATGAGGCGGTGACCACCCAGGTGTACTGGGTCTGGGTGCCGTCGAGGTCGGCCATGATCGTGGGAAGCGCGGTGGCGACGATGGTGGCGCTGACGACCGCCACGAACAACGCCGACATCAGTCCGATCAGGACCTCGACGATCTCCTTGTGGGTCGCCTCAGCGGGCGGGTTCGTCGCGGCGTCGGTGCGCGTGGGGGTGGATGCGTAGGTGCCAGTGGCCATTGTGAGATCGTAGGTCAATTAGTTGTCAACAACAACTACTACGGGTATGACGCCGATCACCTGCTGCGCGTCACGAGGCCAGGCCGAGCAACTCCATCCGCTCCGCGTGGTTCTCGGTGAGCCGGGTGAACATCCGGCCCAGGGCTGCCAGGTCCATGCCGGGGCGGTCGACACCACCGGCCAGCAGTGCCGCGAGGGAGTCCCGTTCCGCGGCGACTCGTTGGGCCTGGGACAGCGCCTCGCCCATCAGCCGTCGACCCCACAGGGCGAGCCGCCCCCCGATCCGGGGGTCCTGCTCGATGGCACGCCGGACCCGGTCGACCACGAAGTCCGCGTGTCCGGCGTCGGCGAGCGAGTCCACGATCAGCTGGCGCGTGCCCGCGTCGAGGTAGGCCGCGATCTCTACGTAGAAGTCGGCAGCCAGCCCGTCCCCGACGTACGCCTTGATCAGGCCCTCGAGCCAGTCGTTGGGCGCGGTCGCGGTGTGGAAGACGTCGAAGGGCTTGCGGAACGGGTCCATCGCCAGAACCGCATCCACACCGAGGTCGCTGATCCGGTCGAGCAGGGGCTGGACGTGACTGAACTGGATCGTGGCCATCTTGGCCAGCGCGAGCTTGTCCTCGAGCACCGGAGCGAGCTTGGCGTCATCGGAGAGTCGCTCGAAGGCGGAGATCTCGCCGTAGGCGATCGCACCCAGCAGATCGACCACCGCAGCCCGGTAGGCGGGGTCCTCGAAGGCGACTGCATCGTGGTGATCGAGCGACGCCGGGGCCGTGTCCTGCGGAGAGGTTTCGGTCATGTCGGCACCCTACCGATAGACTCGGGACGGACCGCGGGCTTGATGCTCCCTTGACGGCACCGGAGAACACTCCCGGACGTCCCACTGTGGGCGGCTCGCCAGCGGCGGTGAACACACCGGACTTGAACCCATCCGACTCCTTCGCGGGGTCAGCACAGAACAGGCAAGATCCTGACGACCTTCCGAGAGCTCGGGGTACTCCCCGAGATTTGCGACGCCCTCGAGCGCGCCAACATCGTGTCCCCCTTCCCGATCCAGGAGATGACCCTCTCCGTGGCCCTGGTGGGCACTGACCTGATCGGTCAGGCCCGCACCGGCACCGGCAAGACGCTCGCCTTCGGGATCCCCGTGCTGCAGCGCTCCGTCGCGCCGCACGACCCCGACTTCGAGGACCTCGCGGCCCCGGGCAAGCCCCAGGCGTTGATCGTGGCCCCGACGCGCGAGCTGGCCCTGCAGGTAAGCAAGGACCTCACCATGGCCGGCAAGGACCGCGGCATCCGCGTCCTGACCGTCTACGGCGGGGTGCCCTATGAGCCCCAGCTCGAGGCGCTGGCCAACGGTGTCGAGGTCGTCGTCGGTACGCCGGGTCGGCTGATCGACCTGATGAACCGACGCTCGCTGGACATCTCGCACGTGAAGTCGCTCGTCCTCGACGAGGCCGACGAGATGCTCGACCTCGGCTTCCTGCCCGACGTGGAGCGCCTGCTCAAGCAGACCCCCGAGACTCGCCAGACGATGCTGTTCTCGGCCACGATGCCGGCAGCGATCGTGGCGCTCGCGCGCACCCACATGCGTCACCCGATGAACATCCGTGCCGAGTCCGGCGAGGACACCCAGATGGTCCCCGCGACCGCGCAGTTCATCTACCAGGCACACGACCTCGACAAGCCCGAGATGATCGGTCGCCTGCTCCAGGCCGAGGGTGCCGACCTGATGATCGTCTTCACCCGCACCAAGCGCCAGGCCCAGCGGATCGCCGACGACCTCGAGGAGCGCGGCTTCAAGAGCGCCCCGCTGCACGGCGACATGGCTCAGACGGCTCGCGAACGCGCCCTGGCCAAGTTCCGCGAGGGCAAGCTCCAGGTGCTCGTCGCCACCGATGTCGCTGCTCGCGGCATCGACGTGACCGGCGTGACCCACGTGGTCAACTACACCTGCCCCGAGGACGAGAAGGTCTACGTCCACCGGATCGGTCGCACCGGCCGCGCCGGCGCGACCGGCATCGCGATCACCTTCGTGGACTGGGCGGACCTGCACCGCTGGAAGATGATCAACAAGGCGCACAACCTGCCCTTCGACGACCCCCAGGAGACCTACTCCAGCTCCGAGCACTTCCTGCACGACCAGGGCATCGCTCCCGGCATCAAGGGCCGGGTGATCCCCGAGGGTCAGGTCGTCATCGAGCGTCAGCCCCGCACCGACGGTCGTGGTGGCGGTCGTGGTGGCGGTCGTGGGGACAACCGTGGTCAGGGTGGCGGCGGTCAGGGCGGCGGTCAGGGCGGCGGTCGCGGTCGCAGCCAGGGCGCCAAGGAGTCCGGTGGCGAGAGCCGTCAGCAGTCTGCTCCGAGCGAGGGCTCGAGCGAGCGTCCCGCGCGCAGCCGCAACCGGAGCCGCAGCCGCACTCGCGGTGGCCGTCCGGCCGCCTCCGGTGAGAGCAGCTGAGCCACCAGTTGAGCCACCGGCTCAGGCTGTGACGACGACCTTCGTGCCGACCGGCGCGAAGGCCCACAGCTGCTTGGCGTCGGGCAGCGCCTGACGCACGCATCCGTGCGACTGCGGCGTGCCCAGCTGAGCCCGGGTCTGCAGCGCCCTACCGTCCTTGGTCGGGATGCTGTGGAACCCGATCGCGGCGTTGGCCCCGCGGGTGAACCGAACGAAGTACTCCATCTCCCCGGAGTCATCGATGCCCACCGCGTTGCGCGAGCGGGAGTAGACCGCGTAGGTGCCCGGCCGGAGGTTCTCGGTCAGGCTCCCCGAGACGAGATAGCTGTTGGCGACCTCGCCCCCGGCGCCCACCAGCCAGACCCGCTGAGCACTGAGGTCGAACACGACGCGTCTGCCCGTGCCCGTGTCGCGGGGCAGGGCTGCGGCAGCGAGAGGACCGAGCGTCTCAGCGACCTCCGCCTTCCGCGTCCGCTTCGCTGCGGGGACTGGCCTCGGCTCGGCGGGGGCGCGTGTTGTGTCGCTGAGGTCCGGCGTGGCGGTCGGATCGGCGCTCGGGTCAGCGCTGGGGGTCGCGCCGGCCCAGGTCGCAGCCGCGCGAACGGTGGAGTCCGAGGTGCTGGCGGCCGCGGGCGCCTCCGAGGGGAGCACACCGAGACCACCGAGCAGGGCCACCGCCGTCACCAGCACGGAGAGCCCTGCTGCGGACAACCGGCCGTAGCGCGGTCTGGTGAGCGTCTGTCGACGACGGCCGGGCTGGGGTCGAGGGCGTTCGAGCCGTCGCTTGCCCACGCTCAGCCTCGCTTGAGCAACCAGGCCGCGACGTCGCGGTAGGCCTGGGCACCCTTGTTGGTCCGGGAGGTCTTCAGGATCGAGCGGCCGGCGGCCGGGGCCTCGGCGAAACGGATCGACTTCGGGATCGGCGGTTCGATCACCTCGAGCCCATAGGTCTCCGAGATCGTGTTCAGCACGGTGCGCGCGTGGTTGGTCCGACCGTCGTAGAGGGTGGGCAGCACGCCCCACACCTCGAGGTCACGATTGGTGAAGCGGCGTACGTCGTGGACGGTGTCGAGCAGCTGGCCCACTCCACGGTGGGAGAGCGTCTCGCACTGCAGCGGGATCAGTACGCCGGTCGCGGCCGTGAGCGCTGCCACGGTGAGCACTCCCAACGAGGGCGGGCAGTCCAGGAGCACCCAGTCGTAGCCCTCGGAGTCCTCGACCGCGGTGCGAATGACGTACTCGCGGCCGGTGCGGGTCAGCAGGTCGGCCTCCGCCCGGGCCAGCTCGATCGTCGCCGGGAGCAGGTCGACGCCGTCGTCGGTGGCGATAATCGCCTCCGCCGGGTCGAGGCCCTTGGTGAGCACGTGGTGCACCGAGACATCGAGGTCCTCGGGGTCGATGCCGAGGCTGAAGGTCAGACAGGCCTGCGGGTCGAGATCCACCAGCAACACCTTCTGCCCCTGCTCGGCAAGGGCAGCCCCGAGCGAGGCGACGGTGGTCGTCTTGGCCACGCCACCCTTCTGGTTGGCAACGGCGAGAACTCGTGTGCTGGACATCACGGGCCATTGTGCCGCATGGCGCGGGGTCTTCCGCGCAGGGACCGCCGTGACGTTGCCCATGTTGTGGGCGGCCGACCTACCAGGTGGGGCGCGGGCCACCGAACGGCATCTCGAGCGCCTCGGGTCCGAAGCCGGTCACATCTGCCAGGAGCCAGGAGTCCTGCAGCAGCATTGCCGCGGAGGCAGGCTTCATCACCAGCCACAACCAGCGGCCCTCCGCCTCCCCCGCGAACACGGCCTGGGTGAGGAAGTCGTCGCCGTCGCCGGCCGCGGAGTCGTCGTCCTCGACCAGCCACATCGAGACGGCGCGGCCCCCGGCCCGGACCTTGACAGCCGGCGGTCCGTTGCTGATCTGCGGGCCCGGGTCGTCGTACGACGTGCCGCTGCAGCGGGCGCCGAGACCGACCCCTGGCTCCTCCGAGACGATCGTGACCTCCACGGCTCCGTCGAGGTCGCTGTTGCCGACCGTGGTGGTGACGGTCGCGCGGACCCGACCCTCGCGGCCCACGCAGCCGAAGTCAGAGATCGACCAGCCGGGGCTCATCGGCCAGGGCAGGTAGGTCGGCAGGTCCTCCGAACGACCGACGAGCTCGGCGAACGAGTCGTAGTCGGCCTCGGTCGGCCGCCACAGCGCCTCGATCCGGCCGTGGACCGGGCAGAGGTGCCCGGCTGCGTCGGACGCAACCGGGGCAGTGCAACGAGGACACGAGGCGACGAGCAGCACGTGCCGAGAGTAGTGGTCAGGAGTTCCAGCGCGCCACGACTGGAGATCCCCGGTCGTAGGCGAGCACGGAGACGGTGGCGGTGTCGAGGGTGAACAGTTGTCCGTCCTGCACGGGCAGGCCGAGCCATCGGGCAGCGAGGGCCCGGCTGGCGTGGCCGTGACTGAACACCAGCACCCGGCCTCCGTCAGAACGCACCCGGTCCACGACGCGGTCGAGCCGCTCGGAGACCTCATCGGCGCTCTCCCCACCCGGGCTGGGGTGGGTCCAGACCGACCACCCGGGCACGTCCTCACGGATGGTCGGGGTGGTGATGCCCTCGTAGTCGCCGTAGTCCCACTCGGTGAGGTCCTCGTCGACTTCGGCCGTGGTCTGGCCGGCGAGCTCAGCGGTACGCCGGGCCCGGAGCCTGGGACTGGTCAGCACAAGATCGAACTCGACACCGTCCAGCCGCTCGGCCAACTGTCGCGCCACCACCTCGCCGGCGCTGGTCAGGTCCAGGTCGGTGCGCGAGGTGTGCCGACCGTCGCGGCTCCATTCGGTCTCCCCGTGCCGGATCACCCACAGCTCCCCGGTCGGGTCCGCTCCAGCGCTCACTGCTCCTGCGGCCCTGGCCAGTTCTTGTCCGGCTGCGGCACCGGACGGCCGGGCTGCTCGCCGCCACGCTCGGTCAGGTAGCTGTCCTTGGGCACCATCACCTTGCGGCGGAAGATGCACACGATCTTGCCGTCCTGGTTGTAGCCGATCGTCTCGACGTGCACGACGCCCCGGTCGTCCTTGCTCTTGCTCTCCCACTTGTCCAGCACGGTGGTCTCGCCGTACAACGTGTCGCCGTGGAAGGTGGGCGCGACGTGGCGAAGCGACTCGATCTCCAGGTTGGCGATCGCCTTGCCGGAGACGTCAGGGACGCTCATGCCGAGCAGGATCGAGTAGACGTAGTTGCCCACCACGACGTTCTTGGCGAACTGCGTGGTCTCCCCGGCGTAGTTCGCGTCGAGGTGCAGTGGGTGGTGGTTCATCGTCAGCAGGCAGAACATGTGATCGTCGAACTCGGTGACCGTCTTGCCGGGCCAGTGCTTGTAGGTCGCCCCGACCTCGAACTCCTCATAGCTGCGACCGAACTGCATCTGGACCTGCTCCTTCTCCACGGCTTGCACGGACCGGGGCAGTCTCCCACGGGCACGGAGGTGGAGGTCGAGACGTCCGCGCCACCCGTGATCAGCAGGGTTGGCGTGGGATCGCGACGTATGCTTCCCAGATGTTCGGCTTGCGCCCCCGCGCCGTGACGGAGGCCTCTTCGGACTCCCCCACGCCGCATGAAGCCCCCCGTCGCCCCGCGTCTCGAGGGCGCTTGGCACTCACCCTCGCGTTGACCGTGGCGATGACCGTGCTGTGGGCCGTTCTGGCCACGTTGGTCCTCGACGCCTCGGCCTGGCCGAACCCCCTGGGCGCGTTGCGCAACCGCGCGCTCCAGGCCGACGCCCTGATCCCCAGCATCGTCGTGGTCTGGGTCTTCGTCCTCCTGGTGGTGGCGCTGATCGGACGACTGTGGGTAGGCCTCGGGGTGGTGACCGCGCTGACCGGGCTGATCGGCGTCGTGAATATCACCAAGCTCGACCTGCGCAACGATCCCGTCTACCCCAGTGACGTGGTCTTCCTCAGCCAGCCGAGCTTCTTGTTCGAGATGGTCTCCCGCAACAAGCTGCTCTTCGGTGCCGTGGGTCTGGTCCTGATCGTGGTCGTTGCCTGGGGCGTGGGCCGGTTGGTCTCGCGCTTCTTCCCGCGGCTCACCTCCGGCATGGACAGGCGCGGTCTGATCATCGTCCGGGTGACGCGAGTCCTGGTGGTGGTCGTCTGCCTGGGCCTGCTGAACCTGTCCACCAACTTCAACGAGCGCGACAACGCCTGGCGTACGGCGTTCGACTCCACGGGCCTGCGCTGGCGTCCATGGGACCAGCGCGTGAACTACCAGAAGAACGGCTTCGTGGCCGGGTTGCTGTTCAACATGCACGTGACGGCCATGAAGGAGCCTCCCGGCTACTCAAAGGCGGCCGTGGAGGCCATCGCGAGCCGCTACGAGGCAGAGGCCACCGCGATGAACAAGGGCCGCACGGGGACCTTGGACAAGACCAACGTGGTGATCATCCTCTCCGAGAGCTTCAGCGACCCGAGTTGGCTGAAGTCGGTGAAGTTCCCCGTCAATCCCATCCCGAAGACGACCGCGGCCATGAAGAACACCTTGTCGGGCAAGATGCTCGCCCCGGGGTTCGGCAGCGGAACGGCCAACACCGAGTACGAGCTGCTCACCGGGCAGTCCCTGAGCCAGCTCTCGCCCCAGCTCTCCACCCCCTATGAGCAACTGGTCTCGAAGTACAAGACCTTCCCCTCAGCGGTCGGGTACTTCCGCGACCACGGCCATACCCCCGTGGCCATTCACCCCTTCTCGCCGCGGATGTACGCGCGACCGAAGGTCTATGACGCCTTGGGCTTCAAGGACTTCATCACCAAGGACCAGATGACCTACAAGGGTCGCGGCGGTGGGCGGTTCATCGACGACCAATCGGCCTTCGACGAGGTGCTGCACCAGATCGACACCCACGACGAGCCCGTGCTGACCCACCTGGTGACGATGCAGAATCACATGCCCTACGGCGGCCAGTACGACGACCCGATCAATCCGACGTCGGGACTGCCGCCCAATTTCGCCAACCTGGCGGGCCAGTACGCCCGCGGCATCGCCCGCACTGATGACGCGCTCGCCGAGCTGCTCGCCAAGTTGAAGAAGTCGCCAGAGCCGACTGCGGTGATCTTCTACGGTGACCACCTCCCACCGCAGGTCTACCCACAGAGCATGGTCGAGCGCGAAGGCCTGCTGGCGACGCACCAGACGCCGTTCCTGATCTGGAGCAACCGCAAGGCGCTGCCGCACACCGAGCTCCCGACGACCAGCCCGACCCAGTTCCTTCCCAAGCTCTTCAACGCCCTCGACGTACCCATCCCGCCCTGGTATGCGTTGCTCGACGACCTCGACAAGCAGGTGCCGGCGATGGACACCGGGATCGCGATCAACGCCGCAGGCGAGAAGGTGCAGCCCAAGGAGCTCGACGCGAACGCCAAGAAGGTGCTCGCGGACTACCGGATGGTGATGTACGACCTCAGCATCGGCAAGCGATACACCGCAAAGATGATGTTCGAGGACGCTCCGGCGGGCTGAGCGGCCTACCTGCCGCCGAGACGTCGCAAACGTTCAGCCGGGTAGGGCACCTAGACGATGCCGAAGAACCGTTCGGGGATCCGCACCAACGGTCGCTTCTCCATCAGCGTCATCTGGCTGGCCTTGGGTGCACGGAAGTTTCCTGGGGGCTCTTCCACGACCAGCGCGTCGAGCTTCTCCCCTGTGGGCGGCACGAACTCCGGGATCTGCGAGGCGACGGCTCCCTCGGTGATCTGGTCCAGCAGCTCGACGAGGGTGTCCCCCCCCTGGCGCCACTGGGTGTCACGCGAGCGGCCGTCGGCCTCCACCATCCGCTGCCGGTGGTCGGCTGCCTCCTGGAGATGGTCGCGGTCGCCGAACTTCATGTGGAACATCCACAGCTCGGGGTCGACGACGTACGGCGTCCGCACACCGTGCGTCCCGTCGCTCCAGTGAGCGGGCACCCACTTGATCGCCGGCTTGCACATCAACGGTAGGAACTTCGCGAGCTTTCGCTGACCGAGCAACGGCGCCTCGAGGTCCAGCGGTGGCTCGACGCCGACGTTGTGCACCACGTTGAAGCCGAGCGACCCCACGGCGTTGCGGCCCTCGTCGCTGCGCGCCTCGACGTACTGCTTGAGCCCGCCGGGCCACGGGGCCGGGTCCGGCACGATGAACTCGTCGGTGTCGCAGAACATCACGACGTCGTAGAGCTCGAGCAGGGAACGGCCCAGGTTGCCGACCATCGCCATCCGGGTGCTGTTGAACTTCCCGCCCCGGATCGGAGGGATCCGCAAGACGTCGCAGGGCAGGTCGTCGGTGGACCCGTCCTCGGAGTTGTCATCGACGACGTAGAGGTTCTCGACGCCGAGCTGTGCTCCGTAGTACTTGACCCACAACGGCAGCATCCGGCCCTCGTCGCGGCAGAAGGTGATCGCCGCGATCCGCAGGGGCTCGTCGGGCTCGCGTTGGTTGCGGGAACCGCGCGCAGCAGGCTCCGGGCTCTCCCCACCACGGCCTCGACGCAGCAGGTTGCCTGCACGACTCATGGGGTGGCCTCTTCGCTCGTCGTGAGCTTTGGCCCGGGCTCGGGCTCTGGCTCGGGCTCTGCTTCGGGCTTGGTCTCACGCCCCGTGTCCGTCGCAGCTCGCGACTTGGCCGACCGGGTGAGCATGAAGGCAAGGCCGTCCAGTGCTGCCTCGAGCTGCTGGTCCGAGGTGACCTCACTCGTGTGCACTCCTGGCACTGCCTTGCCGCGCAGCTCCTCGAGGTCGCCGACCACGCGGACGTCGAGCTTGCGCAGCCGCTCCAGGTCCTGGTCCGAGCGCCTGCGGACCCAGC
>JBDSBU010000162.1:0-7360 GCA_039921445.1 Marmoricola sp. | reverse complement strand
GACGGGAGTGCCCGCTCGGCGTCGTAGGGACGGACGGGAGTGCCCGCTCGGCGTCGTAGGGACGGACGGGAGTGCCCGCTCGGCGGACTAGAAGGTGTGCTCAGGCCCCGGGAACACTCCAGACCTGACCTCGTCGGCGTAGGCGCGAGCCCCGTCCAGCAGGGTGCCGCGTACGTCGGCGTACTGCTTGACGAAGCGGGCCATCTTGCCGCTGCGCAACCCGAACGCGTCCTGCCAGACCAGCACCTGAGCGTCGCACTGCGCGCCCGCCCCGATGCCGATCGTGGGAATCTCGAGCGTGGCGGTGACCTCGGCGGCCACGTCACCGGGGACCATCTCCATCACCACCGCGAAGGCGCCGGCGGACTGGATCGCCAGCGCGTCCTCCAGGATTCGGCGCGCTGTCTCGCCCCGGCCCTGAACCCGGTAGCCACCGAGGGCGTGCTCGCTCTGGGGGGTGAAGCCGATGTGCGCCATCACGGGCACGCCACCGCGGCTGAGCAGCTCGATCTGGGGCACCATCTCGGTGCCCCCCTCGAGCTTGACCGCATGGGCGCCACCCTCCTTCATGAACCTGACGGCCGTGTCGTAGGCCTGCTCGGGGGAGCGCTGG
Source organism: Marmoricola sp. (assembly GCA_039921445.1). Lineage (GTDB taxonomy): Bacteria > Actinomycetota > Actinomycetes > Propionibacteriales > Nocardioidaceae > Marmoricola. The sequence continues at coordinate 6,747 of JBDSBU010000162.1, read as the reverse complement.
TAGGAGCCGAAGGGGAGATCGCCGACCACCATCGACCGCCTCACCGAGCGCGACACGGCGCGGGTCAACGGCAACAGCTCGTCCACCGTGACCGGGAGCGAGGTCTCGTTGCCGTAGACGTTGTTGGAGGCGCTGTCCCCCACGAGGAGGACCTCGATCCCGGCCTCGTCGAAGATCTGGGCGGTGTACATGTCGTAGGCGGTCAGCATCGCGAAACGCTCACCGCGCTCCTTGATCTCACGCAGGTGCTGGGTGCGGATGCGCTTGGTCGTGGGGACGGGGACGGCCGGCTTGGCGCCGGCGCCGTACGGCGCGGTCTCTTCGCTCATGCTGATCCACGCTAGCCGGGTCAGGGGCACGTCGTGGTGTGGCGCTGGTCACGACCAGGAGGAGGGGGGCTGCCTGGGCTGGCCAGCGTCGGTAATTGCGGCATTTCGTACTTTCCGTCCTGCCTGTCCCGTACCGTAAACGGCGTTGGACCAAGTTGGCGTCCTTCTCGATCGCCGGGTCCGAAGCAGCTCATCCGACTCCGTTCCTGGCATCCACGACGTGAGGACGCGATGCGCACAGTTCGACCGGCTCCTTCCGCCGGTGCTGTTCTGCGTCCCTCCGGTGAGAGTGACCAAGTAGCCCGCGATCGGCTTCGTCACGCCCTCTTCCGCCCCGTGCGAATCGCGGCAACGGTGGCTGCGGCCCTGCTGGCCGGGGCCGCGATCGTGAGCTTCACGCCCGGGATCAACCAGCCCGAGAACCTCTTCGACCTGCTTGCCGTGGTCGGCAGCACGTTCGCGCTGATCGCCGGATTGATCACAGCTCGGCGCTCGCATGGGTCGGTCCGCAAGACGTGGTTCTGGTTCTGCGTATGGATCGCGCTGTGGCTGATCGGTGATCTCTCGTGGGCGGTGGCCGGCATCGTCGGGTGGGACATCCCGGCTGCCTCAGTGGTCGACATCCCCTACGTCGCGGGCTACCTACCGGCGGTCGCCGCCCTGCTGAGCTACCCAGCGCCGGCGACCGAGCGGGGCTCGCGGACGCGAGGAATCCTCGACATCCTGGTGCTCTCCTTCGGACTCACGCTGACGGCGTACGTCGTCAGCTTCGAGGGAGTGGTCGACTTCACTCCGAGCTATACCGCGATCCTGCTGGCCTTCTACCCCCTCGCAGACATCGCTCTGGCCGGCCTTGCGCTGATTCTGGTGCTTCGCAGAGCACGCGCGGCCCGGCTCGACCTGCTGCTGCTCTCGGTCGGGTTCGTCCTCTACGCGGCAGCGGACGCGGTCTATTCACTTCTCGCGGCGGACGGCGGCTTCTACGGCAGCAACATCTCCGGGCTCTTCTACACGGCAGCACCCTTGCTCTTCGGCCTCGCGGCGATGAGCTGCAACGCCACCAGCGGAGTGCCTGAGATCGAGCAGCGCACGGTGCCGCACCGGGTCGCGGCCATGGTCCCCGACCTCGTGGTGTGGGCAGCCCTGATCATGTGCGTGGCCGCCGGCCTGCCGGATTGGATGAGCGTGGCGCTGGCCCTGCTCACGATCGCGCTGACAGCTGCGCGACAGGTGGTGCTCGTCGGCGACGACCTCACGTTGCGTCGGGACCTCGAGACAAGAGTGGCGGACCGCACCGCCGCGCTGGAGCAGCTTGCCGATGGTCATCAGCGCTTGCTCGAGTCGGTCGGTGAGGGCATCTTGGGAGTCGATCGCGACGGACTGATCTCCTTCCTGAACCCTGCTGCCGAGCGGATGCTCGACCTGGCGACTGCAGAGGTTGCGGGCCAGGACGCCTGCGCAACGCTGAACGGTGGGGTGGCTCGTAGTGCCACCCACGAGTGCTTGCTGCGCGGCGTGATCGCCACCGGTGAGACGGCTCGGATGGCAGGCGTTGAGTACGCCCGTAGGGACGGCAGCCGGTTCGAGGTGGAGATGACTGCCTCCCCCGAGATGGTCAATGGGGTGCCGGCTGGGGTCGTTGTGGTCTTCCGCGACATCACAGATCGCATGGCCGTGGAGCGGATGCAGCGGGAGTTCGTGATCGCGGTCAGCCACGAGCTGCGTACGCCGTTGACGGCGATGCGCGGGTCCCTGGAGATGTTGGCCGACGGTGAGATGGGAGAGCTGTCCGAGCCGGCGCAGCGTGCCGTCGACCTGGCAATGCGTGGCAGCGAACGGCTCACCCGACTCGTCGTAGACATCTTGGACGCGGAACGCCTTGCCCTGGGCATGTTGCCGCTGGTCCTCGGCGACTACGACGTCGACACGTTGGTGGACACCGCATGCCGACCACTTCAACACCTTGGCCAGGAATCCGGGATCACTCTCGTCGTCGACCCGTTGCACGCGCGGGTGCGAGGCGACGCCGATCGGGTCGTGCAGGCACTGACCAACCTGGTGGGCAACGCCTTGAAGTTCAGCGGGGCCGGCAGCAGCATCCGGATCAGCGCCGCGACCCACGATGGGTGGGTCAGGTTCACCGTGGCGGACGAGGGGCGTGGCATCCCTGCGCGCGCCAGGGCACTGATCTTCGAACGTTTCCACCAGGTCGACGTGGCCGACGCCCTCGGAGGCGGCGGCACCGGTCTCGGCCTGGCCATCACGCGTGGCATCGTCGAGCAGCACGGCGGCCGGATCTGGGTCGAGAGCGAAGAGGGCGTGGGTTCGAGCTTCCACTTCACTATCCCGGCAGCACGCGAGACGACCCTGGTGGAGACACCGGTGCGGACCCCCGTGCGACCCCCGGTGCAGGCGTCGGTTCTGTCAGACTGACCGCGTGGACTTCCAGTCGGCCTATCAGCAGGGTTTCGCCCGGATCGCGGCATGCACCGTGCCCATCTCCATCGCGGACCCGACCGCGAACCTCGAGGTGGTCCTGGAGCAGGCGCGGGCCTGCCACGACGACGGTGTGGCGGTGGCGCTGTTCCCCGAGCTCTGCCTGAGCGGCTACTCGATCGACGACCTGTTTCTCCAGGACGTGCTGCTCGAAGGCGTCGAACGGACGCTCGCCTCGCTGGTGGAGGCCAGCACCGACCTGCTGCCGGTGATCGTCGTGGGTGCACCGCTTCGCAGGCTGCATCGGCTCTACAACTGTGCGGTGGTGATCCACCGCGGCGAAATCCTCGGGGTGGTGCCCAAGATGCACCTCCCCAACTACCGCGAGTTCTACGAGAAGCGTCACTTCGCCTCTGGTGTCGCAGATGCAGGCAGCCGGGGGATTCGCGTGGGCGGAGTCGAGGTGCCCTTCGGCCACGACCTGCTCTTTCGCGCAGTCGACGTGCCGGGGCTGACGCTGCACGTGGAGATCTGCGAGGACATGTGGGTGCCTGTGCCGCCGAGCGCGAAGGCGGCCCTGGCCGGCGCGACCGTGCTCACGAACCTCTCCGGCTCGCCGATCACGGTTGCCCGGGCCGAGGACCGGCGTCTCCTCGTCCGCTCCGCGAGCGCGCGCTGCCTAGCGGCGTATGTCTATGCAGCAGGTGGTGAGGGCGAGTCGACCACCGACCTGTCTTGGGACGGTCAGACCATGGTCTATGAGTGTGGCGACCTGCTCGGGGAGGGTGAACGCTTCCCGTCCGGTCCACGCCGCACCGTCGTCGACGTCGACCTCGACCGCATCCGGCAGGAGCGCCTGCGTCAGGGCAGCTTCGACGACAACAGGCGGGAGGAGGAGATCGAGGAGGGCGCGTACGCCGTCGTGGAGTTCACCCTCGACCCGCCGACCGGCGACATCGGGCTGCGTCGCAAGGTCGACCGTTTTCCCTTCGTGCCCGACGACCCCGAGCGACTGGCGCTGGACTGCTACGAGGCCTACAACATCCAGGTCTCCGGCCTCGAGCAGCGGTTGCGTGCGATCGGGCAGCCGAAGGTGGTGATCGGCGTATCCGGTGGACTCGACTCCACCCACGCGCTGATCGTTGCCGCGAAGGCAATGGACCGGCTCGGCCGACCGCGCAGTGACATCCTCGCGTTCACGATGCCGGGCTTCGCGACCGGTGAGACCACGAAGTCCTACGCAACCCGGCTCTCCAAGTCGCTGGGGGTGAGCTTCGAGGAGCTCGACATCCGACCTGCCGCGCAGCAGATGCTCGCCGACCTCGGTCACCCGTTCGCCTCCGGCGAGAAGGTGTACGACGTCACGTTCGAGAATGTCCAGGCCGGGTTGCGCACCGACTATCTCTTCCGGATCGCCAACCAGCGCAGGGGAATCGTGCTCGGCACCGGCGATCTCTCCGAGCTGGCGCTGGGCTGGTGCACCTACGGTGTGGGCGACCAGATGTCGCACTACACCGTGAACTCCGGCGTGCCCAAGACCCTGATCCAGCACCTGATCCGCTGGGTGGTCGAGAGCGAACAGCTCGGGGCCGAGGCAGACGAGGTCAACCAGCTGCTCGGTGAGATCGTCGACCAGGAGATCACCCCGGAGCTGATCCCAGCTGTCGAAGGGGAGAAGCCGCAGTCCACGGAGTCGTCGGTCGGCCCGTATGCGTTGCAGGACTTCACGCTCTTCCACGTGCTTCGACAAGGAGCGCGCCCCAGCCGGATCGCCTTTCTCGCCGAGCACGCCTGGTCGGACTCCGAGCGCGGAGAGTGGCCACCGAACTATCCGGTCGAGCAGCGACTGTCCTACGACCTCCCCGAGATCACGAAGTGGCTCGAGGTCTTCATCAGGCGCTTCTTCGCCAGCCAGTTCAAGAGGTCGGCGCTGCCCAACGGACCCAAGGTGAGCTCCGGTGGCACGATGTCGCCCCGAGGCGACTGGCGGATGCCCAGCGACGCCAGCCCAGCAGCCTGGCTGGCCGAGCTCGAGAACGTCCCGCGCGGCTGAGATGACAGCGCGCGTGCTCGTCGTCCAGCACCAGGACGACTGTCCACCGGCGTGGGTGGGCGAGTGGCTGCTCGAGGCCGGCTGCGCGCTCGACGTGCGCCGCCCCTACGCAGGTGATGACCTGCCCACAGACCTCGACGATCACGATGCGGTGATCGTGCTCGGCGGATCGATGGGAGCCGACGACGACGCGCAGCACCCGTGGCTGGCTGCGACCAAGCAACTGATCAGGGACGCCGCCGACGATGCGACACCGGTTCTCGGCATCTGCTTGGGTCACCAGCTTGCTGCGACCGCCCTCGGGGGGCGGGTCGGACCGAACCCGCGAGGTCAGCAGCTCGGGCTCGTGCCGATGGGCTGGACAGAGGCGGCCGGCCAGGACCTGTTGACCAGATCGCTGATCGGCGCCGAGGTCGGTGTCTTCTGCAACGACGAGATCGTGCTGGAGGCGCCTGAAGGGACCGTGGTGCTCGCGCGCACGCCCGAGGGTGAGCTCCAGGCTGCGCGGTTCGCCCCGACCGTCTGGGGGCTGCAGTTGCACCCCGAGATCGACGAGCACCTGCTTGGTGTCTGGGCCGAGGAGGACCGGGCGCGCCACCCAGACGGTGTGGTCGACGCCGCCCTCGCTCGGGTGGCCGCTGCCCGCGAGCTGCTCGTCGCTGGTTGGCGTCCGTTGGCGGCTGCCCTGACCGCCGCCGGTCAGAGCGACCACCGCTAGGCTCGCCGCATGGGCAAGCAGGAAGACTTCGTTCTCCGCGCACTCGAAGAGCGTGACGTCAGGTTCGTTCGACTCTGGTTCACCGACGTGCTCGGTTATCTCAAGTCGGTCTCGATCGCCCCGCAGGAGCTTGAGAACTCCTTCGACGAGGGCATCGGCTTCGACGGCTCCGCGATCGAGGGGTTCGCCCGCGTCACCGAGGCCGACATGCTGGCGCACCCCGATCCCTCGACCTTCCAGCTGCTCCCCTGGCGCGGCGAGGGACCCTCGACCGCCCGGATGTTCTGCGACATCGTGATGCCTGACGGCTCCCCGTCGTACGCCGACCCGAGGTTCGTGCTCAAGCGCACGCTGCAGAAGGCGGCCGACAAGGGTTTCACCTTCTACACCCACCCCGAGATCGAGTTCTACCTGTTCTCCGGCCGTCCCGGGATGGGCGAGGAGCCGGTGCCGGTCGACCGCAGTGGCTACTTCGACCACACGGCGCAGTCGCGCGGCTCGGACTTCCGCCGCGAGGCGATCAACATGCTGGAGTCGATGGGGATCTCGGTGGAGTTCAGCCACCACGAGGGCGGTCCCGGTCAGCAGGAGATCGACCTCCGCTATGCCGACGCACTCTCCACGGCCGACAACATCATGACCTTCCGCACGGTGGTCCGTGAGGTCGCGCTGAGCCAGGGGATCTGGGCGAGCTTCATGCCCAAGCCGTTCACCACCCACCCGGGGTCGGGCATGCACACCCACGTGTCGTTGTTCGAGGGCGACACCAACGCCTTCTTCGAGGCAGGTGCGGAGTATCAGCTCTCCAAGACCGGGCGGCACTTCATCGCCGGCATCCTGCGGCACGCCAGCGAGATCGCCGTGGTCACCAACCAGTGGGTCAACAGCTACAAGCGCCTGCTCGGTGGCGGCGAGGCGCCGTCGTACATCTGCTGGGGCCACAACAACCGCTCCGCGATGGTGCGGGTGCCGATGTACAAGCCCAACAAGGGGCAGTCCACCCGCATCGAGCTGCGCACCATCGACGCCGCCTGCAACCCCTATCTGGCGTACGCCGTGACCCTGGCGGCCGGCATGAAGGGCATCGCCGAGGACTACGAGCTGCCCCGCGAGGCCGAGGACGACGTGTGGTCGCTCACCGAGCGCGAGCGCAGGGCCCTCGGGATCGCGCCGCTGCCCAAGAGCCTCTCGGAGGCCATCGACGTGGCCGA
>JBDSBU010000161.1:0-24620 GCA_039921445.1 Marmoricola sp. | reverse complement strand
TAGGGCGCCGCCTTGCGGACGACCGCCTCGAGGTCGTCGACCGCCCAGTCGTCGAGGGCGCACATCGCGACGATCTGCTGTGCGAGGACGTCGAGGGGGTTGGCGGGGACGCGCATCGACTCGATGGCCCCGGCCCGCATCCGTTCGACGGCCACGGCGGTCTGGGCGAGGTCGCCGCGGTGCTTGGGGAAGAGCACGCCCCGTGACACCTCGCCGACCTGGTGGCCGGCACGGCCGACCCGCTGCAGGGCACTGGCCACCGAGGGTGGGGACTCGATCTGGACGACGAGGTCGACCGCGCCCATGTCGATGCCGAGCTCGAGACTGCTGGTGGCCACCACCGCGGGCAGCCGGCCGCGCTTGAGATCGTCCTCGATGATCGCGCGCTGCTCCTTCGACACCGACCCGTGGTGGGCCCTCGCGACGAGCGGTGCGGCTCCCTCGGTCTGGCCGGACTGCGCCATCTGATCGGCCGGGGTGCGGGTCGGGTCTGCTGCACCGGTCGGCTCGAGAGCTTCGACCTCGACCCCTGCCCGCTCCGCCGCGAGCTCGTTGAGCCTGGCGGTGAGCCGTTCGGCGAGCCGGCGGGAGTTGGCGAAGACGATCGTGGAGGTGTGCTGCTCGATCAGGTCGAGCACGCGGCTCTCGACGTGGGGCCACAGCGACCCGGCGCGCGGGCCGTCGTCGCCCTCCTCGCCGAGCTGGGTCATGTCCTCGACCGGCACCACGACCTTGAGGTCCCACTGCTTCTCCGAGGGGGGTGCCACGACCTCGACCGCTGCCGAGCCGCCGAGGAAGCGCGCCACCTCATCGATCGGCCGCACGGTGGCGGAGAGCCCGATCCGCTGCGCCGGTCGGGCCAGCAGGTGGTCGAGCCGCTCCAGTGAGACGGCGAGGTGGGCACCCCGCTTGGTGCCGGCGACTGCGTGCACCTCGTCGATGATCACGGTCTGCACCCCACGCAGCGACTCGCGTGCCTGGGAGGTGAGCATCAAGAACAGCGACTCGGGGGTGGTGATCAAGATGTCGGGCGGGGCGGTCTGGATCCGGCGACGGTCGGCCGGCGAGGTGTCACCGGAGCGGACGCCGACCCGGATCTCCGGCACCGCCACCCCGAGGCGCTCCGCGGTGTGCCGGATGCCGACCAGGGGTGCACGGAGGTTGCGCTCGACGTCGACCGCCAGTGCCTTGAGCGGTGAGATGTAGAGCACTCGGCAACGCGCCTGCTTCTCCGGCACCGGCTCGGTCGCCAATCGGTCGATCGACCAGAGGAACGCCGAGAGGGTCTTGCCGGAGCCCGTGGGTGCGACCACGAGCGCGTGCCGACCGGCCGCGATCGCGTCCCAGGCGCCGACCTGCGCCGGCGTCGCCTGGGCGAACGCGGCCTCGAACCACGTCCGGGTCGGTTGGCTGAACTGATGCACCCGAACATCCTGCCCGACGGCACCGACAACCCTGCAGGAGCGAGTGGGCTCAGCGGGTGCCGGCCTGTTCTCGTCGTCGCTGAGCCCCGCGGTCGGCTGCGGCGTACGTCGAAGCGGTAGAGCGCGTGCGTGGAGACGACGAAGACCCCGCCCGCCTCGCCCATCGAGAAGCTGTTGGCGATGGTCTCGCCCTTCGGCAGGGGCAGTCGAGTGAGCGTCACGAGGGCTCTGACGAGCCGACGCCGCGATGGCGACGGCCCGTCTCGAAACCGGTCGCTCGTTGTCGGGGGCCACGTCTAGAGTCGTCGATCGTGAGCACCTCCCCCGAGTCGATGATCAGAGCCGTGGGTCTGCGGAAGTCCTTCGGTGACTTCGAAGCCGTCTGCGGCATCGACGTGGACGTACGCCGGGGGGAGTCGTTCGGCTTCCTCGGGCCCAACGGAGCCGGCAAGTCCAGCACCATGAGGATGATCGCGGCGGTCTCGCCGGTGACCTCGGGAGAGCTGAGCATCCTGGGGATGGACCCGGCCGTCGACGGGTCGCTGATCCGCGGCCGGATCGGCGTGTGCCCCCAGGAGGACACCCTCGACACCGAGCTCAACGTGCGCGACAACCTCTACATCTATGGCCGCTACTTCGGCATCCCCCGGGCAGAGGTCCGGCAACGATGCGAGGAGCTGCTGGAGTTCGTGCAGCTCACAGAGCGTGCCACGTCCAAGGTGGAGTCGCTCTCCGGAGGGATGAAGCGCCGGCTGACGATTGCCCGGTCGCTGATCAACCGACCCGACGTACTCCTGCTCGACGAGCCGACCACCGGGCTGGACCCCCAAGCCCGGCACGTGGTCTGGGACCGGCTGTTCCGGCTCAAGCAGCAGGGGGTCACCTTGGTGATCACCACGCACTACATGGACGAGGCCGAGCAGCTCTGTGACCGGCTGGTGGTGATGGACAAGGGGCTGATCGTTGCCGAGGGGTCTCCGAGCGAGCTGATCCGGACGCATTCGACCCGTGAGGTCGCCGAGCTCCGGTTCGGGGTCGGCGAGCACGAGGCGATCGCGCCCAGGATCGAGGATCTCGCCGAGCGGGTCGAGGTGCTGCCCGACCGGATCCTGCTCTATGCCAACGACGGCGAGGAGGCGATCGCCCGCGTGCACGAGCGCGGCCTGCAACCGATCGCCACCCTCGTGCGGCGGTCCTCGCTCGAGGACGTCTTCCTACGACTCACCGGCCGGACGCTGGTGGACTGATGTCCACCGAAGTGCAGCCGCGCACTGGCACGATCGACGGTGTCGGGCGACTGGTCGACTACTGGGCCACCGTCTACCGGCGGACCTGGCGGGGGTCGGTGATCAGTTCGTTCGTGGTGCCGCTGCTCTACATCCTCGCCATGGGCGTTCTCCTCGGTGGGTTCATCAAGGGTGATCCGAAGACCCTCGAGGGCGCCACCTCCTACCTGGCCTTCGTCGCGCCGGGCATGCTCGCTGCCCAGGTGATGACGACGACCATCGGGGAGATGACCTACCCGGTGATGGGCATGATCAAGTGGCACAAGATCTACTACTCGATGATCGCCACCCCGCTGCAGGTCAGTGACCTGGTCGCCGCCCAGCTCGGGTTCGCGCTGTTCCGGGCGGGGACGGTCAGCGCCGTGTTCCTGCTCGTGATGACGCCCTTCGGGGTCTTCGTCTCGTTGCCCGGCGTCGTGGCGACCTTCTTCGTGATGCTGCTGACCGGGCTGGCGTTCGCAGCGCCGATCTTCGCGCTCTCTGCTTCCTTGAAGGACGAGAGTGCCTACGCCCTGGTCTTCCGGCTCGGAATGATCCCGCTGTTCCTCTTCTCCGGCGCCTTCTTCCCGATCGCCAACCTCAACCCGGTGATGGAGTGGTTCGCGCGGATCACGCCTCTGTGGCACAGCGTCGACCTCGCACGGATGCTCGTCCTGGGCCAAGTCGACTGGGCGCTCGCGCTCGTGCACCTCCTCTACCTCGCGTTGCTGGCGGCTGCGGGCTGGTGGCTCACCGTGCGTCGGTTGCAGCGGAGGTTGATCACATGAGCGTCCTGAACCGCGCCATCGGTCGTCAGATGGGGGCTCAGCTCAGCATGGTGGAGTCCACTCGGCTGCTCCTGCTCCGCAACTACATCGCCTACCGGGGTGCGTGGTGGATCTTCGTCACCGGTTTCCTGGAGCCGGTCTTCTACCTGTTCTCGATCGGCGTGGGTGTGGGCAAGCTGATCGAGGGTTTCGAGTTCAACGGCGCGATGATCCCCTACGCGGAGTTCGTCGCCCCCGGCATGCTCGCGGCTTCGGCGATGAACGGGTCGGTGCTCGACTCGACCTTCAACTTCTTCTTCAAGCTGAAGTACAACAAGCTCTTCGACCAGATGCTCGCCACACCCCTGACGACCTCCGACGTCGCTCGGGGCGAGCTGACCTGGTCGCTGCTGCGTGGGGGCATCTACTCCCTGGCGTTCATGCTGGTGATGGTCGCCATGGGGCTGGTCCACTCATGGTGGGCGCCGCTTGCGGTCCCGGCGGCGCTGCTGATCGGCTTCGCCTTCGGCGGTGCGGCGATGGCGCTCACGACCTACATGCGTTCCTGGCAGGACTTCGACTACGTCACCCTCGGAACGCTGCCGTTGTTCTTGTTCTCAGCGACCTTCTTCCCGATCACCGCCTTCCCGACGTGGGTGCAGTGGGTGGTGGAGTTCACCCCGCTCTACCGCGGTGTGGTGCTCGTCCGGGAGCTCACCACGGGGGCGCTCACGTGGGGCGCGGCGGCCTCGGTCGTCTACCTGCTGGCGATGGGCATCGCAGGTCTGGTCATCGTCGGGCGCCGGCTCGAACGACTCCTGCTGACCTGATCGTGGGCGGTGTTGGCACGATGGGTGCCATGACCACTCCTGAACAGCGGCACCCCCGGGTCGCCGTGATCGGCGGCAGCGGGTTCTATGAGTTCCTCCAGGACCCCACCCCGGTCACCGTGACCACGCCGTACGGCGACCCGTCCGCGCCGATCGCCGTGGGGGAGGTCGCCGGTCGTCCGGTCGCGTTCCTGCCCCGACACGGCGCCGGGCACGAGTTCCCTCCGCACCGGATCAACTACCGCGCGAACATGTGGGCCCTGCGCAGCCTCGGCGTGCAGCAGGTGCTCGCGCCGTGCGCGGTCGGCGGCCTCCAGCCCGAGACCCAGCCCGGCACCCTCGTGGTGCCCGACCAGCTGGTCGACCGCACCACCCGGCGGGTGCAGACCTACATGGACACCGGTGCCGCCCACGCCCCGTTCGCCGACCCCTACTGTCCCGACCTGCGCGCCGCCCTGGTGGGTGCAGCCGGGAACGACGGCCGTGGCGACGCCCTGGACGGCGGCACCATGGTGGTGATCGAGGGGCCGAGGTTCTCCACCCGGGCAGAGTCGCAGAGCTACGCCGCAGCCGGCTGGACGGTGGTCAACATGACCGGTCACCCCGAGGCTGTGCTCGCCCGCGAGCTCGGGCTCTGCTACGCCACGATCGCCCTGGTCACCGACCTCGACGCTGGAGTCAGTGCCGAGGAGTCGGTCGACCAGGCCACGGTCTTCGCCCTGTTCGAGAAGCACATCGGCCGGCTCAAGGAGCTCCTCGGCCAGGTCGTCTCCGACCTGCCGCCCGAGCCCGGGTCCTGCGGTTGTGGCGCCTGGCTGGACGACGTGACCCTCCCCTTCGACCTCCCCGGGCCGCCGTCATGAAGGTCCTGCTGACCGGGTCCAGCGGCTTCATCGGCGCGCAGATCGACGAACAGCTCACCGCCCGAGGTGACGAGGTGGTGCGCGTCGACGCGCTGATCCCCGAGGCCCACGGCGCCGGTGTCGCTGCGCCCGACGGCGTGCACGTCCTCGACGTCCGCGACGCGGGGGAGTGGACCGACCTGCTCGACGGTGTCGACGTGGTCTGCCACCAGGCCGCGATGGTCGGTGCGGGTGTCACGGTCGCGGACCTGCCGTCGTACGCCGGCCACAACGATCTGGGCACCGCCGTCCTCCTCGCCGCGATGCACACCCGAGGCGTGGACGCGATGGTGCTGGCCAGCTCGATGGTGGTCTACGGCGAGGGCCGCTACGTGTGCTCCGAGCACGGTCGCCAGCAGCCGCCCGCCCGCAGCCGGACCGCCCTGGAGTCCGGTGACTTCGAGAACCACTGCTCCCGCTGCGGCGCCGCGATGACGTGGGAGCTGGTGCCCGAGGACGCGCGGCTCGACCCGAGGAGCAGCTACGCAGCGAGCAAGCTGGCCCAGGAGCACTACACCCTTGCCTGGGCGCGGCAGGCCCGGGCGCGGGCGATCGGGCTGAGGTACCACAACGTCTACGGACCCGGCATGCCCCGTGACACCCCCTACTCCGGGGTGGCGGCGATCTTCCGCTCCTCCCTGGAAGTCGGAAGGGCGCCGCAGGTCTTCGAGGACGGTGGCCAGATGCGCGACTTCGTGCACGTGCGCGACGTAGCCCGGGCCAACCTGCTCGCGATCGACGCCGTGCTCGACCGGGCGGCCGAGTCCTGGACGACCTACAACGTCGCCTCCGGCACGCCGATCCCGATCCGGGAGGTGGCCGAGATCCTCGCCGGCGCTGCCGGTGGACTGGCTCCCGAGGTCACCGGCGACTACCGCGCCGGCGACGTCCGCCACGTCGTCGCCTCACCAGCCCTAGCGACGAGCGAGCTCGGCTTCTCCGCGCAGATCACCCCAGCCCAGGGGATCGCCGAGTTCGCCGACGACCCGCTGCGCTGACCGACCCCCCGACTTGCCCACCCGCCGCCTGCCCGCCGCCTGCCCGCCTGCCCGCCGAGACGTCGCAAATGAAATCTCTGGGACGTGTGTCGGCGCGGTGCTGGGCATTTCAGTTGCGACGTCTCGGCGCGGTCTTTGACGCCGGGGTGGTCACCAGCCGGTGTCGAGCAGGTGCTGTACGGCGAGCGCGACCACGACCTGGACCGCGAGGGCGGGGCGTCGCCAGGAAGACGGCAGCAGCGAGGTCGCGACGAGCAGCCAGGGCAGGAACGGCAACCAGATCCGCTCGACTTCGGCCCGGCTCATCTGGGAGAGGTCGGCGCTCACCATCATCGCCAGCCCGGCACCGGCGAGCCACCGGACCGCCCGCACCGATCGGTCACCGAGCTCGAGGTCGCGCACCCTGCGACCCAGCACGGCCACCGCCGCGCCCGCGATCGGGCCGGCACTGAAGACCAGCGCCGAGAAGTTCCCCCACATCCAGTAGGCCGGCGGTCGGTTGCTCGCCACGCCCGCGTAGTAGCGCTCGCGCAGCTCGGGCAGCGCCTCCCACCAGACGAACCCGAGGGCGGCGTACGCCCCCACGACGGCAAGCGCACCCAGCACCGCCCACGGGAGCGGTCGCCAGTTCCTGGCCACCACCAACACCGCCACGGCAAGAAGTCCGAGCAGCGGCAACCCGTAGGAGAGCATCACGGCATACCCCAGCAGCAGGCCGGCCAGCAACCCCCAGCCGATCTTGCGGTGCACGGCGGCTGCTGCGAGCGCTGCGATCCCCCAGGCGGCGACGGCGGCGAACATCGCATCCGCACTCACCGACTGCCACACCGCAGCAGGTCCGATCACCAGGAAGGGTGCCGCTCGTCGGGCGGCGTCGCCGGCTCCGAGAAGTCGCAGGGTCACCAGCACGGCGACCGCTGTCGAGGCAGCGATCAGGGTGACCACGATCCCCGCCGCCAGCCCGCTGCCCAGCCCGATCCGGTCGAGCAGCACGAAGAACGTCAGCGCGCCGGGCGGGTGGCCTGCGAGATGCACCGGCCAGTTCGCGCCCTGGATGGTGTCGGGCAGACCGTCGTAGGAGATTCGGGAGATGTACTCCGCGATGGTGGCGGGCAGGTTCGAGGTCGCCCGGGCGGTCTGCAGGTATTCGTAGTCGGTGTCCAGGATCGTGCCCACACCGTCCAGCCCGTCGACCAGGGCCAGGCTGAACATCCAGCCGACTCCGGCGGCGTACGCCGTGACGAGCAGCGTCCGCCAGGGCAACCGGTCGGCCAGCGCGGTGCCCTGCCAGAGCGTCAGAGCGCCGATCAGAACGGCGGGCAGGGTGCCCGCCCCCAGTCGCGGCTCCCAGATCGCGTGCAGGGGCGGGAACCAGCGGACGTGGACGTCCCAGCCGAAGATCGCCGGGATCGCCATCCCGAGTGTCGCCAGCAGCACTGCCGCGGCCAGACCCGTCGCAGGCGCTCGGTTGAGTCGTTCGACGTGGGCCATAACGCGCAAGAATAGGAGGACCCCGGCTGGGAGGCATCCAATCGGGCCTTCGCGCCGAACTACTCCAGTGTTTGCCAAGTGCCCTTCCAGGGGAACCAACCCCCGTGACCCCTACGGTTGAGCAATGACGGCTGCCCCAAGGACCTGCGACGTCGTCATCCCCTGCCGCGACGAGGCACTCGCTCTCCCCGCCCTGCTGGCCAAGCTCCCCGCGGGATTTCATCCGATCGTGGTCGACAACGGCTCGCGCGACGACACCGCTGAAGTGGCTCACAGACTCGGCGCCGAGGTGGTCTCGGAGGCGCGACCCGGCTACGGTGCCGCTGTGCACGCCGGCCTGGAGGCCGCCAGCGCTCCCTACGTGGCCGTGATCGACGGAGACGGGTCGATGGACCCCGCCGACCTGGTCGCCCTCCTCGCCGATGTCGTCGAGGGTCGGGCCGACATGGCCGTCGGCCGACGGCGCCCGGTCGCTCGTGGGGTTTGGCCCTGGCACGCCAGAGCCGGCAACGCCGTCGTGCTCTGGTGGCTGCGACGTCGGTTGCAGCTCGAGGTGCACGACATCGCCCCGATGCGCGTTGCTGGGCGCGAGGCGCTGCTGGCGCTTGGCGTCGAGGACCGCCGCTTCGGCTACCCCGTCGAGCTGCTGCAGCGCGCCGGGGCGGCGCGGTGGCGGCTGAACGAGCGCGACATCAGCTATCACCCCAGGGCCGAGGGCACCAAGTCCAAGGTCTCCGGCTCGGTGATCGGCACGATGCGTGCTGCCCGCGACTTTGCCCGGGTGCTCTCGTGAACGCCGATTCGAACACGTCCTTGGCCGCCTCGCCGGTGGTGCTCGTGATGGCCAAGGCCCCCGTGGCAGGCCTGGTGAAGACGCGGCTCGGCCAGGTGATCGGCATGGAGGAAGCAGCAGAGCTCGCCGCTGCGGCGCTGCTCGACACCTTCGCCGCCTGCATCGAGGCGTACGGCGTACCGCGGTGCCACCTCGCCCTCGACGGAGAGCTCGCTGTGGCCCACCGTGCGGAGGAGCTGCTCGCCGCGACCCGAGGCTGGATAGTGCATCCCCAGCGTGGCGACTCCTTTGCCGAACGGCTGGTGAACGCCCACCACGACACCGCGGCTGCTGCGCTCGCGCCGATCGTGCAGATCGGCATGGACACACCCCAGCTGACCGCGGCCGCGCTCGAGGAGGCAGCCGCCTTGCTCGTCGGCCCTGACGACGCCGTCCTGGGGCCGGCCGAGGACGGTGGCTGGTGGCTGCTCGGAGTCGGTGGACCACACCTGCTCGCGCACCTGACCGAGGTGCCGATGTCGACCGAGGAGACCTGCCAGCACACTCGGGACGCCCTGATCCGGGCCGGCGCCAGGGTGCGCGAGATCGGTGTCCTGCGCGACGTCGATGAGCACGAGGACGCACGCCTGGTCGCCGACGCAGCAAAGGGAAGCCACTTCGCCAAGGCACTGGAGCTGATGTCGTCATGACAACCACCACCACCAGCACCACTACCAGCACCGCCCTTCCCACCGCCTCCTTCGGTACCGTCTTCGCGCACGCGCTGCGCGGACACCGCACGACCGTCGCCGGGATCGAGTCCCACGAGCAGGAGCTCCCGGTGGCGGACTGGCGCCGGCGCGCCAACCACTCCGACTGGCGGGTCCTCGACCACTGTCGTGGCACCACCCTCGACGTCGGCTGCGGACCGGGCCGGATGGGCGCCCACCTCGTCGAGCGCGGTCACCAGGCGCTCGGAATCGACATCGTGCGTGAGGCCGTGGGCCAGGCCCGCGAGCGTGGTCTCGTCGCGATCCAGCACAGCCTGTTCGAGCCGATGCCGGGTGAGGGTCTCTGGGACACGGTCCTGCTCGCCGACGGCAACATCGGCATCGGCGGCGATCCGGAGGCCCTGCTGCGCCGTTGCGCCCAGATGCTCGGCGAGCGCGGGCGCATCGTGTGCGACCTCTCCGCCCCTGGCACCGGACTCTCGGTCCGCGACGCCTGGCTGACGAGCGGTGGCCTGCAGTCCCCGACGTTCCGCTGGGCCCGAGTCGGTCCGGAGGCGATCCACGCACTGGCAGCGGCAGCGGGGCTCAGGCGGCACGCGGTGCGCGAGCACGAGGGTCGCTGGTTCGCGGTGCTGACCCGATGAGGACGCTGACCATCCCCAAGGAAGGCTCGTTCACCTCCGCAGTCAGGCACGAACGGCTGAGCGCTCGCATCGGAGTCTGGCTCGGCATCTGCTTCGGCCTGGCGTTCGTCACCGGATTGATCAGTCACTGGTACTACCTAGGCGACGTGCCGTTCTTCCCGCCCACCCGACCGGTCTGGGGCTACCGCCTCACCCAGGGCACCCACGTGATCTCCGGAACGGCGGCGATCCCGCTGCTGCTCGTCAAGCTCTGGAGCGTCTACCCCAAGCTCTTCGCCGAGATCCCCTTCGGCCAGGGTCGCCGCCTGGTGCTGAACCTGCTCGAGCGCGCCTCCATCGCGGTCCTGGTGGCGGCCTCGATCTTCCAGCTCGTCACGGGCCTGGCCAACTCCGCCCAGTGGTACCCGTGGGCCTTCTCGTTCCGGTCCACCCACTACGCCGTCGCCTGGATCGCGATCGGAGCGCTCCTGGTGCACATTGCGGTGAAGCTGCCGATCATCAAGGCGGCGTACGCCGAGCCGCTTCCTGAGGGCCCCGAGGACGTCCCAGCCGACCCCGCAGCTGACCCAGCAGCTGACCCAGAATCCGACCCAGAATTCGACCCCGCCACCACGCCGAGCCGCCGCGCCGTCCTGCGCACCGCGCTGGCTGCCTCGGCGGTGGTGGTCCTCGCCACCGCGGGCAGCACAGTGCCGTTCCTGCGCAAGATCTCGGTGCTGGGCGTGCGCACCGGCGAGGGACCCCAGGGCATCCCGATCAACAAGTCGGCTGCGGCCGCGAAGGTGACCGAGCTGGCCAGGGACCCGGGCTACCGGCTCGTGCTTGCCGGACCTGAGGGCGAGACCACCCTGGACATGGCAGACCTGGCCGCGATGACGCAGCGCACCCACGAGCTGCCGATCGCCTGCGTCGAGGGCTGGAGCGCGAGCGGTGAGTGGACGGGCGTGCGCCTCTCCGAGCTGCTCGACCTGATGGGCGCCCCGGCTGAGGCCACGATCAGGCTGGTCTCGCTGCAGCCGAGCGGCGCTTTCAGGAGCAGCGAGCTCCCGGCAAGCTTCGCGCGCGACCCGCTGACCATGCTGGCGCTGGGCCTCAACGGTCAGGCGCTGGACATCGACCACGGCTTCCCGTGCCGGCTGATCGCCCCCAACCGTCCCGGCGTCTTCCAGACCAAGTGGATCGGCCGGATCGAGGTGATCGCGTGAAGACACGGCTGCTGATCGGTGCGTTCGGCCTGGCCATGGGCCTCTTCGGTGCGCTGCGGTTCTTGCAGCGCGACCTCGACGACATCCTCGACTCGGTGCTCTGGCTCGCCGCTGGCGTGGCGGTGCACGACGCGGTGATTGCGCCGCTCACGCTCGCGCTCGGCGCACTCGCGTCCCGGGTGCTGCCCGCCGCGGTGCGCACGCGCGTCGTGCTGGGCTTCGTGGTGCTGGCGACCATGACGATCACCGCGATCCCGGTGCTGGGCCGTTTCGGGGCACGTGAGGACAACGCCACGCTGCTGGACCGCAACTACACCGTCGGGTGGCTGACCGTCGCTGCCCTGATCGTGGTGGGCACGCTGCTCGTCGCTCGCGTGAGCGACCGTCTCGGGCAGCGCGCGCCGGCGCACGCGAGACAGCCGGAGCCGAAGGGCTGATCGTGCGTCGGGCACAATCGCACCCGTGAGGCACACCGAGTTCTGGCACCGGATGGACACAGCGCTCGGAACGGCGTACGCCCGGTCCTGGGCCTCGCTCTACGTCCTGGGCGAGCTCGGCGGACGCACCGTGGAGGAGTCGCTGGCTCAGGGCGAGCCGCCCAAAGTGGTCTGGCGCGCGGTGTGGTCGGCCCTCGAGCTGCCGCAACGCGACCGGTAGGCGAGCCGGCGACAACGGGTCTTTGCCGGATCGTTGCCTCCACGGGGTGACGCTGCCCCCACGACTCGGGTTAGCCTCGCTGGGTCGCCTTGCCTGCTCGGGCACGACAAGACGAGGAGCTCCCTGATGTCGCATCCCCACCAGCACCGCCGCCTGCTCGCGCTCACGGCCACCTCGGCCGTCGCGCTGCTGAGCATCGGCCTCGCCGGCACCGCGGCGCCAGCCGCCGCGAAGGCGCCTGCCGACCACGGCAAGCAGTCCCACCAGACCAGCAAGCACCAGACCAGCAAGCACAAGACCAGCAAGCACAAGCACAAGCACGAGAAGAAGCAGAAGAAGTCGAAGCTGCTCGACGTGCAGCTGCTCTCCTTCAACGACTTCCACGGCAATCTCGAGGAGCCCAGTGGATCCTCGGGGCGCAACGTGGTCGGTCACCAGATCGACCCCAAGACCGGCAAGGCCGCCGACGTGACCGCCGACGCCGGGGGTGTGGAGTTCCTCGCCACGCACCTCGCCCAGGCGCGCCAGGGGCACGGGCGCTCGCTGACCGTGGCCGCAGGTGACCTGATCGGCGCCTCGCCGCTGCTCTCGGCCGCCTTCCACGACGAGCCCTCGATCGAGGCGATGAACAGCCTGGGCCTCGACGTCGCGGCCGTGGGCAACCACGAGTTCGATGAGGGCTACCGCGAGCTGCAGCGGATGGACGCGGGTGGCTGCCTCGCCGATGGTGACGGGGCGAACAACCAGAACTCCTGCCCCGACGGGTCCTTCGACGGCGCAGCCTTCGACTACCTCGCGGCCAACGTGACCTACTCCGGGACCAACGAGACGATCCTGCCGGCGTACTCCATCAAGAAGATCGGCAAGGCCAAGATCGGCTTCATCGGGATGACCCTCGAGGGCACTCCCAACATCGTCACCGCCAGCGGCGTTGCCGGGTTGGATTTCTCCGACGAGGTCGAGACGGCCAACAAGCTGGTGCCGGTGCTGCGCAAGAAGGGCGTCAACGCCATCGTGGTGCTGGTGCACGAGGGTGGCGTGCCAGCCAAGGAGAAATGGACCGACCCGAAGACCGGGGTGAAGTACGACGTGAACCCCACCTATGACTACACCTGCGGCAAGGGCGGCAGCCTCGCCGCGAGCTCGCCGATCCTGCCGATCGCGGCCAACCTCGATCCGGCCATCGACATGGTCGTGTCCGGGCACACCCATCAGCCCTACGTCTGCAGCGTCAAGGACCCCGCTGGTCAGGACCGGATGCTGACCTCGGCCTCCTCCTACGGTCGGCTGTTCACCGAGACCGAGCTCACCTACGACCGTCGAACCCGCGACATCGTGCGCTCCTCGGTCAAGGGCTCCAACGTCCAGGTCACCCGCGACGTCGCCCGCGACGCCACGCAGAGCTCGCTGATCGCCAAGTACAAGGAGCTCGTGCGCCCGATCGCCAGCGAGGTTCTCGGCAGCGTGACCCAGGACGTCGCCAACACCCAGAACTCCTCGGGAGAGTCGCAGCTCGGTGACCTGATCGCCGACGGGCAGCTCGCCGACGACTCCACCGTGACCGGTGGCGAGGTGCCGCGGATCGCGTTCATGAACCCCGGTGGCATCCGGGCCAACCTGACCTATGACTCCTCCAAGTATGACGAGGCGCCGGGCGAGATCACCTACGAAGAGGCCTTCAACGTCCAGCCCTTCAACAACTACCTGGTCTCGATGACCCTGACGGGGCAGCAGATCTATGACGTGCTGACCCAGCAGGTCACCGGCACGAACGCAGCCTCATCCAAGATCCTCGCGGTCTCCAAGGGGTTCACCTACGACTACACCAGCACGGGCCCGGTGGCCGGGACGGTCAAGCTGGACGGCGTTCCCATCGATCTGGGCTCGAGCTACCGGATCGTGACCAACAACTTCCTCGCCGACGGTGGCGACGGCTTCCCGGCCTTCGCCGCGGGCTCCAACCGCTACTTCGGCGGGCTGGACATCGACGCGTTCGCGGCCTACCTCCAGCAGACCGGGAACGGCTACACCCCGGGACCGCTGACGAGGATCACCAAGCAGTAGCCGGGCCCGGCGTGTCGGGTTTTGATCGAACACATGTTCGTACTAACGTCTCGTGTCAACAGGCAGGGGTCGACACCGTGTTCTCCACAATCGGAGGGCGCAGCCGCAAGGTTGTCGGTGGGAGCTCCTAGCGTCTGCCAGGACAGACGTCAGGGCGCCGTGGGGCGCACGAACAGGTGAGGGACGACCATGGCCGCAGCAGGCAGCACCAACAATCGCGACAAGGCGCTCGACGTAGCGCTCGCCAACATCGAGAAGCAGTTCGGCAAGGGCTCGGTGATGCGCCTCGGTGACGAGACCCGGGCGCCGCTCGAGGTGATTCCCACCGGCGCGATCTCGCTCGACATCGCGCTCGGTCTCGGCGGTCTTCCCCGCGGTCGCGTGGTGGAGATCTACGGTCCGGAGTCCTCCGGCAAGACCACGGTGGCGCTGCACGCGGTCGCCAACGCACAGGCTGCCGGCGGCATCGTGGCGTTCATCGACGCCGAGCACGCCCTCGACCCGGAGTACGCCCAGCGTCTCGGTGTCGACACCGACTCCCTGCTGGTCTCCCAGCCCGACTCCGGTGAGCAGGCGCTGGAGATCGCGGACATGCTGATCCGCTCCGGTGCGCTCGACCTGATCGTGATCGACTCCGTCGCGGCGCTGGTGCCTCGCGCGGAGATCGAGGGCGAGATGGGCGACAGCCACGTGGGTCTGCAGGCCCGGCTGATGAGCCAGGCGCTGCGCAAGATGACCGGTGCGCTGAGCAACTCCAACACCACCGCGATCTTCATCAACCAGCTGCGCGAGAAGATCGGAGTGATGTTCGGTTCGCCGGAGACCACCACCGGTGGACGCGCCCTGAAGTTCTACTCCTCGGTGCGCTTGGACGTGCGCCGCATCGAGACGCTCAAGGACGGTGTCGAGATGGTCGGCAACCGCACCCGCGTCAAGGTGGTCAAGAACAAGGTCGCCCCGCCGTTCAAGCAGGCCGAGTTCGACATCATGTACGGACTGGGCATTAGCCGCGAGGGTGGCCTGATCGACGTCGGTGTCGAGGAGGGTCTCGTCCGCAAGGCCGGCGCCTGGTACACCTACGAGGGCGACCAGCTCGGCCAGGGCAAGGAGAACGCGCGCACGTTCCTGCGCGACAACCCCGACCTCGCCAACGAGATCGAGAAGCGGATCCTGGAGAAGCTCGGCATCGGCCCGAAGGTGGATGCGCCAGCGACGGAGTTCGCAGCCGACGTCCCGGGCATCGACCCCGATGGCATCGACTTCTGAGGTCCCCGAGGGGCTGCACACCGGACCCGAGGCCGACCCGGAGTCGGTGGCTCGCAAGATCCTGCTCGACCAGCTGACCGGGCGCGCCCGGACCCGCTCGGAGCTGGCCACCAAGTTGGCCAGCCGCAACGTTCCCGATGACGTCGCCACCCGCCTCCTCGACCGGTTCGAGGAGGTCGGGCTGGTCGACGATGCGGCCTTCGCTCGCGAGTGGGTCGAGCAGCGACAGTCCGGAAAGGGTCTCGCAAGGCGGGCCCTGGCCCAGGAGCTTCGACGCAAGGGCATCGAGGACGACGTGGCCGGCGAGGCGCTGGACGTGGTCGACGAGGACACCGAGATGGAGTCCGCGCGACGGCTGGTGCGCGCCAAGCTGCGCACCGCACGCGGTCTCGACCGGGACCGGGCGGTGCGACGCCTGGTCGGGATGCTCGCCCGGAAGGGACACTCCAGCTCGGTGGCGTTCCGGGTGGTCAAGGAGGAGCTCGATCTCGACGAGCAGGTCGACCTCGGGGACTTCGACGCCTCAGACTAGGGGCATGCAGATCGATCTCACTCGAGCGCAGGTGCGGTCGGATGAGTCCTGGGCGCAGGCCGCCGACCGGCTGGCGCAGGGGCGCGGTCCGGTGCTGGCGCTCGACCTCTCCGAGGACCCGCTGCGCTTCAGCGTCGAGGAGCAGCAGCGCTTGGCGATGCGCCCGATGACACCTGGCGACTTCGCCGATCTCGGCAGGTGGGTCAACACCCCCCACGTCGCTCGGTGGTGGGATGAACATCGCACTCCCGAACAGATCGAGCGTCAGTACGGCCCAGGTCTGCGCGGCGAGGATCCAGTGCGCTACTGGATCTGGGAGGTCAACGGTCGCTCCGTCGGCTTCAGCCAGGACTACCGGATCGCCGACCACCCCGACTTCGCCCTGCTCTGCGGGCGGCCCGATGCGATCGGTTTCGACTACCTGATCGGAGAGCCGGCGTTCGTCGGTCGTGGACTCGGGACCCAGCTGCTGTGGGTCTATCTGCGCGACATCGTGGTTCCGGCGTACGACGGCTGCCGAGAGCTCTTCGCAGCCCCGGACCACCGCAACACCCGGTCGCTGCGGCTGCTGGAGAAGATTGGGGGCTCCCGCGGGCTCTGGTTCGACGAACCCCGCGCCGATGGGGGAGTCGACACCGTCGTGGGGTGCAGGCTCGACGTGGCCAAGGTGCTGCGCTGGGCATGACCCGTGCTCTGAGTGAGGCTGCCCACTCCACCGTCTCGGTGCCCGATTCGGCCCGTAGGGTCTGCTCCCATGAGCCGCGTCCTGGACCTGTACAACAAGACCTCTGCCATCCCCTTCGTGGGCGACCGGATCTTCTCCTTCGCGTTCTCCCAGGTCGCGCCGTACTTCTGGACCATCAGGCCCCGGTTCACCGTCGTCGGAGCCAACCACGCCGAACTGGTGATCCCCAAGCGTCGCGGGGTGCACAACCACATCGGCACCGTGCATGCGATCGCGCTCTGCAACGGCCTCGAGGCCGCGATGGGCGTGCTCGCCGAGGCGAGCATCCCCAGTGACAAGCGCTGGATCCCCAAGGGGATGGAGGTCAGCTACACCGCCAAGGCCACCAGCGACATCACCTGCATCGCCGAGACCGACCCCGAGCAGTGGACCGGTGACGATCCCGATGTGGGCGTCCGGGTCAAGGGCGTGCGCACCGACGGCACCGTGGTGATCGAGGGCGTCATCCGGCTCTGGGTGACGCCCAAGAAGTAGCGCCGAAGCCGCGTTCAGGCGGCATTCATCGGTGCCTGTCAGTCTCGACCTGTGCGATGGATCGTGGCACGCGGTGCGCTCGGATCGTCTCTGCTTGTTCTGGTCGGCACGGTCGAGAGTCGCCTACCGACCGGGAGTCGGCTGCTGAGCGTGCCGGTGGTCCGCGAGCTTCAGGGCGATCCCGCTCGGGTGCTTCTGTGTGGCGCTCACGGCCGGTGCCTGGGTGATGGTGGCCGCGACCCTGCTCAGCCCGCTGGCAGTGGCCGACCCTGCACTGCACCTGGGCTGGGTCAACGCGACGGCGCTGATCACCCTCGTCCTGGTCCCCGCCGCCGGGTGGTTTGCCGCAGGTCGTGCCACGGCCGAGAAGCGCTGAACCGGACGGTTCAGGCTCCGCTGGCTCACACGGCCGCGGCCCCTGCGCGTCCGGTCTCCATCCCGGCACCTTCAACGGCAGCCGGTGTGTCGCTCTTGCTACCCCGTCCGGCCGAGCGCTTCTGGGCGTAGGTGGCCACCGCCGAGACGATGCTGTTCAGCACGATGTACATCAACGCCGCAAGCAAGTAGGGCCACAGGTTGTTGTTCACGAACTGGGCGACCAGGCGGGTCTCCCGCAACAGCTCGCCGTAGGCCACGATGAAGCCGAGCGAGGTGTCCTTGAGCACGACGACGCACTGACTGATGATGGTCGGCAGCATGATTCGTACCGCCTGCGGCACCAGCACGATGTTCATCACCTGGGTCTTGCGCATGCCGATCGCGTACGCCGCCTCCGACTGGCCCTTGGGGACTGCGCCGATGCCCGCTCGGAAGACCTCCGCGAGGACAGCGCCGTTATAGAGCATCAGTCCACCCACCAGGGAGATCAGACCGCGCGTGCTGGTCTCCATGCCCCGTCCCCCAAGGAGGCCGAAGATCAAGATGATCAGCAGCAGGAGTGGGACCGCGCGGAAGAACTCGATCACCCAGCGGCACGGCACCGCCACCAGCCGGTGGTCCGAGAGCCGGCCCACGGCGAGCAGGAACCCGAGCACCACCGACAAGACGATGGCCAAGGCCGCCGCCTTGAGGGTGTTCAGCATCCCGTCGAAGAGCGCCTTGAGAATGTTGGAGGCGAACAGGTCCTCAAAGATCCGGGGCTCGAACTGCCCGGCGGACTTGAGCTTGAACCCGACCCAGGTGAGCGCGGAGAGGATCACGACCACGAAGACGACCGAGTAGACCAGGTGTCGGCGACGGGTGTTAGGCCCCGGGGCATCGAACAGGACATTGGCGGCCATCAGGCTGTCCCCACCTTGCGCTCGAGGAACGAGGCGGTCGCGGAGATGATCGCAACCAGGACGATGTAGCCGATCGCGAAGCCCATAAAGATCAAGAAGACCTTGTCGCCGTTGTCGTTGGTCAGCTTGCGCATCAAGAACGCGGCTTCGGTGACCCCGACTCCGGCGGCCAGCGAGCTGTTCTTCGTCATCGCGATCATGATGCTTGCCAAGGGAGGGATCACCGCTCGGAAGGCCTGCGGCAAGATCACTTCGCGCACCGTCTGGGAGAACGTCATCCCGATCGAGCGTGCGGCCTCAGCCTGTCCGATCGAGATCGAGTTGACTCCAGAGCGCACGGCCTCACACACGAAGGCGGCGGTGTACATCCCCAGGGCGATGGTGGCGAAGAGGAAAAAGATGTCGAAGTTGAGCAGCGGGCTCTGGTCTTGGACACCGAAGACCTTGTTCAGGTTGAACCGCGGCCGAAAATCAAGCTCAGGCAGACCGAAGGCGAAGATCAGCATGATCAGGAGCAGTGGAGTGTTGCGGATCAGACGGACGTAGCTCGCTGCCGCACCGCGGGCCAGGGGAATCGGTGAGACCCGCAGGGCGGCGAGCAGAAACCCGACCACCAGCGCGATCACGCCTGCGATGAGGGTCATCTCAACCGTGATCCCGAAAGCGGTCAGGATCGCCCGCCAGTTGTCGCTGAACACATTCATCGGTCACTCCCTTCATCTCGTGGACGGGCTATGCCGGGTGTTCGTTGGGGGGACGGGCTTGGTGCTGCCCGTCCCCCCAACGCATCCGGACCGGACTACGGGCAGGCGTCCAGCGTCGGTGCCTCGGGGGTGTCCACCCCGGACTTACCGAGCGTGTTCTTGAACGCCTCGGCCCACTTGCCGTCGTCGAAGGAAGCCTGGAGCGTCTTGTTCAAGAAGTCGCACATCCCCGCGGCGCCCTGCTTGTAACCGATGCCGTAGCGCTCCTCGGAGAAGGCGTCACCAACCACCTTGAGCTCGTCGGGGTTCTTGGCCGCGTAGCCGAGCAGGATCGCACCGTCGGTCGTGACCGCGTCTACGGTCTTGTTCTCAAGCTGGTCGACGCACTCGGAGTAGGTCGAGAACGGAACCGGCTTGGCGCCGTACTCCTCCTCCACACGCTGCAGGGAGGTCGAGCCCTCCACCGAGCAGACCTTGACGTTCTTCAGGTCATCGGGACCCGCGATCTTCTCGGCGTCCGCTGCGCGCACGAGCAGTTGCTGCCCGGTGACGTAGTAGGGGCCCGCCTGACCCACGACCTTGCGTCGGTCGTCGGTGATCGAGTAGGAGGCGATCACGAGGTCGACGGTGCCGTCCTTGAGGAACGACTCGCGGTTGTCGGAGACCGTCTCGATCCACTCGATGTCACTTTCGCCGATCCCGAGCTGCCCGGCGATGATCTTTCCCATGTCGTCGTCGAAGCCGACGGGGGCGTCCGAGCCTGGCTCCTTGGCGCTGATGCCCGGCTGGTCGAACTTGACGCCGATCTTGATCTTGCCCTTGTCGGCGATCTGCTGGGGGACGCCGGTCAGGCCGGAGGCCTTCTTCACCTCCACCTTGGTCTCGTCGGAGCTGCTGCCGCACGCGGCGAGGCTGACCGCAAGGCCGAGCGCTGCGAGCACTGTGGCCGTTCTCTGGATTCGCATTGGATCTCCTGTTCCACGGGATGGCTTCCCGCCCCGTCCGGTTCGTGCTCTGGTCAGTGCTTGAGGATCTTGCCGAGGAAGTCCTGCGCGCGCTCGGTCTGGGGGTTGGTGAAGAACTCCTCGGGGGTGTTCTCCTCGACGATCGCTCCGTCGGCCATGAACACGACCCGGTCGCCCGCCGTGCGGGCGAAGCCCATCTCATGGGTGACCACGATCATCGTCATGCCGCCCTCGGCGAGGTCGACCATGACGTCGAGGACCTCCTTGATCATCTCGGGGTCCAGAGCCGAGGTGGGCTCGTCGAAGAGCATCGCCTTGGGTTCCATCGCCAGGGCGCGGGCGATCGCCACCCGCTGCTGCTGGCCACCGGAGAGCTGGGCTGGGTACTTGTCGGCCTGGTGCTCGATACCGACGCGGTCGAGCAGCTCGCGGCCACGCTTGTCGGCCTCGGCCTGTGCCTTGCCGCGCACCTTGATCGGACCGAGGGTGACGTTCTGCAGGATCGTCTTGTGGGCGAAGAGGTTGAAGCTCTGGAAGACCATCCCGACCTCGGCGCGGAGCGCGGCGAGCTCCTTGCCCTCCTGGGGGAGCGGCTTGCCGTCGAGGGTGATCGAGCCCTTGTCGATGGTCTCGAGGCGGTTGATCGCGCGGCACAGCGTCGACTTCCCAGAGCCGGAAGGACCGATCACCACGACGACCTCACCCTTGCCGACCGTGAGGTTGATGTCCTGCAGCACGTGCAGGTCGCCGTACCACTTGTCGACCGAATCGAGGACGATCAATGGCTCGTACGTCGTCGCCCCGCTGGACGACTCGCCGTCGGGCGCAGGCTCAGTCATGTGCCGACCCTAGTGACGCGCGACCCCTGGAGTCGAGCACGCGTCGCCCTTCGTTGCACAGTGGTGACCAGCTGACGAGGTGACGTCGCGCGGGTTTACGTGATCTTCATGACTCGTTTGTCATGGTCGAAGTCGGGCACAACGACCGGGTCCCCGTAAAGCACGAAAGGAAGAAACCTGATGATCAAGAGCGCCGTCGCCGGTCTTACGAGCGGGGTGAGCACAGCCGTCACACTGGCGCGTCACCCCCTCAACACCGCTGCCAACGCAGCCGGGCTGGTCAAGGGCACGGCCCAGGCCTCGCTCGAACTCCTGCGAGGGCGCAGCGCGGAGCAGCCCCCCAACGCCGAGACCAGCGAGACCAGCGAGACCAGCGAGTCTGAGGTTGGTGGGGACGAGCCCGGATCGGCGGCGTTCGAGGAAAGCGTCGAGCAGCCCGGGCCGCGCGAGCCGCAGGTGGTGCTCAAGCCGGTCCCGACCATCGATGAGCTGCCGGAACCGATCGTGATCGAGGCCGACGCTGCCGCCACGGACCACGTCGAGGAGACCCCCGTGGCCCTCGACGCCGTCGAGCCCGAGGCTGAGGTCGTCTGGACCTCGGAGTCGACCGGAGCCGGCCAGGCCTGAGCAGGCGGGCCGGCGGGCCGGCGGGCCACGTAGGCTTGACCGGCCATGACTGACGCGCGCACCTACCAGGTCCGCACCCACGGGTGCCAGATGAACGTCCACGACTCCGAACGGCTCACCGGCCTGCTGGAGGAGGCCGGCTACGTCGCGGCACAGAGCAGCGACGTGGCCGATGTCGTGGTCTTCAACACCTGCGCCGTGCGGGAGAACGCCGACAACAAGCTCTACGGCAACCTGGGCCAGCTGGCCCAGGTGAAGCGGGAGCGTCCGGGGATGCAGATCGCCGTCGGCGGTTGCCTCGCGCAGAAGGACCGCTCGACGATCACCGACAGAGCGCCGTGGGTCGACGTCGTCTTCGGCACCCACAACATCGGTTCGCTGCCGGCCCTGCTGGAGCGGGCACGCATCGCCGAAGAGGCGCAGGTCGAGATCCTGGAGTCGCTCGAGGTCTTCCCCTCGACGCTGCCGACCAAGCGCGAGTCGGCGTACGCCGCCTGGGTCTCGATCAGCGTCGGTTGCAACAACACCTGCACGTTCTGCATCGTCCCGGCGTTGCGAGGCAAGGAGAAGGATCGCCGCCCCGGCGAGATCCTCGCCGAGATCGAGGCGCTCGTAGCCGAGGGCGTCAGCGAGGTCACCCTGCTGGGACAGAACGTCAACGCCTACGGCGTGGAGTTCGGCGACCGGCAGGCGTTCTCCAAGCTGCTGCGCGCGTGCGGCGGGATCGAGGGCCTGGAGCGGGTGCGGTTCACCTCGCCCCACCCGGCCGAGTTCACCGACGACGTGATCGAGGCGATGGCCGAGACCCCGAACGTGATGCCCTCCCTGCACATGCCCCTGCAATCCGGCTCCGACAAGGTCCTGCGCGACATGCGTCGTTCCTATCGCCAGTCGAAGTTCCTCGGGATCATCGAGCGCGTCCGTGCCGCGATGCCGGAGGCTGCGATCACCACCGACATCATCGTCGGCTTCCCGGGTGAGACCGAGGAGGACTTCCTCGAGACGATGCGGGTCGTCGAGCAGGCGCGGTTCGCCGGCGCCTTCACCTTCCAGTACTCCAAGCGCCCTGGAACCCCGGCGGCCACGCTGGAGGACCAAGTGCCGAAGGAGGTCGTGCAGGAGCGCTATCTGCGGCTCGTCGAGCTCGCCGACCAGGTCGCCTGGACCGAGAACCGCGCCCTTGAAGGGACCGTGGTCGAGCTGATGGTGGCTGAGGGGGAGGGTCGCAAGGACACTGCGACGCACCGACTCTCCGGCCGTGCGCGCGACAACCGGCTGGTGCACTTCACCCCGGTCCACGCCGACGGCTCGGCAGTCGAGGTGCGTCCCGGCGACGTCGTCGAGGTCGAGCTCACCTACGGGGCGCCCCACCACCTCGTCGCCGACGGCCCGGTCCGGTCGGTACGCCGTACCCGGTCAGGTGACGCATGGGAGCAGCGGACCGCCCCTTCGCCCGCGTCAGCTGGCGTCTCTTTGGGACTGCCGACCATCGGGGTCCCTGCGCCACTCCCGGCCGCCCAGGAGGGCTGCTCGCTGTAGCACCGGAGCCGGCGCAGCACTCCGCTGGCACCTGGCGTGGATCGCCCCGGCCCGACCCGGCCCGATCCGGCCCGATCCGATCGGTCCGATCCGGCCCCGCCTGATCGGTCCGGCCAGGGCCCGCCTGATCGGTCCGACCAAGGCGAGCAGCAGCGCGGCGTACGCCCTCACTTCTCTGCCAAAACTGGCACTTCTCTGCCATTGCAACGGCAGAGAAGTGCCAGTTTCACAAGAGAACGTGAAAGTCCGGCGCCAAAAGACTCAGACGGGGTCCTCGTCGCTGGGGTCGACGTCCTTCTCGTCCTCGTCCAACTCCTCGGGCTGCTGGATCTCGTCGGGGACGTTCTCGTCCTCGACCTGCGCCGAGCGTGGCTGGTCGGGCGTCGAGGGGGCCTCGTGCTCCTCGTGCGACTCCACTGCGTCGGCAGGGCCACCTGGCCCCCCGTCGGGGGCGGGATCCTCCTTGGGCTCGGGCCGGTCGCCGAGGTCGGGGGTTGCTGAGTCGCTCACTTCGAGGTTCCTCCTGAGGTGAAGTCGTCGGACTTGCCGTCCAGGTCGTCCAGAGCGCCCTTGGCCTTGGTCAAGCCCTGCTGGATCTTCTCGGAATGCTTGCCACCGGTCTTGTCGTCGAGAACCTTGCCGGCCTTGTCGAGGCCGTCGCTGATCTTGTCACCGTGCTCGTCGATCGCGCTGGTCAGCTTCTTCTTGGCGTCGTCCAGGAAACCCATGGCGTTGCTCCTCATTCGTGGTGGCGCGGGTGCCGACCGGCTTGTCGGGCGGGCTCTTTGCCAAACTAGCGGTCGTGTCCAGCCAGCCGTCGCCCCCTCCCGTGGTCGCGGTCGTGGGGGCCACTGCCGCGGGAAAGAGCTCGCTGGCGCTCGACCTGGCGGCCGCACTGGGTGGGGAGATCGTCAACACCGACTCGATGCAGGTCTACAAGGGCATGGACATCGGCACCGCCAAGCTGCCTGTGGCGGAGCGCCGCGGGATCACCCATCACCTGATGGACGTGCTCGAGGTCGACGAACCGGCCACGGTGGCGCAGTTCCAGCGCTGGGCGCGTGAGGTGATCGAGGACTGCCGGCTTCGCGGCGTGACCCCGGTGCTGGTGGGTGGCTCCGCGCTCTACACCCGCGCCATCCTCGACCGCTTCGAGTTTCCGGGCACCGACCCGCAGGTCCGTGCCCGGCTCGAGGCCGACCTCGCCGAGCACGGGGCAGGCGCGATGCACCAGCGGTTGGCGCTGGTCGACGCCGGAGCCGCGGCCCAGATGAGCCCGAGCAACGGGCGCCGCGTCGTACGTGCGCTGGAGGTCGTGGAGCTCACCGGGCGCCCCTACGCCGCTTCGCTGCCTGAGCCGCGCTACCACTACGACCGGGCTGTGCAGGTCGGCGTGGACATCGATCGGGAGACCCTGAACGTGCGGATCGAGCGTCGGGTGGAGCAGATGTGGACCGCGGGCCTGGTCGAGGAGGTCCGCGGGCTGGTCGAGCGTGGCCTGCGCGAGGGGCGTACGGCGAGCCGGGCGCTCGGCTACGCGCAGGTGCTCGCGTTCTTCGACGGCGACCTGAGCGAGGACGAGGCACGGGAGCGGACCGTGACCGGCACTCGACGGTTCGCGCGTCGCCAGGACAGCTGGTTCCGCAAGGACGACCGCCTCACCTGGGTGCGGTACGACGACCCGGCGCGCCTGGAGCAGGCGCTGGAGGCCGTGCGCGCGCTCAGGTGAGCCGATCCAGCTCCCGGGGCAGGTCGCGCATCGTCAGCAACGGCGAGAACACCACGAACGCAGCGGCGATCGTCGACCCGGCCAGCGCGACCCAGAACACCTCGCGCACGCCGATCGCATCGCCGAGGATGCCGCCGACGAGGCTGCCGATCGGCATCGTGCCCCACACC
>JBDSBU010000160.1:0-20052 GCA_039921445.1 Marmoricola sp. | reverse complement strand
TGACCAACAACCCGGCGAAGACCTCGAGCCTGGAGTCCTACGGCATCGAGGTGGTCGAACGGGTCGGGCTGACGCCTCGGCCCAACGACCACAACCTGACCTACCTGCTGACCAAGCGCGACCGGATGGGCCACCAGATGCCACACCTTCACGAGCACCCCGAGAACGGAGGCTCGCTGTGAGCGGCGACGGAAGCCCGCACGAGGAGCCCGTCGACTGCAGCGACCTTCGGGTCGCCGTGGTGGCGGCGAGCTGGCACCAGCAGGTGATGGACGGGCTGATCGCCGGAGCCCGTGAGGCCCTGGTCGCCTACCAGGTCGAGTTCGTCGAGGTGGTTCGCGTTCCGGGTTCCTTCGAGCTCCCCGTGGTGGTCCAGGCGGTCGCGAGACAGGGCTACGACGCGGTGGTCGCCCTCGGTGTGGTCATTCGAGGTGGCACCCCGCACTTCGACTTCGTCTGCAACGCAGCGACCGACGGCCTGAACCGGGTCGCTCTCGACACCGGCGTGCCGATCGGCTTCGGGCTGCTCACCTGCGACACCGAGCAGCAGGCGCTGGACCGGGCCGGGCTGGAGGGAAGCATCGAGAGCAAGGGCTACGAGGCGACCTCGGCTGCGCTGGTCACCGCACGTACCTTGCGTGAGCTCGTCGGCTGAGACCACCTAGGCTGGTGGGTGTGAAGACGTTCGAACAACTCTGGACCGAGCTGAGCGAGAAGGCTGCGAACCGGCCCGAGGGGTCCGGCACCGTCGCGGCGCTCGACGCCGGTGTGCACAGCATCGGCAAGAAGCTGGTCGAGGAGGCCGCCGAGTCCTGGATGGCCGCCGAGTACGAAGGCAAGGACCGCGCCGCCGAGGAGATCAGCCAGCTGCTCTACCACGCGCAGGTGCTGATGCTCGCCTCCGGAATCTCGCTCAACGACGTCTACAACCACCTCTGAGGACCACCATGAGCGACCAGCCCCTGCTCCGGATCGCGCTCCCCAACAAGGGGTCGCTCTCCACGGCAGCCTCAGAGATCCTGCGTGAGGCGGGTTACCGCCAGCGCACGGACAGCAAGCAGCTCACCGTGCTCGACGAGGCCAATGGCGTCGAGTTCTTCTACCTGCGTCCGCGCGACATCGCGCTCTACGTCGGCGAGGGCACCCTGGACGTGGGTCTCACCGGGCGCGACCTGCTGCTGGACTCCGGAGCCAAGGCCGAGGAGGTCCGTCGTCTCGGCTTCGGGCACTCCCGCTTCCGCTTCGCCGCGCGTCCGGGCACGCTCGCCTCGCTCGATGAGCTGGCAGGCAAGCGGATCGCGACCTCCTACGTCGGCGTCGTACGCCGCCACCTGGAGGAGCACGGCATCGAGGCGGAGGTGATTCGTCTCGACGGTGCGGTGGAGACCAGCATCCAGCTCGGTGTGGCCGACGTCATCGCCGATGTCGTCGAGACCGGGAGCACGCTCAAGGCGGCCGGTCTCGAGATCGTCGGAGAGGTGATCATGGAGTCCGAGGCGGTGCTGATCACCCGCTCCGGTGGGGTCGAGGCAGCCGGCTTCGAGATCTTCAAGCGCCGACTCGACGGTGTCCTCGTGGCCCGGACCTACGTGATGATGGACTACGACGTGCCCGAGGGTTTCGTGGAGCAGGCCGCCGCACTCACCCCCGGACTCGAGGGCGCGACGATCTCGCCGCTGCACCGCGAAGGCTGGGTCGCCGTACGTGCCATGGTGCCCCGCGACGGGGCCCAGAAGCTGATGGACGAGCTCTACCAGGTCGGGGCCCGCGCCATCCTGCTCACTGACATCCATGCCTGCCGGCTCTGAGGCGCGGCGGGGCCAGACGGTCCCGGCGCTGCCGCACACCTGGCGACCGTTCGGCGTGCGGGTCGCAGTGTGGCTCCTGGGCGGCCTGCTGCTGGCTCTGATCATCGCGGTCTGGATCGGTCTCGGCGCCGAGGTGCGCGGCCAGTTCACCGTCTTCCAGCGCGGCACCCTGATCTTCATGGCGTTGCTGCTCTTCGGCACCTACAACGCCCTGGTCCGGTCGCGGATCACTGCCACCGAGGAGGACCTGACTGTGGTGAACGGTTACCGCAAGCGGGTCTATGAGTGGTCGCAGGTGATTGGGGTCTCGCTCCGCCGCGGCGCGCCGTGGGGATCGCTGGATCTCTCCGACGGCACCACCATCGCGCTGATCGGGGTCCAGGGCTCCGACGGCGAGCGTGCCCGTCGCGCGGTGCGCGAGCTGCGTGCAGTGATCGCCGCGAACACGCCCACCTGAAGACCCGACTGAATAACCCAGTGCGGCCGCAACCAACAGGCCCTTAGCATCGCCGGGTGAGCGACTTCCGGATCCGTGGCCTGCGCCGCACCGACGCACCGGCCGTGACCGACCTGTTGGCGGCTGCCGAGGCGGTCGACAAGACCGGTGAGCACTTCAACCTCGACGACCTGCTCGAGGACATCGCCAACCCGATGATCGACCCCAGCCGTGACTGGCTGGTGGTGGAGGCGGGGGAGCGGGTAGTGGCGCACTCGCGGCTGACGCCACGTGCCCCCGCGGACGGCGCGCTCAAGGTGTACGTCGAAGGCACCGTGCACCCGGACTTCCGGCGTCGCGGCATCGGTTCGGAGCTCGTGCCTGCGATAGTCGAGCGTGCCGTGAGCCACGTGCACGAGCGCGGCGACCTGCGCGCGGTGGTGGCCGGGCAGGCCCAGGCCGGCAACACCGACCTGGACAAGATCTTCGGCTCCGTCGGCCTGACCCCGGACCGCTGGTCGTTCGTGATGCTGGCCGACCTCGCTTCAGCGACGGACGCCGAGCCCGCCCCACCGGCCGGCTACACCCTGTCCACCTGGGAGGGAGCCGACCACGAGGAGCTGCGGGAGACGCACAACCGGGTCTTCGTTCCGCACCCGGGCTTCACCCCGTGGAGCAGCGAGATGTGGGCGCAATGGGTGGCCGGCTCACGAGCCCTGCGGCCGGCGCTCAGCCTGATCCTGCGCGACGAGACCGGTGCCGTGGCGGCGTACGTCCAGAGCGACGAGTACGACGCCGTCCAGCAGGCCACCGGCATCCGCGAGGCCTACGTCGCCAAGGTCGGGACGGTCCCCGAGCACGGTCGTCGTGGCCTGGCCGGCACCCTGCTGCGAATCGCGATGCAGCGCTTCCGCGACGCCGGCTTCGAGCGGGCCTCGCTTGACGTGGACTCCGAGAACCCGTCGGGGGCGCTGGGCATCTACGAGCGCGCCGGCTTCCGGACCGAGACCCGCTGGATCAGCTACCGGCTGGCCGAGGGCTGACCCAGGGGCAGCTCGGCGCGCACGCGACCCCCGGTCGCGGTGCTGTCCGCGACGAGGCTGCCGCCGAGCTCCTCGGCGCGCTCGCGCATCGAGCTGAGCCCTACTCCGGCGTGCCAGCTGTCGGCTCCGGCGGCCCGGTCGGCCACCTCCACGACGAGGTTCGGTCCCCGAAGGCTCAGCTCGACGCTCGCCTCACGGCAGTCGGTGTGGCGAGCGACGTTGGTGAGAGCCTCGACGGCGATCCGGTAGGCGGCCACCTCGACGGCTGCCGGCAGCTGCTCGACACCGTCGGCCCGCACCGTCGTGCGCAGCAAGTCCCCCGAGCGACCGCGGATCGTGGCTGCCGCCTGGACCACGGCACCTGTCAGCCCGAGCTCGTCGAGCGCCGGCGGCCGCATCGCGTAGACCAGCTCCCGGATCGACTCGATCGCCGCGGTGGTCTCGAGGCGGAGGGTCTCGAGCAACCGTTGGGTGGAGGCCGGATCCGAGCCGGCCAGGTTGTGGGCGGCATCGGCCGTGAACGCGATGCCGGTCAACCGGGGGCCCAGGCCGTCGTGCAGGTCGCGGCGCAGACGGCGGCGCTCCTCCTCCCGCGCCGCGATGGTCTGCTGCCGGGACTGCTGCAGGTCCGCGGCGAGGGCGCTGGCCCGTAGCGACTGGGCCAGCAACGGGGTCGCGATGTCGAGGATCTGCCGCTCTGCGGCCGAGAGTCTGACATCTCCGGCGCGCAGCCCGACCTCCAGCTCGACGCGCCGACCGGGAACGGGCAGGCTCCGGACCTCGGTCAGCGTGGCCCGGGTGCCGGAGGCGACGCTCACCTCTTGGTCGACGCGCAGGGCGGCGTACGGCAGCACCAGCGCCTCCCGGATTGCGCGCAGGGCGAGCACCGGGTCGTCGCCGATGCGCCCGGAGACCAGGCCGGCGGCGTCGAGCGGGTTCGGGCGGGTGCCGAACAGCAACTGGTCCACCACCCCGCGGAAGGCCACCTGCATGGGGTGGAACGTGGCGGCGAAGACCGTGGCGAACAGGGCGAGCACGGCGACGGGGGGAGTGGCCCGGTCACCGAGCCCGTCGAGCGCTGCCGCCGAGCCCAGGAACAGCGCCAAGTAGGCGATGGCGGTGGTCAGATAGGTCACCACGGGCACGACCAGCGCGCGGACGTCGGCCGCGTCGGGGCGTGCCGCGCCGACGTACATCGCGGGCCCGATCACGACGAACAGCGCCACCGCGGTGACCGCCCCGGTGTCACCGGCCGCGAAGGCCACCAACCCTGCCAGCAGGGTGCTGCTGCCGGCAGCCAGAGCCATCCAGCTCAACGCCCGGCGCTCCTCGGCCCCGGCGCGAGCCAACCGCACCCAGAGGTGGGCCGGGACCACGATCAGTACGACGACCAGGGTCATCGCTTCGACGGTGTCGGGCACCACCGTGGCGAGCGCACCTGCCGAGACCACCGAGACGATCGTCAGGAAGTCGACGGGAGCCCGCCACCGAGCGACCGGGTACGCCACCAGGGAGAGCGGACCGAGCAGCAACGCCCCTGCCACCCAGGCACGGTCGGCCGCCGAGGCGTGGCCGGCGGCATCGAGCCCCACGCCGAGAAGCAGGACGAGCGAGGTCAGGGTCATTCCAGCAGCAGCAACCCGAGCCCGCCCGGCGTGCAGGAGGACAAGGGCCGGCGCCAGCTGTGAGAGCGCCACGCTCCCTAGGATGATCGCCAGGGGTGTCATCACTGCCCCTGCCCGAGGCCACCTTCGCGTGCCCGGATGATGGCTGCCGCGCGGTCGGCGACCTCGAGCTTGACGAAGATGTTTGTCAAGTGGTTGCTCACCGTCTTGGGGGACAAGAACAGCTGCTCGGCGATCGCCGCCGTGCGACGCCCGCCGGCGAGCAGGTCGAGGATGTCGCGCTCCCGGGTGGTCAGCGTCGGGAAGGGGGACTGCTGAGGAACCGGTGGCGAGGTGAAGTAGCCCAGCATCCGTGCTGCGACCGCGGGGCCGAAGATGGCCTGCCCGGCGGCGACGGCCCGGACCGCGTTCACGATCTCGTCCTGGGCGGCCCCCTTGAGCAGGTAGCCGCGAGCCCCTGCCTGCATCGCGGTGAACACGGTGGCGTCGTCGTCGTACATCGTCAGCATCAGCACGGCGGTGTCCGGGACCGCTGCACGGATGCGTCGGGTGCCCTCAACGCCGTCGACACCCTCCATCCGGACGTCCATGAGGACCACGTCCGGTCGCAGGAGCAGCGTCTCCCGCAACGCCTGCTCGCCGTCAGCGGCCTCTCCCACGACCTCGAGGTCCTCGATCGTGTCGATCAGTGCCCGCAGGCCGGCCCGTACCACGGGATGGTCGTCGGCCAGCAGGATGCGCAGGGTCACTCCTCCATTCTGGGGGTGTCGGGACTCCCAGCGCTCGGGAACTTCTTCCTCACCTTTCCGGGCAGGGCGGGGAAGATGGTCAGGAAGCCCGCACCTGTCACAGGGGAAGATGTCAGGGCGATCGTGAGGCATCCGTTCGAGCCCTGGAGGTTGCCATGAACACCACCCGAGTCCGGGACGCCGGCCCGGTCCTGACCACCCGCAACAAGGTAGGTCTGGCCCTGGCGGGCCTGATCTCCCTGACCAACGTGCCCAGCGTGCTCGAGCCCGCTCCAGGGGGCGAGGTGGGCCCACCCTTCGTCGTGATGCTGGCCGACACCGTCGTCGGCCTGATCGGCCTGGTGGCCGTGATCATCGCCTGGCGCAGCGGCAGCCGTACCGCGATCCGGGTCGCCGCCGCGTGCCTGGTCGTCGCGTTGGTGACCGCGCTACCCGCTCTCTTTGTGGAGGTGCCTGCGTTCATCAAGGTGCTGGTGGCGGTGTTCACGCTGATCACCCTGGCGACGCTCGTCCTGATGTTCTCCGGTGACCGGCGCCGCATGCCGGTCCTGGACTGAGGAGAGCGCCATGGTCGCCATCGTCACGATCCTGTTCGCGTTCCCGCTGGGCTTCAGGTTGCGCTCGCTCGCGGCGGCGCGCACGGTCTATGCCGTCGCCTATCTCTGGGCCTTCGTCTTCCAGACGCTCTACCTGACGCTCGAGGCGATGAAGCCTCAGGTGAACAACCCCGCTTTCGAACCGAGCGGCTTCCCGCTCGCCTACGGGTTGGTGACGCTGACGATCTTCGGCGTTGGCTTCCTGCTGGTCGAAGGGGGTCACCGGTTCGCAGCCAGGCGGGTCGCTCGGCGTGAGCCGCAGCTCGTCTGAGTCTCAGTTCCGCTGGAGCCTCACCGCAGCGGGCGGGTGCCGTCGACGACGACATCCGCCCGTTGTCGCGTCCGCTCCCGGGCGAACAGCGCGACTTCGTCAGCGGCCCATCGCTCCCAGTGCGGCGCGAAGGCATCTCCGTCACGCTCGAGACCGCGCCGCAGGCGTACGTCGTGCGGCGCCTCGATCCAGACCAGCACCGTGATCAGGTCGGCGAAGCGAGCTGCTCCGGACGCCACCCCCTCCAGGATCGTCATTGCGGCGGGCTCGACGACGACCTCCTCGGCGAACCGCTTCTCGTCCCAGTCGTAGCGCCGGTATCGGCCCGCGCGACCCTCCGAGAGCGGGGTGAGCAACTCGTGCAGCTGCTGGTCGATGGTGGCAAGGCCAGACCAGCCCTCGTAGAGATCATCCATGTGCACCACCCCGCCTCCGCCGAGCTCGGCGAGCGCCGCAGCGAGCGTGGTCTTGCCGGAGCCGGCGGGGCCGTCGACGCAGACCAGCCGTCCCTTGCCGAGCGTGGGCGGGCGGTCCAGGGCCAGCCGCAGGATCGCCGGCGGTGAGCCGCGGCCGGGGGTCTGCGGCTCAGTCACCAGGCCTGCCCCTGGCCGCGGTAGGTCGGCACCGTGGCCTCGACCGCCTCACCTCGGACCAGATGGACGTGGTTGGTGTGCTCGGCGAGCTCGCCGGACTTCGCGTGCCGGAACCAGACGCGGTCGCCGATGCGGAGGTCATGGGTGGCACGGCCGGTGAGGGGGGTCTGCACCTCGCCGGCACCCTCGAGCCCGGTCAGCCGCAGGCCCGGAGGAGCCCAGGGGAGCGGCAGTCGATCCTTGCCGGCGGCTCCGCTGGCCACGAAGCCGCCACCGGCGACGGTGATGACACCGTCCGCGGGCCGGCGTACGACCGGCACACCGAAGAACGCAGCGGGACGGGGCGCGAAGGCCCGGTAGTGGTCGAACAGGCCGGGGACCAGCAAGCCCGATCCCGCAGCCACCTCGGTCACGACCGGATCGGCCGCCGTGGCCTCCACGCTGCCGGATCCGCCGCCGTTCCAGAACTCCAGGTCGGTGACCTCGTGCAGCGCGTCCGCGATCGCGGCCCGTCGATCGGCGAGCTGTGCGATCGAGGCGGCCTTGAGGCGACGCACCACCAGGGAGCGCGCGCGTTCATGGGGTACGTCGTCCGGCACTCCTGCCACCTGGCCTTCGTAGGTCATCACGCCCACGACCGAGAACCCGCGACGGACTGCCTCCTGCGCGAGGGCGACGACCTGCCCGGGGTCCTGCAGCGGAGACCGCTTCGGACCGACGTGCAGGCCGCGGAGACGCAGCCCGGCGTCGATGTCGATCGCGACCCGCGCGCCACCGTCCGGGTGGGTGGACTCGATCAGGTCGAGGTGATCCCGGTCATCGATCATCAGGGTCACCCGGGCGCGCGCCTCCGGGTCGGCGCCCAGGTCGCGGAGCGCAACCTGGTCGACGCTCGGGTAGCCCATCACGGCGTCGTCGGTGAGACCCTGGCGGACCAGCCACAGCGCCTCGCGCAGCGAATAGGCCAGGACCCCGGCGAACCCGGGCCGGACGAGCACACGGCGGACCAGCTCGGGGACGCGCAAGGACTTGGTGGCCACGCGCAACGGCTTGTCAACAGCCCGGCGGACCAGGTCGGCGGCGTTCGCGTCGAAGGCGTCCAGGTCGACCACCACCAGCGGGGTCGCCGGGTCCTCGAGCCCCGCAACGGCCCGGTCGAGCCTTCGCCCCAGGTCGAGGCGCGCGGAGGCGTCTGCGGCTCCAGGTCGGGTCATGCTCAGATCCCGTGCTTCTTCAAGATCGCCTCGATGTCGGCCATGTCGCTGTCGGTCTCCATCGCAGGGCGCTGCTTGCGCTTGGAGGAGGCGACCCCGACCTTGGGCTCAGCGCCGCGTGCCCGACGCGGCGTGGGGGCTCCTTGACGGACCCCGATTCCGCGTGCGCGGAGCAGGCTGGAGGTCACGAAGAGCGCTGCGGAGATCCCGGCCACGATCACACCGACCCAGACCACGGGGGAGAAGACCACCCGGGCCGCCCACGTGACGACGGAGTCGAGCACGTCGGTGGCCAGGCGCAGCATCCCTGTGAGCCAGGCGGCGACGGGGACCAGGGTCCATGCCAGGCCGCGGATTCCGGCTGCGGCGCCACGTCGTCGCCACGCACCCACGGTCAGCAGGGCACCGATCAGGGTCAGCGTCAGTGCCAGGGCGCCCCAGGTCGCGGAGTCGATGGTCATGGGCCCAGCCTACGGATGAGCATGCCGGCTCTGGGAGGATCACGCCTGTGCGCTCGATTCCCGACCCCGGCTTCCCCGGCGACGACGGCTCTGCACCTCCCGCCCTGATGACTGCGCTGGCGGCGTACGACGAGGCGCCGGAGGCGGAGGAGTCGACCCGCTACCGCGAGGCGCTCGCGGTGCTCCAGGACGCTCGGGTGCTGGTCCCGGTGGTGGCCGTGCTCGGCGAGGTGGAGCACGACGACAAGGGGCTCGCCCACGACAAGAGCAGCGACCTGGCCTCGGTGCTGATGACCGGGCGCGATGGCCGCACCGCACTCCTGGCCTTCACCGGCAATCCCAGCCTCACGGGTTGGAATCCCGAGGCCAGGCCGGTGCCGGTGCCCGCACGGCAGGCGGCACAGGCGGCGCTGCAGGACGGGGCCACGGCGCTGCTGGTCGACGTGGCCGGCCCGGTGCTGTTCGTGGTCGAGGGCGAGGACCTGACCG
Organism: Marmoricola sp.; assembly: GCA_039921445.1. Taxonomy (GTDB): domain Bacteria; phylum Actinomycetota; class Actinomycetes; order Propionibacteriales; family Nocardioidaceae; genus Marmoricola. Next base: position 10,767 of record JBDSBU010000160.1, on the reverse strand, counting down.
CCCTGGCCGCTGGTCGGCTGCTGGTGCGCCTCGATGACGGTCACTGGGGCTGGGCCGGCGCTCGTTGAAGGTGCCTGCGGAGCCGATGTGCATTCGGCAGCCGGGACTTGTACCCTTGTGCTCGACCGATCAGGCATGCCCGCAAGGGCGCGGCCTGGTCTGACAAGCGGAGGCCTCCTCCCACCCGCACGACCGCTGCACCATCAGGTCGTCGGGTCAGGTCACGAACGAGACGTCGGTGACGGCGTACCCGTTCGGCCGTTGGGGCTTCCGTGCGTCGCACGGAGGCCCTTTTTCTATCTCGGGTCCTTCGGGTGGTCATCCCACTTGATCTACACAGGAGGACCCATTAGCACCGAGCTGCGCATCAACGACCGGATCCGGGTACCCGAGGTCCGGCTTGTCGGGCCCAACGGCGAGACGGTGGGCATCGTTGCCACCGACCAGGCGCTGAAGCTGGCCCAGGAAGCCGATCTCGACCTCGTCGAGATCGCGCCGATGGGGCGACCCCCGGTCTGCAAGCTCATGGACTACGGCAAGTTCAAGTACGAGAACGCCCAGAAGGCTCGCGAAGCACGCCGGAACCAGACCAACACGGTCATCAAGGAAATGAAGCTCCGGCCCAAGATCGACGCCCACGACTACGAGACCAAGAAGGGTCACGTCGTGCGCTTCCTGCGCCAGGGCGACAAGGTCAAGATCACGATCATGTTCCGCGGTCGCGAGCAGCACCGTCCCGAGCTGGGCTACCGCTTGCTGCAGAAGCTCGCCGAGGACGTGACCGAGCTGGGCTTCGTGGAGTCCAACCCCAAGCAGGACGGCCGCAACATGACCATGGTCATCGGCCCGCACAAGAAGAAGTCCGAGGCCAAGGCCGAGGTCAAGGCCGAGAAGGAAGAGCGCGCAGCGGCGCGGCAGGCCGAGCACGACCAGGAGCGTGCCGAGCTGAAGGCGGCGCACCCCACCCCGTCGCCGAAGAAGGAACGCGGCCGCTCCGAGAACCTCGACCCCGAGATCGAAGCGTAACGAGATGAAGGAATACACCTGATGCCCAAGAACAAGACCCACTCCGGTGCCTCCAAGCGCTTCCGCGTGACGGGGACCGGCAAGATCCGGCGCCAGAAGGCCGGTCTGCGCCACAACCTGGAGAAGATGCCCTCGAAGGTGACTCGTCGTCTCTCCGGCACCACTGAGGTCGCCAAGGCCGACGTCAAGCGCGTCAAGAAGCTGCTCGGCCGCTAAGGCAACCCCACCCCTGACACCTCGGGCGTTTTGCACCCGGGTGGTCGCGAGAGATCGTGGCCGCGAAGAACTTTTGAAGGAGTACAGATATGGCACGCGTCAAGCGGGCAGTAAACGCCCACAAGAAGCGCCGGGTCGTCCTCGAGCGGGCCTCCGGTTACCGGGGACAGCGTTCGAGGCTCTACCGCAAGGCCAAGGAGCAGGTCACCCACTCGCTGGTCTACAGCTACAACGACCGCAAGAAGCGCAAGGGTGACTTCCGCCGGCTCTGGATCCAACGCATCAACGCCGCTGCCCGCGCCAACGGAATGACCTACAACCGCTTCATGCAGGGCCTCAAGCTCGCTGGCATCGAGGTCGACCGCAAGATCATGGCCGACCTCGCCGTCAACGACCCGGCTGCGTTCGTCGTGCTGGTGGAGGCTGCCAAGGCAGCCCTCCCCGAGGACGTCAACGCCCCGGCTTCCGCCTGATCAACTCCGAAGTGACGCCCGCCCTGCCGCTCTCGACGAAGAGCGGCAGGGTGAAGGCCGCTCGCAAGCTCACCCGGCGACGCGACCGGGCCGAGCACCGGCTCTTCCTGGCCGAGGGTGCCAAGGCACTCACTGAAGCCGTCGCTTCCGGCACCCTCGTCGAGGTCTTCGCCTCCGAGGCTGCCACCGGCCAGTACGCCGCTCTGCGCAAGGCGGTCGACGACGCGGGAGTGCCCTGGCAGGTGGCCGGGAGCGACGTGATCGGTGCGCTCAGTGGATCGGTCTCGCCGCAGGGCATCGTCGCGGTCTGCCGCTTTCACGACGCCCCGCTCGAGGCCGTGCTGGTCCCTGGGACCCAGCGGGCCACCGTCGCGATCTGTGCCGACGTACGCGACCCAGGCAACGCGGGCACCGTGATCCGGTGCGCCGACGCCGCTGGTGCCAGCGGAGTCGTCCTCGCCGGCCAGAGCGTCGACCTCTACAACGACAAGACCGTGCGTGCCACAGTCGGGAGCCTCTGGCACCTGCCGGTCGCTTTGGCCTCCGAGCCCTTCGAGGTCGTCCGCGCAGCCCGCGAGGCTGGTTTCGTGGTGCTCGCGGCCGACGGAGCGGGAGAGATCGACCTCTTCGACGCTGAGTCCTCCGGGCTGCTCGACCAGCGGGTTGCCTGGCTCTTCGGCAACGAGGCCCACGGCCTGCCCGGCGAGCTCGCGGCGCTCGCCGACCACCGGGTCTCGATCCCGATCCTGGGCCGCGCCGAGAGCCTGAACCTCGCCACGGCTGCCGCCGTGTGCCTCTACGCCAGCGCCCGCGCCGCCCGCTGAGCAGGCGCTGATCTGCACAGAACCTTCACGTTGCGCGCACCACTTCTGACCGCGGCGACTCCTAGGGTCGAGACATGCCGCCCGCCAACCCCGCCGTGACCACCGTGCTCGTGGTCGAGGACGAGCCGTTGATCAACCAGGCGGTCGTCGACCGCCTCCGGGCGGAGGGCCACCACGTGATCTCGGCGTACGACGGTCCGGACGCGGTTGCGGCCTTCGAGGAGCACCGACCGGACCTCGTCGTCCTGGACGTGATGCTGCCCGGGTTCGACGGCCTCGAGGTCTGCCGACGGATCCAGGCGCAGCGGCCGGTGCCGGTGCTGATCCTCACCGCCCGCGACGACGAGGCGGACGTGCTGGTCGGGCTCGGTGTCGGTGCCGACGACTACCTGACCAAGCCGTTCCGGATGCGTGAGCTGGTCGCCCGGGTGAAGGCCCTGCTGCGACGCGTGGAGCGGGCCGCGGAGCTCCTTAGGGCGACGGTCGGCGAGGACACCGGTGCTGTCGCGCTGGGCGCGCTGCGCTTCGACCCGGCTGCGCGGCGCACCTGGCTCGACGACGAGGAGCTGCACCTCACCCCGACCGAGTTCGACCTGCTGCGTGCGCTGGCAACGGCCCCGGGGCAGGTCCACACGCGCGATCGGCTGCTTGCAGAGGTGTGGGGCTGGGACGGCGCCGCGGGCGCGACCCGCACGGTCGACAGCCACGTCAAGGCCCTCAGGGCGAAGATCGGCGCCGAGCGCGTACGTACCGTGCACGGAGTCGGCTACTCACTCGAGTCACTGTGAGCAGCCCCAATCCTCAGGGCACGCTCGCACGGGTCACCTCGATCAAGGTCAAGCTCGGTCTGCTGGTCGCGGCCAGCGTTCTTGTCGCCGCCGTGCTCGCGACTCTCGGCGCGGGGACCGTGCCTGCGGCCCTGAGCATTCCTGTCACGGTGCTGCTCGCGCTGGGTGTCACCCAGCTGCTCGCGGTCGGGATGACGTCACCGTTGAGGGAGATGACGGTGGCGGCTCGCCGGATGGCGGCGGGCGACTACGCGGTTCGGGTGCACACCACCTCGACCGACGAGGTGGGTGAGCTGGCGCGCACCTTCAACCGGATGGCAGCCGACCTCGCGACGGTGGACCGCCAGCGTCGAGACCTTGTGGCGACCGTCTCTCACGAGCTGCGGACGCCGCTGACGGCGCTGGTCGCGGTGTTGGAGAACCTCGACGACGGCGTCACTGTCGCTGATCCGGCCACCATCCGGGTGGCTCTGGGGCAGGCCGAACGGCTCAGCAACCTCGTCCGGGACCTGCTGGACCTCTCCCGAGTTGACGCAGGCGTGGTCCGCCTCGAGCGCACTGACATCGCCATCCGTGGCCTCGTGGACGCGTGTGTCGCAGAGCTGCGCGCTGGCGGCCGCCACGTGCCCGTCGAGGTGTACGTCGAACCGCCCGGCCTCGAGGTTCGTGCGGACAGGGCCAGGTTGCACCAGCTCCTGGCCAACCTTCTCGACAATGCCGCACGACACAGCCCACCGGGCGGCGTGGTCCGAGTGCGTGCCACGAGCGGATCCGACGCAGTGGTGATCGAGGTCTCCGACCAGGGTGCCGGTATCGCACCGACCGATCGGGATCGCGTCTTCGAGCGTTTCGGGACCCTGCACGACCCGGGCGGTGGCGGCACGGGACTCGGTCTCGCGATCGCACGCTGGGTCAGCGACCTGCACGGCGGCCGGATCACCCTGCTCGACCCAAGACCTGAGGAACCTGGCGCGCACTTCCGCGTCGAGCTGCCGCTGCAGACCCCCGACCCCGAACCGACCGACCGCGAGAGGCACCCGATCATGAGCACCGTTGCAACGCCCACCGCCACCACGGTGTCCCCGTCCAGCTCGATCCTCGACGACATCTTCGGGTCGTTGTGGCCCGAGCGTGACCTGCCCCCGCGCCGGGGCGTTCTGGCCGGCTCTCTCGCGATCGGCGTCTTCGCCGGGCTGACGCTGCCGTTCGCCCGGGTCGGTCTGGCGACCACCCTGGTGCTGCTCGCGTCAGGTGGCTTGGTGCTCTGGCTCAGCCAGCACCGGCGTACTCCCTTCACCTGGGCGTGCGCAGCTCTGGCCACGGCACTCGCCCTCGTGCCAACGGTCCGGGCGGCCGACTGGCTCGTCGTGCTCGCCCTGCTCATGGGTGCCCTGCTCACCACCGCTGCCCTCACCGCGGGACGTTCCGTGCTGGGACTCACCGTGGGTGCCGTGGCCTGGCCGTTGGCCGGCTTGCGGGGGATGGGCTGGCTCGGGAGGACGCTGCGCTCGATGGGCGGCAGCTCGCACAGCACGGCGGTCCTGCGCACAGCCGTGCTCTCGACCCTCGGGGTGGTCGTCTTCGGAGCGCTGTTCGCCTCCGGTGACGCGATCTTCGCGACCTGGATCTCGGCGATCGTGCCCGACGTCCGGGGCTCGCTGGTGCTGCGCCTGTTCGTGGCGGTCGCGGTTGCGGGCATCGTCCTCGCCGCGGCGTACCTCGCTCTCAACCCGCCGACGGTGGAGCGACCCGTCGTACGCCGTCCCGCCCAGCACCGTTTCGAGTGGTTGGCCCCGGTGCTGCTCGTCGACGTGGTGTTCGTGATGTTCCTGGCGGCACAGGCTGCTGCCTTCTTCGGCGGGCACGACTACGTCAGCCGCGTCACCGGCCTGACCTACGCCGGCTACGTGCACCAGGGCTTTGCGCAGCTGACCCTTGCGACCGCGCTGACGCTGCTCGTCGTCTGGGCGGCCGCACGCAAGGCCGGCGGGGAGGCAGCCGACCGGCTCTGGCTGCGTGGCTCCCTGGGTCTCCTGTGTGCCCTGACCCTGGTCGTGGTGGCTTCTGCGCTGCACCGGATGAGCCTCTATCAAGATGCCTACGGCTTCACTCGGTTGCGACTGCTGGTCGACCTCTTCGAGGCCTGGCTGGGTCTGGTCGTGGTGGCGGTGGTCGTCGCCGGACTGCTGATGCGGGGGGGCTGGCTGCCGCGGTTCGCGCTGATCTCCGGCGCCGCGTTGCTGCTGGGACTCGCGATCGCCAACCCGGACGCCTGGATCGCGCGGCACAACCTCGAGCGCTACCAAGCCACGGGGAAGGTGGACTGGTACTACCTCAAGGGGCTCAGCGCCGATGCCACCCCGACCCTGGCGAAGCTGCCGAAGGCACAGGCCGCCTGCACGCTGAGCAGTGCGCTCGACTCCACTGTCGATGAGCGCACCGACGGCTGGCGTGGGTGGAACCTCGGGCGGGCCCGGGCGGCCGAGGCCCTGGCGTCGCGTGACCTCGCCGGCTTGATGGTGTGCGCCGATGCCGAGGTCTTCGCCCCCGCGCCCTGAGCCGTGCGACCCATTGATCTCCTAGGCTGCCCGGTGTGGACCCCTTGCCTGGCGACGTGCTCGACCTGCTCCCCGACGGGGTGGTGATCGCCGACGCTGACGGCATCGTCACCGTGGTGAACGCGACGGCGCGCGCACTGCTCGGTCCCACAGCCGTCCGCGGTCGTGACCTCGACCTCGTGATGGCGCTGCAGGACCAGGAGAGCTGTGATTGGTACGCCACCAACCGGCCCTACGACGGGCTGCGCAGCAAGGTCGGGATCACCGAGCAGTCCTGGTTCACCGCCGACGGCGTGGAGGTTCTGGTCAACGGCCGGATCGTCCGGTCGCACCGGCATGGTCCGGTGGAGTCGGTGACACTGGGAATTCGTTCGGCTAGGGGTCGTTCGCGCCTGGACCGTGAGCGTTCCGACCTGGTCGCGACGATCGCGCACGAGCTCCGGTCGCCGTTGACGGGGGTCAAGGGATTCGTGGGCACCTTGTTGAGCAAGTGGGACCTGCTCAACGACGAGCAGAAGAAGTTGATGCTCACCACCGTGCATTCCGACGCCGAGCGGCTCTCCCGGCTGATCACCGAGCTGCTCGACGTCGCGCGCATCGACACCGGCCGGCTGCCGCTCTACCCACGCGAGGTCGAGACGGCGCCGCTGATCGAGCGCTGCGTCGAGTCGATACGAGCCGGCACGCACCGGCCGATCGAGACGTCGTACGCCGAACCGACGCCGGCTCTCTTCGCCGACCCGGACAAGCTCACCCAGGTGGTGACCAACGTGGTCGACAACGCGATCCGGCACGGCGAGGGCACGGTCCAGGTGACGACGACCGCGATCACTGAACCCTTCGCCGGCGTACTGATCAGGATCGACGACGAGGGCGACGGGATCCCCGAGTCGATCAGGGGTCGGGTGTTCACCAAGTTCTGGAAGCACGGGGTGCGCGGCGGCACCGGTCTGGGGATGTACATCGTCAACGGACTCGCTCGCGTCCACGGCGGGGACGTGGTGATCTCCGACGCCGACGGTGGTGGCGGCCGTGTCGAGATCCGCTGGCCGACCGACGACCGTCGCTGAAGCTGGGGTGCTCGCGGTGACGCCCACCAGCCTCCCACCCCAAACCGGGTGTCGGACGAGCGGAGCGACTTCCTAGACTGACCCGCGCACCGTCCGTGAGAAACCGAGAGGCAACGATGTCGGGCCCCAACTCCGAGTACGACCCGGTCCAGGTGACCCCGCTCGACGAGGAGCACGTGGCTGCCATGCGCGAGGCTGCCCTGACGGCGATCGCGGGGGCAGCCGACCTCGAGGCGCTCAAGCGGGTCCGCACCGAGCACGCCGGGGACCGTTCACCGCTCGCGCTGGCCAACCGCGAGATCGGCGCGCTGCCCCCGCAGGCACGCAAGGACGCCGGTCAGCGGGTCGGTCAGACGCGCGGCGCCGTCAACCAGGCGCTAGCCAAGCGCCAGGCGGAGCTCGAGGTCGAGGCCGAGCAGCGGATGCTCGTGGACGAGACCGTCGATGTCACGTTGCCCTGGAGCCGAACCACCCAGGGTGCCCGACACCCGATCACGATGCTCTCCGAGCGGATCGCCGACGTCTTCGTGGCCATGGGCTGGGAGGTGGCCGAGGGGCCGCTGGTCGAGGCCGAGTGGCTGAACTTCGACGCGCTCAACCTCGGTCCCGACCACCCGGCGCGCACGATGCAGGACACCTTCTGGACCGAGCCGGCCGAGCACCACCTCGTGCTGCGCACGCACACCTCGCCGGTGCAGGCACGCACGATGCTGAGCAGGAAGCCGCCGATCTACGTGGTGTGCCCGGGGCGGGTCTTTCGCACCGACGAGTACGACGCCACGCACAGCCCGATGTTCCACCAGGTCGAGGGGCTGGTGATCGACCAGGGGATCACGATGGCGCACCTCAAGGGCACCCTCGACCACTTCGCCGAGGCGATCTTCGGCTCCGGCATCACCACGCGCTTCCGGCCGTCGTACTTCCCGTTCACCGAGCCCAGCGCGGAGGTGGACCTGCGCTGCTTCGTGTGCCGTGGCCAGTCTCCGGCGGTCGAGGACTGCCGCACCTGCAAGGGCGAGGGCTGGATCGAGTGGGGCGGCTGCGGTGTGGTGAACCCGCGGGTGCTCACTGCGTGCGGCATCGACCACGAGCGCTACACCGGCTTCGCCTTCGGGATGGGCATCGACCGGACCCTGATGTTCCGCCACGGCGTCGCCGACATGCGCGACATGTTCGAGGGCGACCTCCGTTTCTCCACTGCGTTCGGAAGTGAACTGTGATCACCCCAACGAGCCACTCGCTTCGCTCCTGCCACGTCGGGGACCCCAAATGAAGGCACCCCTCTCCTGGATCCGCGAGTACGTCGACCTCCCGGAGGTCCCCGTCGAGGAGCTGGCCGCGCGCCTGACCGCGCTCGGGCTCAAGCTCGAGGCGATCCAGCGTGCCGGCCACGACCTCACCGGCCCGCTGGTGATCGGTCGGGTGCTGACGATGGAGCCCGAGCCGCAGAAGAACGGCAAGACCATCAACTGGTGCCAGGTCGATGTCGGCGAAGCGAACGGGTCCGGCGAGCCGCAGGGCATCGTCTGCGGGGCCCACAACTTCGCTCCGGGCGACCTGGTCGTCGTGGTGCTCCCGGGCGGCGTGCTGCCGGGTGCCGATGGATCGGGCGCAGTTGAGATCTCCGCGCGCAAGACCTACGGGCACGTCTCGTCGGGGATGATCTGCTCCACCAAGGAGATCGGCCTCGGCGAGGACACTTCGCCGTCGGGGAGGGGCGGCATCCTGGTGCTGCCCGCCGACGCCGGTCAGCCCGGTGACGACGTCTTCGACCTCCTCGGGCTTCGCGACGAGGTGATCGAGTTCGAGATCAACCCCGACCGTGCCTACGCGCTCTCTCTGCGCGGTGTCGCCCGCGAGGCGGCCCTGGCGTACGGCGTACCGTTCCACGATCCTGCCGCCCGGGACACGCCCACTCCCGACGATCACGGCCACCCGGTCGTCATCGACGACACCGAAGGTTGCCCGGTCTTCGTCGCGCGCACCGTCTCCGGCTTCGACCCGGCCGCACCCACCCCGTCGTGGATGGCGCGCCGACTGGCGCTCGTGGGGCAGCGGTCGATCTCGCTCGCGGTCGACGTCACCAACTACGTGATGTTCGAGCTCGGGCGGCCGATCCACGGCTACGACGCCGACAAGCTCACCGGGCCGATCCGGGTCCGCCGCGCGGCGACGGGGGAGCGCCTGACCACTCTCGACGGCACCGTCCGGGCGCTCGCGCCGGAGGACCTCGTCGTCACCGACGACTCGGGGATCATCGGGCTCGGAGGCGTCATGGGTGGGGCGACCACTGAGATGTCGGAGTCCACCACCCGGGTGCTGATCGAAGCGGCCCACTGGGAGGCCGTGTCGATGTTCCGCACCGGACGACGGCACAAGCTCACCTCCGAGGCCGGCAAGCGCAACGAGCGCGGAGTCGATCCGACCATCTGCGAGGCGGCCGCCGACCGCGTGGCCGAGCTGCTGACCACCTACGGCGGCGGCACGATCGAGGCCGGCGTCACCGTCGTCGGCACCGCACCCGAGCCGCGCACGATCACGATCCCGATCGACCTGCCCGCGCGGATCACCGGCCTGGACATCGCCTCGCACACCACGATCGCCAATCTCGAAGCCGTGGGCTGTGTCGTCGAGGCCGCTGCCGACACGCTGAGCGCGACCGTTCCGCCTTGGCGTCCGGACCTCAACGACCCCTTCGACCTCGTCGAGGAGGTCGCGCGCATCGTCGGCTACGAGGACGTGCCCAGCGTGCTGCCCACGGCGCCTTCGGGCCGCGGCCTGACGCGGGAGCAGTCCATGCGTCGCAGAGTGGGGCGCGCGATGGCCGGCGAGGGCTTCGTGGAGGTGCTGAACTTCCCGTTCGTCGGTGAGGCCGACCTCGACCGGCTCGCTCTCTCCGACACCGACGCCCGGCGTACGACGTTGCGTCTGGCCAACCCGCTCAGCAACGAAGAGCCCCTGATGACCACGACCTTGCTGCCGGGGCTGCTGCGGACCGTCGCGCGCAACGTCAGCCGCGGTGCCGGGGACCTCGCGGTCTTCGAGTCCGCGCCCGTCACGCTGCCCCATCCCGGATTGGCGGCCCCGATCCTTCCGGTGGACCGGCGGCCGACCGACGGTGAATGGGACGACCTCAACAAGGCGCTGTCCGACCAGCCGCTCCACCTGGCCTTCGCAGTCTGCGGTGAGCGCGACCTGTCCGGCTGGTGGGGGCCCGGGCGCGAGGCCGGTTGGAGCGACGTGATCGAGACTGCTCGCGTCGTGGCCCGCACCCTGGGCCTGACGCTGACTGTGCGCACCGCAGACCTCGCCCCGTGGCACCCCGGACGGTGCGCCGAGCTCCTGGTCGGCGAGACCTCGGTGGGTCATGCCGGCGAGCTGCACCCCAAAGTCTGTCGCGCCTTCGGCGTCCCGGCCCGTACGGCGGTCGCCGAGCTCGACCTCGAGACGCTGCTGTCCAAGGCGGTCACGACGCCGCGTGCACCGGTGTTCTCCACCTTTCCGGTCGCCAAGGAGGACGTCGCACTGGTCGTCGCCGCTGATCTGGCCTCGGAGGACCTAGCCGCGACATTGCGCGAAGGCGCCGGCCCGCTGTGCGAGTCGGTGCGGCTCTTCGACGTCTACACCGGCCCGCAGGTCGACGAGGGACGCAAGTCGCTTGCCTTCGCGCTCCGCTTCCGTGCACCAGACCGGACCCTGACCGAGGACGAGACCGCCTCTGCTCGGGACGCCGCCGTGGCGTTGGCCGAGCAGCGGCATTCGGCGCGCCAGCGCACCTGACGCCCCAGGGGACCCCGTGCGAGCAGTGCCTC
>JBDSBU010000159.1:0-30994 GCA_039921445.1 Marmoricola sp. | reverse complement strand
GCCGCTTGACGCCGGTGAAGGCGGTCTTGATCCGATACAGGTCCAGCATGGCCCACCTTCTCAGTCGGGGTGCGGACCTGCAGACTAGAGGATCTGACCAGCCGTCCTGTCAGAAACGTCGGTGGTCAGTCCCCGGGACCGACGATGCGCCGGTCCGAGTCGCCGCCACAGTCGCGCTCGGTGAGCACGGCGACCGCGCCTCTCCCGCCCGCGACGACGGTGCTCGACTTCTGGTTGAGCGAGTGGATGCAGTAGGAGATCCCGGTCCGGGCTCGGTTGAGGGTGAACCCGGCAAGATGAACGCTCCGGTGGTGAGGAACGGCAGCGAACGTGGCCATGATCGCCGCTCGGTCGGGGTAGGTGCCGCCGTCGAGGCGGCGGCGCGCCTGCAGTGCGACGGCGAATCGCCGCTGGGCCCGCAGGATCAGGGTTTGGGTGCGCGCGACGCTCATCGACTCGAACGTCGGCTCGGGCGCCGGCTCGCTCGAAGGGTCGCTCGAAGGGGAGGTCGAAGGGCTGGTCGTAGGGGAGGTGGAGTCGCTGGCCGCGGGCGTCGAACGCGGCTCTGCTTGGGCGCAGCCGCCGAGCACGAGTGCCAGCGAAGCAAGAACGACTACCAGCTGGGTGGGGTTCATGGTGCACGCAGCATAGGTCTCCTCTGCCTTCGTCGCAGGGCAACGAGGCCCCGGGCGGTGAACCGCCTTGAAGATGTCAGTTACGGTATTCCAGAGATCTTTGGAGGATGCTGTGACGGAACGAGCTGGAGAGCGCGACGGACTCTTCGAGCGGCTGGCGGTGGTCGGCAAGGCGTTCGCGAGCCCGAAGCGGCTGATGCTGCTGGACCTCCTGGCCCAAGGTGAGCGCACCGTCGAGGCCCTGGCGCGGGAGAGCGCCGTCGGTTTGTCGACGGTCTCGGCCCACCTGCAGATCCTCAAGCTCTCGCACCTGGTCGAAACCCGTCGCGAGGGCACCAAGATCCACTACCGCCTGGCCGGTGAGGACGTGTTGGCGCTGTACGCCGCCATGCGGACCGTGGCCCGGGAGCATTCGGCCGACGTCGACCGCGCGCTGGCGGCCTATCTCGGCGGCGCTGGCCTCGACGACGTCGAGCAGGTCACCCGTGAGGAGCTGGTTGCTCGCCTGGCCGAGGAGTCGGTGCTGCTGCTCGACGTACGCCCCGTCGAGGAGTACGCGGCGGGCCACATCCCCGGTGCGCAGTCGGTGCCCTTCGGTGACCTCACCTCCGCCGAAGCGCAGGCCCTTCTCGTGGGTGCCGGTGAGAAGGACGTGGTGGCCTACTGCCGGGGCGCCTGGTGCGTGCTGGCCCACGACGCTGTCAGGTTGCTCCGCACCGGCGGCACCGAGGTGCGGCGTCTGCAGGACGGGATGCTGGAGTGGCGCACCACGGGACATCCGGTCGAGGTCGGCTGATGCGTTCGCTGACCGATCACGGCGACCCACGTGAGCCCCTGGGTGGGGCCCTGGCCCGCCGGCTCCGCAACCGCGCGAGCTGTCCTGTCCTGTTCGAGACACACCAACAAGCATGGGAGACCCCTTGACCACGACGAAGAGTCCGCAGCCCTCCGGCCCCGCCCGGGAGCGTCGATCAGCCAGGCTGCCCTGGATCGTGGCCGCTGTGGCGGCCTTGGTCGCGCTGGCGGCCGTGGTGGTTCCGCGCGTCTCTGGGGACGCAGCCGAGAACTCCGACCAGGGGGTCGCGACGACGGAGAAGCAGGTCAACCCCGACTACGGCGACCTTGCGGCCTTCGAGCGTCGTACGCCCCAGGACCCGACGGCACTCGGGGAGGTGGACGCCCCGGTGGTGATGATCGCCTACTCGGACTTCCAGTGCCCCTACTGCGGGAAGTTCGCACGCGAGACCGAGCAGACCTTGATCAAGAAGTACGTCGACACCGGGGTGCTGCGCATCGAGTGGCGTGACTTCCCCTATCTCGGGGACGAGTCCGTGCTGGCGGCGCACGCAGCCCGGGCCGCGGCCGCGCAGGACAAGTTCTGGGAGTACCACGACGCGATCTATGCCAAGCAGTCCCCGCCGAACAGCGGCCAGATCACCAAGGACCACCTGATCGGTCTCGCAGACAAGCTCGGGCTCGACGTCGACAAGTTCACCGCTGACCTGGGCAGCCCGCTGTCGGACAAGCTGGTCCGCCACGACTTCGACGAGGCCCTCTCGATCGGCCTCTCCGGCACGCCGTCGTTCCTGATCAACGGCACCCCCATCATCGGGGCGATGCCGCTCGCGGACTTCGAGGCGAGCATCGAGCGGGCCCAACAGGCTGCCGAAGCCGGCTGATGGGCGAGGTCGGCCTGCTCGTCGCGTTCGCCGCTGGTGTGCTGGCGCTGCTGTCACCGTGCAGTGCGCTCCTGCTGCCGTCGTTCTTCGCCTATGCCTTCGCCAGCAAGACGATGCTGCTGCGCCGTACGTTCGGCTTCTACCTCGGTCTGCTGCTCACCTTGGTGCCGTTGGGGATGGGCGCGAGCTTTGCCTCGAGCCTCTTCTACGGCCACCGGGGGACCCTGATCGCAGTTGCCGGCTGGACCCTGGTCGGGCTGGGGCTGCTGCAGCTGCTGGGTCTGAGCTTCGCCACTCCGTTCAACGATCGGCTGCAGGGACTCTCTGCGAGGGTTCGCGGCACCGGGAGCCTCTCGCTCGTGGCGCTGGGTGCGGTCTACGGATTGGCCGGCTTCTGCTCGGGCCCGGTGTTGGGTGGCATCCTGACGATGGCTGCGACCACGTCGCCGGCGGGAGGCGCAGCGTTGCTCGCGGTCTACGCCTTGGGGATGGCCGCGCCGCTGTTCGTGATGGCGGCGCTGTGGGACCGGTTCGAGGTCTCGCGTCGATCGTGGGTGCGTGGCCGCCCGCTGCGCCTGGGACCGATCCGCACCCACACCACCTCGGTGGTGGCGGGATTGCTGTTCATGGCGATCGGGGCGCTGTTCCTGCGTTACGACGGCACGGCGGGGATCACAGGGGTGCTCGGGCTGGGCGACACCACCGACCTCGAGGTCAGGGCGCAGTCTGCGATCACGCACTGGCTCGGCGGGGTGCCCGTCTGGGCGGTCGCGCTCGGGGTGGCCGCGGTGGCAGTCGCCGTGGCCGTACGCCGGTCCCGCTCCTCGACGCCCGAGCGGCTCGGTGATCGCACGAGTCTGTGAGAGAATCTGCGCATGAAGACAGATAGTTTCGCGGCTGCGATCCCTGCAGATGACCACGTCGACCTCGCGGTCGAGGTATTTCGGATGCTCGCGGACTCCACCAGGATCAAGCTGCTCTGGCTGCTCCTGGCGGGTGAGTCGGCCGTCAACGATCTCGCGGCCGCCGCCGAGAAGTCCCAGACCAGCGTTTCCCAGCACCTGGCCAAGCTTCGGATGGCGCGACTGGTGCAGACCCGTCGACAGGGCAACCAGATCTTCTACCGCGTCGAGTCCGAGCACGTGCGCCAGCTGGTGCAGGACGCCGTGCACCACGCCGAGCATGCCGGCAGCGGCGTACCGGAGCACCACCGATGAGCCACGTCCACGACCACCACGACCTCGACCGCGACCACGACGACCACGACGACCACGAGGCCCATCACCACGAGCATCCGAAGGGTCTCAAGGGCGTGCTGCTCGGAATTCTCCGACCGCACAGCCACGACGCTGCCGACTCCGTCGACTCAGCCCTTGAAGCGAGCAGCGAAGGCATCCGAGCGCTGAAGATCAGCCTGGTGGTCCTTCTGGTGACCGCCCTCGCGCAGCTCGGGGTCGTGCTGGTGACCGGCTCGGTGGCGCTGCTCGCCGACACCATCCACAACTTCTCCGATGCGCTCACGGCGCTTCCGCTGTGGTTCGCGTTCGCGCTGGCCCGCCGGGCACCGACCCGTCGCTACACCTACGGCTACGGCCGAGCCGAGGACCTGGCAGGGATCTTCATCGTGGCCATGATCGCCCTGTCCGCAGTCGTGGCGGGGTGGGAGTCGGTGGGACGCCTGCTCGATCCCCGACCGATCACGCACCTCTGGACCGTCCTGGCTGCCGGCATCCTGGGCTTCCTGGGCAACGAGGCGGTCGCCGTCTACCGGATCCGGGTGGGCCGCAAGATCGGCTCTGCAGCCCTGGTGGCCGATGGGCTGCACGCGCGCACTGACGGGTTCACGTCCCTGGCAGTCGCGGCGGGGGCGATCGGGGTGATGGCGGGCTATCCGCTCGCCGACCCGATCGTCGGGCTGCTCATCACGGTGGCCATCCTCGTGGTGCTGCGCGGGGCGGCCCGTGAGATCTACCGGCGGCTGATGGACGCCGTCGAGCCCGAGCTCGTCGACGCCGCCGAAGCGACTGTGCGCGATGCGCCCGGAGTCCTCGAGGTGGAGTCGATTCGCCTTCGCTGGATCGGTCACCGGCTGCGGGCCGAGGTCGGCCTGGTCGTCGACAGCAACCTGTCGGTGTGGGACGGCCATGCCGTTGCCGTGGAGGCCAAGCACCGCCTGCTCCACCGGATCGAGAAGCTGGACGACGCCACGATCCACGTCAGTCCCAGCCCCGCCGAGGGACGCGACCCACACGCGGGGCTGGCCCACCACACGCGCTAACGCACGTAGGACACGACAGTCATCATCCCGAGCTCCGCGTGGTAGGCGTTGTGACAGTGCAGCATCCACTGTCCGGGATTGTCCGCCACGAGATCGACGTCGACGCGCTGCATGGGCAGCACGTTGACCGTGTCCTTGCGTACGCCGGCACGGCCGTCCTGGACCACGGCGAAGCTGTGCCCGTGCAGGTGCATCGGGTGGAACATCATGCTGTGGTTGCTCAGCCGCAGTCGGACGCGCTCGTCCTGCTTGATCTCCAGCGGCACCCGGTCGGCATAGGTCTTCCCATTGATGACCCACTGCTTGCCGCCGTTCCTCAGCGCCAGGCTGAGGTCCAGGATGCGGTCGGGCTTGCGCGGACTCAGGGCGACCGCGTCGGTGGGTGCGAGGTCGGCGTACGCCAGCATGCGACCGTCCAGCGCGGCGGCGGTCGCCAGCGGTGTGTCTGCGGCGCTCGAGCTGCGCAGCACCGCGAACGCGTCCGGGTCCTGCTTGCCCTCCGGTCGGGCGAGAATCGGGAACGCCCCGTCCTGCACGGTGAGGATGACGTCGTAGCGCTCGCCCATCCCGAGGATCAAGGTGTCCACCTCGACCGGCTGCACCGGGTAGCCGTCGCTGGCGACCACGTTGAGGCGGTGACCGCCGACCGCGAACCGGTAGGCGGTGTCGGCGCCGGCGTTGATCAGGCGCAGTCGGATCCGCTCGCGTGGCTTCGCCTCCAGCACCCAGGGGTCCTGCCCCGGTTTGCCGTTGACCAGGTGCATCGGATAGTCGACATCCCCGGTGTCCTGCCCGAGCGGTTCGTCGGACGAGGCACCTCCCATGCCACCCATCGAGCCGGAGCCGCCCATGCCCATACCGCCACCTGCCATGCCGTTCTTGGCCTGGTCGGCCAGGATCGCCTTGGGCGAGGTGCCGACGCCGTCGGTCCAGTCGTCGAGGACCAGGGTGACGTCGCGGTCGTAGGACAACGGCTCGTCGGGGTCCTCGATGATCAGCGCCCCGATCAGCCCGGTGTCGAGCTGGATGCCCACGTGCGGGTGGAACCAGTAGGTGCCCGGGTGGGGTGCGGTGAACTGGTAGCGGAACGAGCCGCCGGGCTCGATCGCCTTCATGGTCAGGCCGGGGACACCGTCCATGTCGTTGCGCAGGGCGAGACCGTGCCAGTGCACCGTCGTGGGGTCGGGCAGTTGGTTGTCCACGTCGACCTGGAGCTCGTCGCCCGCCTTGAGCCGGATCTCACCAGCGGGCATCGCTTCGTCGAAGAGCCACGTCCGGGCGCTCTTCCCGGCCAGGTCGACCGTGCCGGGGCGAGCGGTCAAGGTCCGGCGTACGAGCTGGCCACTCCTGCTCCGGGCCCGCTCGGCCGCCAGCACCTCGGGGGAGTGCGGACCGATCGGTGTGGCGTCGGCACCGAGGAGGCCGAAGGAGCCGTTGCCGCCTCGTACGGCGTCGACCCCCGCTGCGCCCGCGCCGAGCGCGACGACTCCGGCTCCGGCCTGGAGGAGTCGGCGCCGGGTCAGTGCCGGTGCGCGGGTGGAGTCGGGCGTCGATGTCGGGTCGGTTGTTCTGGGGTCGTTCATGGGTGTTCCCGTCGGTGTCAGGGTTCGGGCAGGACCAGATGCACGTGCGCCGGCCGACCGCTGCGCGCGGTCGCTGAAGCGCGGCGGCTCGGCCTAGGTCCGGTTGACTCCGAGCTCGGTGACGGGATCAGGTGCGCGTTGTCGATGAACTGCGCGCGGACCGCATCCGCTCGAGGTGAGGCTGCGTGGTCGAGGGGCCACGAAGCAGACCACCGTCAGAGCCTGGATCGGTGTGTGGTCGATGCTCGAGACGGCGGGCGTGGTCAGGCACGAGTCGATCGCCATCGCCGAGTGCGGCACGTTGGGGGAGGGCTGACCGGGGTGGGAGCACGCCTCCTCAGCGGACGACGCCGTCGACACCGAGACCGACACCGAGACCGCATCCGAATCCGACTGCGAGTCCGACATGGACATCGAGCTGGATCCGTGGCCCATCCCTGGCCCTGCCACTCCCGAGTGCATGACCAGGACCGCCCAGGCCAGCAGGAGCAGCCCCGCCATCTGGAGGACGCCTCGCAACGATGGAGCAAGGCGGGAGGTCACCTGGACATCCTCGCACTGTGACCCTGGTGCGGCCTCGGTGCCCGAGGGCCGCTCCGGAGCTCAACGGTGCGGGTCGGCGACCTCGCCCAGGCGGACTGCGAAATCGTGGGCTCGCGCGGCTGTCTCGAGAAGCTCGGCAGCCCGGACCTGCACGCGCTCGCGGACTGCGTCCAACCGTGCGGCCAACTCGGCCGCGTCGTGGCGGCTGGTCCCCGGGTCTGCCATGGCGTCCAGGTCGCCGAGGACCTCGACCATCTCCTCGACGCTGAAGCCGAGTGGCTTCATCTCCTTGATCAGCAGCAGTCGCGCGACCGCGGTCTCGGCGTACAACCGGAAGCCGCCGGCGCTGCGCGTCTCGGGTACGACGAGACCGGCCTCCTCGTAGAACCGGATGGTGCGCAGGCTGAGCCCGACCCGGTCGGAGACCTCCCCGATCTTGAGCAGAGATCGGTCCATCAGTGGCCCGGCAGCGTGCCGGCCAGCCGCTGGTGCCGGTCCATGCTGGCCTGGTTCAGGCCGCGGATCTCGACCCGTTTGCCCTTGGAGGCGTACTTGGTCTCGATGGCATCCAGGGTGGCGACCGTGGAGGCGTCCCACACATGGGACTCGGACATGTCGATCACCACGTGGTCGGGGTCTCCGACGTAGTCAAACTGGTAGACGAGGTCGTTGCTGGAGGCGAAGAAGAGCTCACCGATCACCTTGTAGACCCGGGTCTCGTCGTCGTGCGAGATGTCGACGACCTCGGTGAAGTGCGCCACCCGACGAGCGAACATCACCATGGCGACCACGACGCCGAGGACGACGCCGATCGCGAGGTTGTGGGTCACCACCGTGATCAGCACGGTCGAGACCATCACCATCGTCTCGCTCTTCGGCATCCGCCGCAGCGTGGCGGGCTGGATGCTGTGCCAGTCGAAGGTGCCAACGGCGACCATGATCATCACGGCCACCAGGGCGGCCATCGGAATCACCGCGACCACGTCGCCCAGCCCGACGACCAGGATCAGCAGGAAGACCCCGGCGAGGAAGGTCGAGATCCGCGAGCGGGCGCCCGAGGCCTTCACGTTGATCATCGTCTGACCGATCATGGCGCAACCGCCCATGCCGCCGAAGAAGCCGGTGAGAATGTTCGAGGCGCCCTGGCCCCAGGCCTCGCGCGACTTGTTGGAGTGGGTGTCGGTGATGTCGTCAACGAGCTTGGCCGTCATCAGCGACTCCAGCAGACCCACCAGGGCCATCGCGATGGCGTAGGGAGCAATGATGCGCAGCGTCTCCACGTTGAGCGGGACGTCGGGAAGGAAGAGGCGAGGCAGGCTGTCGGGCAGGTCGCCCTCATCGCCCACGTTGGGGACGTTGAGCGCCACCACGACGGTGAACGCGGTGAGCAGCACGATCGCCACGAGCGGCGGCGGCACGGCGTTGCTGAGCCTCGGCAGCCAGACCATCACCGCGATGCCGAAGGCGACCATCGGGTAGACCAGCCACGTCACCCCGAGCAGGTGCGGGATCTGGGCGCCGAAGATCAAGATCGCCAGCGCGTTGACGAAGCCCACCATCACCGATCGTGGGATGAACCGCATCAGCTTGGCCACCCCGGTCAGCGCCAGGACCACCTGGATCACACCGCCGAGCAGCACGGTCGCGATCAGGTAGTCGAAGCCGTAGTCGCGCATCACCGGTGCGATCACGAGCGCGATCGCGCCCGTGGCGGCGGAGATCATCGCCGGACGGCCGCCGAGGAACGAGATCGAGACCGCCATCGTGAACGAGGCGAACAGGCCGACCCGGGGGTCCACGCCGGCGATGATCGAGAACGAGATCGCCTCTGGGATCAGGGCGAGTGCCACGACCAGTCCCGCCAGCACCTCGGTGCGGAGCAGGCGCGGTGAGCGCAGCGTCGTACGCACGCTGTTGGTCTCGCCGGCCTCAGGTGGGTGCGGGGTGCGGACCCGGGTGGGGGTCGGGACGGCAGGGGAGGGCTCGGTCGGTTCGGGCACGGGAATCCGTTCGTGGGGCAGAGGGCAGGGCTGATGTTCTGGGCTGGATCTCGAGCGCGCGAGGTCAGGGCGTCGAGAGAAGGTGGGGGAGGCGCGGGCAACTGCGCAGCGGCAAACTTTACCCTCACGTGAGGGTCGGGCCGAAATTGGAAGCCGCTGGCAGGTCCTTGGGGGCCGACCTAGGGTCGTTGGCATGGCTGAGACCGACATTCGCTTCTACTTCGATCCCGTGTGCCCATTTGCCTGGATGACCAGCAAGTGGGTCCGGTTGGTGCAGGAGCAGCGTGACTACACCGTGGACTGGCGGTTCATCTCCCTGCGGCTGGTCAACGCCGACGTCGACTACGACGCGCACTTCCCTGCCGACTACGAGGTGGGCCACACCGCGGGCCTCCGGCTGCTCCGAGTGGCCGCCAGGGTGCGCGCCGAGCATGGCCGCGACTCCGTCGGTTCGTTGTACGCCGCCTACGGTGCCCGGATCTTCGACACTGCTCAAGAGCCAGTCCCGCCGGGGGCCGAGGGGGAGGCCCCGACGTATGACTCCTCGTTGCGTGGAACGCGCGCCTTCGTGGAGCCGATCCTTGCTGGGCTCGGGCTGCCGCTGGACCTGGCCGACGCTCTCGACGACGACTCCTGGGACCTGGAGATCGGTGCCGAGACCGACGAGGCACTCGCCCTGACCGGCAAGGACGTCGGCACCCCGATCATCCACTTCGAGCCGCCGGAGGGCGTCGCCTTCTTCGGCCCCGTGATCAGTCGGCTGCCGAGCGAGGACACCGCGGCGGAGCTGTGGGACCACGTTGTCGCCCTTGCCGGCTTCCCCGGTTTCGCCGAGCTCAAGCGCAGCCTGCGCGAGCTCCCGCAGCTGCCCGGTCTGGGCGTCGACGTCGATGAGGTCGGGACCCAAGAGGACTGGCACGGCGGAAGCCGGCGGGTCAAGAAGTGAGTCTTCCGCGCAGCCACCGAGAATCGATCGTTGTCGAGGCCTCGGCGGAGGCGCTCTACGACCTGGTCACCGACATCGGCCGCACTGGCGAGTGGAGTCCGGTCTGTGTCGCCTGCTGGTGGGACGAGGCCGACGGCGCCGGCAGGCCGGGGTCGTGGTTCACCGGTCGCAACGAGATCCCTGGACGCACGTGGGAGACCCGTTCGCAGGTGGTCGCGGCCGAGCGGCCCGCGGAGTTCGCGTTCGTGGTCGGTGGATCCTTCGTGCGCTGGGGCTACACCTTCGAGCCCGGTCCCGACGAGACGACCGCCGTCACCGAATCGTGGGAGTTCCTTCCCGCAGGGATCGCGATGTTCGAGGAGAAGTTCGGCGAGCAGGCGTCCGCCCAGATCGCCGACCGCACAGAGCAGGCTCTTGCAGGGATCCCGAAGACGTTGGCCGCCATCAAGCAGATCGCGGAGTCCGGCGGTCGGTGAGCCTCCTCGAGATGATCGACTGTCCGGATGACGTCTCGTAGCCGCCTGCTCAGCGAAACCGACCTCCCGGCTCCGGTGGAGGACCGTTACTTCGAGGACTACCAGCCCGGTTCGACGTACGACTTCGGGACGCTGGGGGTGACCGAGGAGGAGATCGTGGCTTTCGCCCGAGCCTGGGATCCGCAGGCGATCCACACCGACCCTGTCTGGGCCGCCACCGGTCCGTTCGAGGGCTTGATCGCCAGCGGTCTGCACACGATGGCGGTGTGCATGCGGCTCTACGTCGAGCACTACATCTCCGCGGTGGCCAGCCTCGCCTCGCCCGGTCTCGGTGAGGTCAGCTGGCCGGCCCCGGTCCGCCCGGGCGACGAGCTGCGGATCCGGGTGACGGTGGCCTCGGCCCGGGCCTCGCGTACCCGCCCCGACCGCGGCCTGGTGCACACCGACCTCGAGGGCCTCAACCAGCACGGCATCTCGGTGTTGTCCTTCACCGCGGTCAACTTCTTCGCCCTCCGCCACCCTGCCTGACCGGGCACTAAGACCCCCGCGCAGGAGCCGGTGGACCCTCCCCAGCGGAGCGGTCGAGGCGAAGACTGATCTCAAGGCTCACACGGCGTGCGCCAGTTGGACCTCGACGATGGGATGAGCGCTATGTGGAACGGAGAGAACGGGCACATGGACGGCAGTTGGGGGTTGCTGATGGTCTTCGGCATGGTGGCCTTCTGGGGTTTGATCGCCATCGCGGTGATCTGGGTGATCACCACCAACAGGACCGCCCGGCTCTCGAACGGCGTACCTCCGGCCCACGGTTCTGCTACGTCGGACCGCGGTCCGACCGCCGGAGCGGAGCAGATCCTGGCCGAGCGACTTGCTCACGGTGAGATCGACGCCGAGGAGTACGCCGCCCGGCTCAAGGTCCTGACCGCGCCACGGAGGTCCTGACGCGTCGCGCCCACATTTGCGACGTCTCTGCAGACTGGGGACCGGATCCCAGACCGTAGGAGAAGTTGTCGATGGGCGCACGCTCTGGACCGCGGTCCTTCGACCCGGTGCTGCTGGGGAACCGCGAGGCCGATGCGTGGGCGGCGTACTACCGGCGGCAGTGGCTGCGCTTCCTGGTCGCGGCGGTCGGAATGGTGCGCACCGGGTTCGGGATGGGCTGGGCCAAGACGCTGATCGGGGCCTTCCACGTGCTGCGCGCCAACCAGCTCTGGGCACCGCACCCGGACAACGACCCCGACGGTGCGCGGGCCTCGATGCGGCGCTTCTACGCGCTGGTCTCCGAGGACCTTGACCTCGACCTCGACGTCGAGCACGCGGCCCGCCTCGAGGTCGCGTGGTGGCGCCTGCATCGCCTGCACCAGCACGCGGAAGGCGTGGGGCGCGACGAGCTGGTCTCGTCACTGACGAAGCTCTACTCGTTCGTCTACGACACCACCCCGGAGGCGATGCGCGACGCGGCTCGGTTGCGGGTGGAGGCGATGGATCTCTCCGACCAGTGGGTCGCAGCCGGCCGCGCGCGGATCAGCCCCGTGCTCGCGGCAGAGCGACGCACCCTGATCGCCGCGCACAGTGCCCTGCTCGATGCCGTCCGCCGGGAATGAGCGCGGCCTGGGAAACCGGCAGGGCCGCGCGTCCGCGATGATTACCACCGAACTCAGTGCCGCAATACTGGGTGGGTGAACCTCGATCGGCACGCCAGGCGCTCGCTCCTGCTGCTGGGCGCGTGGATGGTGAGCTACGTCTTCGTGTTCTGGCTGGTCTACGAGGTGACCGTGCGTACGACGTACGGGCGACTGTTCGCCGACGCCTCCCTGCGGGGTGCCGTGCTGACGCAGGCTCGCACCGAGGGGCTGGTCGACAAGGCGCTGGGGATCATCACGGTCGCCTCGCTCGCTGCGGCTGTTGCGGTGATCGCGACGATCGCGTTGCTCCGGCTACGCCGCGGACCGGGTCTCGCAGCCATCGGTGTCCTCGTCGCCGCCAACCTGTCCGCCCAGGTGCTCAAAGGACTTCTCGAGCGACCAGACCTCGGACTGCGTGAGTCCGCCCCGGCCACGCTGAACAGCCTGCCTGGCGGACACAGCACCGCCGCCTTCTCGGTCGGGGTCGCCCTGATGCTTGTGGTGCCACCGAAGACGCGCAACGCGGTCGCTACTGGTGCGGGCGTCTATGCCTGCGTGGTGGCGCTGGCCACGATGGCGGCGGGGTGGCACCGGCCCGCGGACTCCGTCACGGCCTTCCTGCTCGTCGGCTTCTGGGCCGGGATCGCGATCGTGGCCCAGGCGGTCTTCGCCCGGGACGATCTCGAGGAGCGTGGCCCCGAAGGTCCGCCGCGCTGGTTCCTGCGTCCGCAGCTGAAGGCGCCGTTCGCGTTGGGGTTGCTGGCACTGATGCTGGTGACGCCGCTGGTGGTCGCCACGCCGGTCCGGCAGAGCGGGGTCGGGCAGGCGTTGGCGTTCGCGACCGGCGCGATCGTGATGGTCGGTACGGCGGTCGTGGTGCTGATGCTGCTGCTGGAGCTGATCGACCGGGTGGCGCCGCGCGAGGCGGAGCCGAGACGTTCCCGGAGCGACTCGAGGCCTCAGTAGGACGCGAGCAGCGCGCCTTCCTCGAGCCGGTGGAGATCGGGCACACCAAGGGTCGTCGCGGCGGAGGGGCGACAGTGCGGCTGCGGTGACATCGCATGTCTGGAGGCGCTCAACGGCTGAGTGTCCCGTTAGCGCAGCGGGCGACGACCGGTAGCCTGCGCAAGCGAAACTCCCGGCAACGAATTCATCACGGGAAGGCGGTAGGTGGTTGTACCTCCAGCTGCTCAGCATCCTGGGTCTCGGCGTGCTCGCAGTGCTTGCACTGCGGCTCCTCGCCCGGCTGACCGCGATCTCGTCCACGCCCTATGTCGTGGAACCCTGGCTCTCTGGGAACCCTCCGACCGAGCACGCGCTGTCGCGACACCACGCCCGCTGGTACACCGCGAGCGTGGTCTTCTTGGCCTTCGACGTGGAGATGCTCTTCATGTATCCCTGGGCCGTCGTGGTCGGTCGGCTCGGCACCGGCGCAGTCGTGGAGATGTTCGGCTTCCTGCTCGCCCTGCTGCTGGCCGTGCTCTGGGCTCGCCGTGAGGGTGCGTTCCGATGGGTCTGAGCGACTTGCTCGCACGCGTGGCCGCAACCTGCGCGCACGTGCTGGTCGTCGAGGCCCCCGGTGCCTTCGGTGCCCGGGTCGCCCTGGAGCGCGAGCTGGACCGAGTCGGGTGGTGTGCAGCTGCGAGCATCGCCGACGCGGACGTCCTCGCCGTGGTCGGCGAGCCGGGTCCAGAGCTCTCCGCAGTGGTCGACCACGCCTGGGCACAGATCTCCGAGCCGCGGGTGCGGCTGGCCGTGGGCGCGGGGACTGACGTTGCGGCCGCGATCGCGGCGGCGCGCGCCGAGCTCGCCCAGGTCGATGGGCCACGGGCGGAGGCCGCGAGCCGGGCAAGGTTCACACCCTCGGCCCAGGACGAGCCCATGGATCACGGCGACATGGACCACGGCGACATGGACCACGGCGACAAGGACCACGGGTCGATGAGCCCCGACGGGATCCCGCTCGCCGAGGGCGCGCAGGACCGTGACGGACTGGAGATGGACGAGCTGCACCTGCCGCTCGGACCGGTGCTGCAGCACTGGCCGGCCGGGGTGGTGCTGCGTCTGAGGCTGCACGGCGACGTCGTCGCCGGTGCCGAGGTGACCAGGCTCGACGCCGGGAGCTCGGTGCCTGCCGACGACGACTCGACCCGCGCGGCCCGGCTGCTGGACGCTGCCGCGTCGGTGCTGATGTTGGCAGGTCTGCTGGCAGAGGCGGCAACCACGCGAAGGCTTCGCGACCAGTGTCTCGACGCGGAGTCGGTCCGGCCCGCGGAGCTCGAGCGGCTTCGCAGCCGGCTGCGCCGCCACCGGGTGCTGCGCTGGTCGCTCAGTGGCTTGGCAGTTCCCGGGGCGCGCGACCTCGACGATCGCGTCCAGGTGCTGATCGACCAGGCCGGCGTCGCCCTTGCCGGTGAGAGCAGCGAGCCGAGTCTCCTCGATCTGAACGCACTGCCCGACCTGGTGCGCGGTCAGGAGCTCGCCGCAGTCCGTCTGGTCGTGGCCGCGTTGCTGCCGGACCTCCACACCAGCACCGAGGAGGTGCGCGCATGACCGGCTCGCTCTCGCTGTTGTACGCCGTCCCGGTGATGCTCGCGCTCGGTGCGGTCGCGCTCGTCACGGCCGGGGCCAGCAGCGCCCTCGAGGCACGCGAGCGTGGCCGTCCAGCGCGGACCGGGTTGGCCGTCCCGCTGCAGGAGACGGCACGGCTGCTCCTGCAGCGGCCCCGGCGTACGGTCTCCGCCGACCGGCTGCTGTGGCGCTCGGCGTCCTCGGCAGTGATCCCGCTGGCCGTGCTGATCGTGGCGTTCGTGCCGCTGGGCTCGCATGCGCTGGTCGACAACCCGGTGGGCCTGGTCTGGGTGAACGCGCTCGACGTCGTCGCCTGGGGGGTGATGTGGCTGCTCGGCTGGGGCCCCAACTCCGTGACGGGACTGATCGGTGGCTACCGCTTCCTGGCGATGGCGCTGGCCTACGAGCTGCCGCTGATGTTCGCGATCACGGCGCCCGCGATCGCAGCGGGAAGTCTCGACCTCGCCGAGATCGCGTCTGCGCAGGAGGGTCTGTGGTTCGCGGCGTGGGCGCCGATCGCCTTCGCGGCGTACTGCTGGGGCGTGCTGGGGTTCTCGGTGCGCGCACCGATGGACGCGGGTGCCGGCGGCGACCTCAACGGTGGCATCCTGGCCGAGCTCGCGGGCGTCGACCGGCTCCTGGTCCTTGCGGGACGCTACGCCCTGCTGGTCGCGGGGTCGGCCGCCGCGGTGCCGCTGTTCCTGGGTGGTGGGGCAGGACCGCTGCTGCCCGGGTGGTGCTGGGTGCTGGTCAAGACCCTGCTGCTCAGCGTGCTGCTGACCGCCGGCGGCCGACGGATACCGACGCTGCGGCCGGATCGGCTGCTCGAGCTCGGCTGGGTGGTCGTGCTCCCGCTCGTGGTCGCCCAGGACCTGGTCGTCTCGATCCTGGCCATCCAGAGCAACTGAACCTCTACAAGACAAGGAGATCGCGTGTCCGTCGAGCTCACCGACGTCGCCTTCTGGGCCTGCGCCGTGATCGCGGTCGTCGCTGGCGCCCTGGTGTTCTACGTCGACTCGATGGCGAGAGCGACCTATGCGCTCGCGGTCTCCTTCGTTGCGGTCGGTGTGGCGGTGCTGCTGCTCGGGCAGGCCTACATGGGCGCGATCGTGATCTTGATGATGGTGATGGAGATGGCCGTGATGGCCGTCTACATGGTGATGTTCATGGGGATGAACCCCGCGCTGATGCCGATGAGCATGGTGCACTCCCACCGCTCCGCCATCGGCACCGCCGTCATCACGTTCGTCGTCCTCGGGGCGGGCGCGGTGCTGGTGCCCTGGCCAGTACGCCGCGGCGCCCCACCGGCCGACGTCACGGCGGCCCTGGGCCAGGCGACGATGGAGACCCACATGCTGGTGATGGTGGCGATGAGCCCGGTGATGGTCGCCACGATCGTCGCCGGGGTGGTGCTCTCCTCGCACCGCAGCCGCTACGACCGGCTCGGCGACGACCTCGACCGACGTCCGGCCGATGAGCCGCACCAGGGTGGTGTCGGGAGATGACCATCGAGACGGTCCTGCTCGTCGCTGCTGCGCTGTTCGCGGTGGGGCTCTACGGCACTCTGTCCCAGCAGGTCGTGGTGATGGTGATGATGGGGCTCGAGCTGATGATCAACGGCGTCATCCTGGCGGCGGCGGGCATCTGGTGGTTCCTGGCTCCCGACCCGTCCGGCCAGGTGCTGCTGCTGGTGGTGATCGCGGCGATGACCGTCGAGATGGCGATGGGATTCGCTGTGGCCACGCTGCTGCACCGCCAGTCCGGGCACGACATGACCGACATGGCCGCGGAGCTGAACGGCTGATGGGTCCGGTCGCACTGGTCGCGCTGGTGGTCCTGCCCGCTGTCATGGGAGCCGCGCTGCTCCTCGCCGGGCTCCACAGAGGAGGGCAGGCCGACCGGTTCGGCGTACACCTCGGGGTGGGGACCGCAGCACTGCTCGCGACGCTGTCTGTTCCGGTCGCGATCTCGCGACCAGCCGTCTCCATGCCGTTCCTTGCGGGGGGCGACCTGGGGCTGGCCGTGGACGGGCTGGCCGCGCTCGTGCTGCCGACGGTCGCCGTGGTCTCGTTGCTGGTGCTGCTCGCCGCTGCAGGCAGCTCAGAGCTGCGGACCGCGAGGTTCCATGGACTGATGCTGCTGTTCGTCGCGGCGGCGTTGATGACAGTCCTGGCCACCACCCTTCCCGCGTTGCTGATGTCGTGGGAGGTGATGGGGGCGACCTCGTACGCGCTGATCGGCTACCACTGGCGCGACCAGGTCGGGATCTCCTCGGGCACCACCGCGTTCCTGACGACCCGGGCCGGCGATCTCGGCCTCTACGTCGCCGCGGGCGCAGCCTTGGGCGGGGGAGCGGGACTGGCGCTCGCCGACCTGCCGAGCACGCAGGGCCGCTGGCTCGACGTGGTCGCCGGCGGGTTGGTCCTGGCGGCGCTGGGCAAGGCCGCGCAGCTGCCGTTCTCCTTCTGGCTCTCCCGCGCGATGCACGGACCGAGCCCGGTCAGCGCGCTGCTGCACTCCGCCGCGATGGTCGCGATGGGCGGCTACCTCCTCCTCCGGGTCTCACCGACCCTCGCCGCCAGCGGTTGGGCCGACGACGTCGCGGCCTGGGCCGGAGCCCTCACGGCCGTGCTGCTCGGCCTGGTCGCGCTGGCCCAGAGCGACTTCAAGCAGCTGTTGGCCGCCTCGACCGCAGCGCAGCTCGGGTTCGTCGTGCTCGCGGCCGGCCTCGGCGCCACGGCGGCCGGCACCTCTCACCTGGTCGCCCACGCGGCGGTCAAGGCCGGTCTCTTCCTCGCAGCGGGGGTCTGGCTGGAGGCGCTCGGGACCAGGCGGCTGACGGCGCTCACCGGCGCGGCACGGATCTGGCCGCTCGTCGGGGCGTGTGTCGCCGCCGCGCTGCTCTCGCTCGCCGGACTGGCCCCACTGGCGCTGTGGGCCACCAAGGACGCCGTGCTCGCCGCAGCCTGGGATCGCTCGCCGTTGCTCTACGTCGCCGGACTCATCGGTGCGCTCCTCTCGGCGGCGTACGCCGGCAAGGCACTGGTCGTGCTCTTCTCCAGGTTGCCGTCCGACGCCGAGGCTGCCTGGGACGACGACCGTCCGGGCACCCGGACGGTGCCGATCGCTGCCCGCCTTGCCCTCGTCCCACTCGCGGTGGGAGCGGTAGCGCTCGGGGCCCTCGCGCTGCCGCCGTACGCCGAAGGGGTGCACGATCTTATCGGTGGAGGAGGTCCGGAGCCCAGCCTGCGGGAGCTGCTCGTCTCGGCCGCACTGGCGCTGACCGCTCTGCTGGCGACCGCGGCGCTGATGGCAAGGAGATCGGCCGTCCGGTGGCCCGGAGCACTGAGCAACTGGCTGTTCCTGGAGGCCGCCGCCCACCGCCTCGTGGTCGGACCCACGGTGCGTCTGGCGGAGGCGTTGGCCCGCGTCGACGACAGGCTCCTCGACGGCGTGGTGGAGCGTAGCGCCGGCTGGACCCAGCGACTCGCTGCCGCGGTCGCGCGTGCCGATGACCGCGGGATCGATGGCGTCGTCCGTGGCGTCGCCTCCGGTGCGCGCGGACTGGGTCGTCTTGCCCAGCGACCACAGACCGGCCAACTCCATCAGTACTACCTGCAGGCTGTCGCCGTCCTGGCGCTGGCCCTCGTCGTCCTCGTCCTCGTGAGGTGAGCGTGCTCTCTGTCCTGGTGTTCCTGCCCCTGCTGGTCTCGGCGGTGCTGCTGACCCCGCGGGTCGGTGACCGGTTGGCGCGGAGGGTCTTCGTCGCGACGGCTGCCATCGAGGTCCTGCTGGCGGGATTCGCCTGGGCGGCGTACGAGACGCCGAAGCCGGGTGGGCTCGGGCTGGAGCAGCAGGTGAGCTGGATCCCCGGCGTGCGCTCGAGCTACCACGTCGGCGTCGACGGACTGTCGCTGCCGCTCGTCGTGATGACCGCCCTGGTCTTCCTTGCCTGTGCCGTCCATGCGTTGCGTGAGCAGCAGCGGCCCCGACTCCAGGCAGCACTGTTCCTGTTCCTCGAGGCCTCGTGCCTGGGTTTGTTCGTCTCGGCAGACCTGATCTTGTTCTTCGTCTTCTTCGACCTCTCGATCGTGGCGATGTACCTCTCCATCAGCGGGTGGGGACACGGCGACAACGCGCGCTCGGCACTGAAGTTCTTCCTCTACACCTTTCTCGGCTCGCTGGCGCTGCTGCTGGGCTTCGTCGGGCTCTACGTGGCCGCGGACCCGCACACCTTCGACATGGTGGAGCTGGCAGCCAACCCACCGCTGCAGGGTCAGGGCCTGGCCGGTGGGCTGGTGCTCGGTGCCGTGTTCCTTGGGCTGGCGGTCAAGACGCCGACGTTCCCGTTCCATACCTGGTTGCCGCCGGCCCACAGCGACGCTCCTGCGATCGGCTCCGCGGTGCTGGCCGGAGTGCTGCTGAAGATGGGCACCTACGGATTCGTCAGGATCGCGATGCCGATGCTGCCCGATGCCTGGCAGGCCTGGGCGCCGGTCGTGATCGTGGTCGGGGTGGTCTCGGTGCTGTGGGGGGCCTTGGTGGCCCTGGCACAGACCGACCTCAAGCGGATGATCGCCTACACCTCGGTGAACCACATGGGCTACGTCGTTATCGCGGTCGGCGCGGCCGGGGTGCTGGCCGACGGCACCGCGGAGGCTCGCGGGGTCGCCGTGACCGGGGCGGTCACCCAGATGGTCAGCCACGGGTTGTTGACCGCGGCGCTGTTCCTCCTGGCGGGCAGCATGTTCGAGCGCACGGGCAGCTACGACATCAGCCGGTACGGCGGACTCGCGGCGTCGGCGCCCCGTTACGCCGCCCTGTTCAGCGTGGCTGCGTTCGGCTCGCTCGGCCTGCCCGCCCTGTCGGGGTTCATCGCCGAGTTCCAGATCTTCGCCGGCAGCATCGCGGCGGTGCCGGCCACCGCAGTGGCAGTGCTCGGCATCCTGATCACGGCGGCGCTCTTCCTGCGTGCCCTGCAGCGGGTCTTCACCGGCCCGACCTCCGGCTTGTCGGTGAGTTTTTGCGACGTCTCGGCGAGGGAGTGGGCACCGGTCGCGATGCTGCTGCTCGTCTCGGTGCTGATCGGGGTGCTGCCGCGACTGTTGCTCGACCTGATCGAGCCGGCCGCGGCCGCCGTCGTCGCTCTCGTGGGGCGCTGAGCGGTGTCGATGCGCTCGGACCTGCTCACCCTGCTGCCGGAGGCGCTGCTCTTCCTCGGCGCAATGGTCGCGCTCGTCGGCGGATCCTTCACGCCGCGCACGAGGCAGTGGCAGATCCGTCTCGTCGCAGCAGCTGCCGTGGTCGCGAGCATGGTCGCTGCGACGGTCGCGTGGCTCGGTGACCCGCGCACTGCCTTCTCCGGCACCTTCGCCGTCGACGCCGCGACGGGCGCGGTGCGGGTCACGGTGACGATGGCGCTGCTGCTGATCCTGCTGCTCGGCGGCGGCGAGCTGCGCGACCACCCCCGTGAGAGCGAGACCTGCAGCCTGTTGCTCTTCGGTGGGGCCGGGACCCTGCTGATGTCTGGGACCACCGACCTCGCCCTGCTGGTGGTTGCCTTCCTCCTGGCCAGCATTCCGCTCTACGGCCTCGTCGGCGTGCTCGCCCGCCCGGCGTCGGCCGAGGCGGCGTTGAAGACCTACCTGTTCGGCGCGCTCTTCGGGATCCTGCTGATGACCGGCGCGGTGCTGCTCTACGGGCTGGCGGGACGCACCGGCTATCAGTACCTCGGCGCCGCCCTCACCGACGCGCCACCGGCCGCCGTCAGCGCCGGGGGACTGCTCGTGGTGGCCGGCCTGCTCTTCAAGGCCGGCGGCGTCCCCGCGCACTTCTGGGTTCCTGATGCCACCGAGGGCGCCTCGGCCACCGCAGCGGCGTACCTCACGACCGTGCCGAAGGTAGGGGCAGTGGTGGCGATCAGCCGGTTGCTGGTCGAGCTTCCCGGTGAGCTGCGCTGGGCGACGCTCCTCGGAGTGTTGGCGGTCGCGAGCATGACGGTGGGCAACCTCGCCGCGTTCGCCCAGACCGACGTACGCCGGCTGCTCGGGTGGTCCACGGTCAGCCAGGTCGGCTACCTGCTTGCCGCCGCGGCCGTGGTGGAGCGCAGCGACCTGGCCACACCGGCGCTGCTGTTCTTCCTGGCGGGGTACGTCGTGACCAACCTGGCTGCGTTCGCGGTGGTCGCGGCCGAGCCGGGCAGACGCTCGGTGGAGCAGTGGGCGGGCCTCGGATCGGCCAGGCCGGGTCTGACCGCAGCGCTGGTGATCGCGCTCCTTGGCCTCGTCGGCACCCCGCCGACCGCCGTCTTCGTCGGCAAACTCGCCACGTTGTCCGCGACTTGGGACGCAGGACTGGCCTGGTTGGCCGTCGCGCTGGCGGTCAACACCGTGGCCAGCCTCTTCTACTACCTGCGTTGGATCCGGGCGACCCTGCGACCGGCGACGGACCAGGACCCGACCCCTGAGAAGGAGGCGCCCGTCTGGGGTGCTGCCGTCGCGGCCGGGATCGCCGCGACCGCGACCCTGGTCCTCGGTCTGCTTGCCGGACCGGTGTGGTTGCTGCTCGGGCCGTGACCCGCGCAGCCCCCTCAGGTGGACGTCGAGACTCAGGCGAACATGAAGTAGCGCAAAGCCACGTAGCCCCAGGCGATGGAGATGGTGACGGCCGCGACGATCAGGCCGTACTTGGTGAACTGCCAAAAGCTGATCGGGTGGCCGTTGCGGGCCGCGATCCCCAGGACCACCACGTTGGCGCTCGCACCGACCGCGGTGGCGTTGCCACCCAGGTCAGCGCCCAGTGCCAAGGACCACCAGGCGGCGTTGGCACCGGCGTCGCCGCCACCAGATGACACCAGGTCGGCCACCAGCGGAGCCATCGTGGCCACGTAGGGGATGTTGTCCACGATCCCGGACAGGGCACCCGAGGCGAAGAGCAGCACGGTGGAGGCGAGGAAGTACTTCCCGTCGACGGCTTCGGTGGCGGCCTTCGAGATCGTTCCGATCACCCCGACCTCGATCAGCGCACCGACCATGATGAACAGGCCCATGAAGAACACCAGCGTGGACCACTCCACGTCGGCGATGCAGTCGCTGACGTCGAGCTTGGAGATCGCGACGAGTGCGCCGGCGCCCAGCAGGGCGACCATCGAGGGCTCGAGGTGGAGGGCGGAGTGGCTGACGAAGCCGATCATCACCGCCAGCAGCACGACCATCGACTTGATCAGCAGCTTGCGGTCCGTGATCGCCTCGCGCTCGTCAAGGGCCATCAGCGCTTCGACCTTCTCGGGGTGGAAGGTGAACGCCGAGCGGAACATCACCCGCGCCATCACGATGAACACCAGCAGCAGCACCACCACGATCGGTGCCAGGTTGAGCACGAAGTCGTTGAAGCTGAGCCCGGACTTGGCCGCGATGATGATGTTGGGCGGATCGCCGATCAGGGTGGCGGTGCCGCCGATGTTGGAGGCCATCACCTCGGCGATCAGGAACGGGACCGGGGGCGCGTCGATGCGGTCGCACAGCAGCAGCGTCACCGGGGCGACCAGCAGGACGGTGGTCACGTTGTCGAGCAGGGCCGAGGCCACGGCCGTCAGCACGATCAGCATCACCATGATCGCGAACGGGCGCCCCTTGGCCCGCTTGGCGGCCCAGATCGCAACGAACTCGAAGACACCGGTCTGACGCAGCACGCCGACCATGATCATCATCCCGAGCAGCAGGAAGATCACGTTCCAGTCGACACCCGTGCGCTCGCTGAAGAACGCGACCTCCGCGTTCACCACACCCAGTACCACCATCATCGCGGCGCCTCCGAGCGCAGCAGCGACCCTGTGGATGCGTTCGGTCGCGATCAGGATGTAGGCGGTCGTGAAGACGATCACCACGAGCACAGTGGTCATCAGGCCTCCGGCACTGCTGGGAAAAGGACTTGGAAGAGCCGGCTCAGGGTGATGGCGCCGAGGACCTGCTTGTCCTCGTCGACGACGGCTACCACGGGGCTGCGCATCTGGACCATCACCGCGGCGACCTCGAGTGACGTGGCGTCAGGGTCGACGACCGGAAGCTCGTCGCGGTCCTGCCGCTTGGGCAGGAGCTCCTGCACGGTCTTGGTCGAGAGCTTGGTCAACAGCTCGTCGGAGCCGCGCTCGTCGTAGACCCTCGCCAGTGCCGGGTCGTCCTGGATGTAGCTGGGGATCATGAAGCGCAGGACCTGTGAACCCGGCAGGACCGTGTGCGGGTGGCCCTCACCGTCGCAGACGATCAGACCAGGGTGCCGCTGGTCGCCCATGGTGCGCGCGGCGGTCAGCGCATTCGTGGTCAGGCTCACGATCGGGAACTGCTCGGCAAGCTCGCGTGCGCGCATCCCGGGACTCCTCTCGAAGGCCCGAGCGTCGCCGGGTCCGGGGACCACCCTTTCAGATCTCGCCCGTGCCGACGGCACGGGTCGCGACGAGAACTCAGCGGCCATTGCGTGAGGTCCTCGCCGGCTCGCCCGTCGGCACGCTAGGATGTCCGACAATGACGCTCGACCTGGTCGCCCTGCGACCGTCGCGTCGCGTCTGACGGAGGGGCCATCCGGGTCCACTTCGCTCGAGGTCTCAATGCCCCGCTCGAGGGGCTGCGTGCGGGTCCCTCCCGTCGCGGTCGGCTCGTCGGGTACTCCGGAGGAGGAGTCTGTGGCTCGACGAGGCACGCGTACATCCGGCACTCGCCGTACTGCTCCGCGCAACCAGCGTCGCGCGCGCGACCTCGACAACGAGGGCATCATCCCGGTGCTCGCCCGTGCCGTGCGTGAGGTCGAGTCCGCCGCCGAGCGTGGTCCGGTGACGTCCTCGGTGCGCACCAAGTTCCAGGCTGTCGCGCTGCTCGTGCGCGACGAGCGCGAGCGGGTCAAGGCCGACACCGAGGCCACCGAGGCACAGCGCGGCGAGCAGCTCAAGCGGCTCGACGGGGTCGCCACGATCCTGGCCAAGACCGCGGTGCGCGACACCAGCCTGCTGGCGTTGTTCGCCGAGGACGCCGTGGTCTCCGAGACCACCCGGGAGCTCAAGCGCTCGATGCAGAAGACCGCCGGGATGGAGCCCGACGCCGAAGTGGTGCGTGCCGCGCCGGCAGCCCCCACCGGTGCCTCCGAGCGCCGGGTGGTGCCGCAGTCGGTGATCTCACGGCAGCTGGCCAATCCGTTCCTGACCCCCGACTTCGAAGCTGCGGCACAGAACAAGGTCAAGCCGCGGCTGCTCTCCGGCTGGGAGCTGCTGGGGCCTCTGCTGCGCTCCTTCGAGTCCGCTGCGAGCGGTGCCACGGCTTGCATGGCACTTCCCGACGCAACCCCGCGCCGGGCCCCGGGCGGACTTGAGCTGATGCCGCACCAGGCCCAGGTGGTCGCTGCCGCAGCGGCTGGTCATCGGACCTTCCTGCTCGCAGACGAGCCCGGTCTCGGCAAGACCGCCCAGGCGCTGCTAGCAGCCGAGGCCGCCGGTGCCTACCCACTGCTCGTGGTGGTGCCGAACGTGGTCAAGACCAACTGGGCGCACGAGGTGAGCCTGTGGACGCCACGGCGTACGGCGACGGTGATCCACGGCAACGGGGACAGCATCGACGGCTTCGCCGACATCGTGATCGTCAACTACGAGGTGCTCGACCGACACGTCGGCTGGCTCGGCGAGCTCGGCTTCCGCGGGATGGTCGTCGACGAGGCGCACTTCATCAAGAACAAGTCCTCCCAGCGCTCCCAGCACGTGCTCGAGGTCTCGGAGCGGATCCGCGCCCGGATCGGTCGTCCGCTGCTGATGGCACTCACCGGGACCCCGCTCATCAACGACATCGAGGACTTCCTGACGATCTGGCAGTTCCTGGGCTGGATCGACGACAAGCGACCGTTGGCGGCCCTGATGGAGGCCCTGGACGACAACGGGCTGACGCCTCTCGACGCGGGCTTCTATCCCGCTGCGCGCAAGGCCGTGGTCAACCTCGGCATCGTGCGCCGGCGCAAGGTCGACGTCGCCAAGGACATTCCCGCGCGTCGGGTCGCCGACCTGCCGGTCGAGCTCGACGACGCCGTGGGGCGCTCGATCCGCGCGGCCGAGCTCGAGCTCGCCCGCCGGCTCGTGTCGCGCTACCAGAAGGCGCTGGAGACTCGACGCTCCGGCACGGTCGTGGAGGGCATCGACCACGAGCTCGTGCGCCGGGTGGCGACCTGGGAGCGCGAGGACACCACGACCGCGAAGTCGGAGGAGAACGTCTTCTCGATGATGCGGCGTATCGGGCAGGCCAAGGCGGGGCTGGCGGCCGACTACGCCGCACAGCTGGCGCGCAACGTCGGCAAGGTGGTCTTCTTCGCCAAGCACATCGACGTGATGGACGTGGCCGAGGAGACGTTCGCCAAGCGCGGCATCCGTTACTCCTCCATCCGCGGCGACCAGACCCCCTCGGTGCGGAAGCGCAACATCGAGGCCTTTCTCACCGATCCCGACGTCGCGATCGTGGTCTGCTCGCTCAGTGCCGCTGGCGTGGGGCTGAACCTCCAGGTCGCCTCCAACATGGTGCTCGCCGAGCTCTCCTGGACCGACGCGGAGCAGACCCAGGCGATCGACCGGATCCACCGGATCGGTCAGGCCGAGCCTGTCACCGCCTGGCGGATCATCGCCTCGCAGACCATCGACACCAAGATCGCCGAGCTGATCGACAGCAAGGCCGGTCTCGCGGCCCGGGCGCTGGACGGCTCCGACGAAGAGGTCTCGTCCTCGGTCGACGTGCAGCTCGAAGCGCTGGTGGCGCTGCTCATCGAGGCGTTGACCCCGGCCGCGTAGCTCCCGCACTGGACGGTGTTACAGCGTGGACACGGCTGTAGGGAAAACGTATGGTCAAAGCCACGTCCACCCGAGGAGCACGATGTCGCCGCAGACGCACGAGGTCACCAACCAGGTCCCGCCTCGCACCGGTCACGACACTGCCGAGGACCCAGCGCTGCTGGAGGGGCTGCGTCGCGAGGGCGCAGGCTGGGCCGAGGACGAGGTCCACGAGCTCGGCCGCCTCGCGGGCACCGCGCACGCCCAGGACCTCGGCCGGCTGGCTGAGCGGCACCCCCCGATCCTGCGGACCCACGACCGTTTCGGACACCGGGTCGACGAGGTCGACTACGACCCGGCGTACCACGAGCTGATGCACACAGCGGTCACCCACGGGCTGCACGGTGTGCCCTGGGCCGATGACCGAACAGGGGCACACGTCGCCCGGGCGGCGAAGTTCATGGTCTGGAACGTCGACGCGGGGCACGGCTGCCCGATCTCGATGACCTATGCCGTCGTGCCCGCGCTGCGCGCCAACGCCGCGCTCTCTGCCGAGCTCGAGCCGAAGCTCTGCAACCGTGTCTACGAACCGGAGCAGCGAGCCCCGGGAGGCAAGCGGGGCCTGATCGCGGGAATGTCGATGACCGAGAAGCAAGGAGGTTCCGACGTACGTGCCAACACCACGCGTGCGCTGCCGACCGCTGACGGCTCCTACAGCCTGACCGGGCACAAGTGGTTCACCTCGGCCCCGATGTCTGATGTCTTCCTCACCCTGGCGCAGGCGCCGGATGGGCTTTCCTGCTTCCTGGTGCCGCGGGTGCTGCCCGATGGCACGCGCAACGCGATGGCTCTGATGCGCCTGAAGGACAAGCTGGGCAACAAGTCCAACGCCTCGGCCGAGATCGAGTACGACGGTGCCGCCGGCTGGCTCGTCGGCGAGGAGGGACGAGGGGTTCGGACCATCGTGGAGATGGTGAACCTGACCCGACTCGACTGTGTTCTCGGCGCCAGCGCCGGGATGAGATCGGCTCTCGGTGAGGCCGTTCATCACTCGCGGCACCGCAAGGCCTTCGGTGTGAGCCTGGTCGACCAGCCGTTGATGCAGAACGTGCTGGCCGACCTGACTGTGGAGTCCGAGGCGGCGATGGTGCTGGCGATGCGGCTGGCGGGCGCCACCGACCGGTCCGTCCGCGGCGACGAGGCGGAGGCCACCTTCCGACGGCTGGCCCTCGCGGTCTCGAAGTACCACGTCTGCAAGCGTGCGCCCTCGGTCGCCGGCGAGGCACTGGAGTGTCTCGGCGGCAACGGCTACATCGAGGAGTCCGGGCTGCCGCGGATCTACCGCGAGCTGCCACTGCTCTCGATCTGGGAGGGCTCCGGCAACGTGGCGGCGCTCGATGCCCTGCGCGCCATGGGTCGTGAGCCCGAGACCGTGGAGGTCTTCCTCGGTGAGCTGGCGTTGGCGTCCGGTGGCGATGCCCGGCTCGACCATGCCGTGGACCTGCTCAAGAAGGAGCTGTCCAACCCCGAGGACCTGCAGCACCGCGCCCGGCGCGTCGTCGAGATGATGGCCCAGGTGCTGCAGGGCTCGCTGCTCGTGAGGCACAGCTCCGCCGCGATCGCCGAGGCGTTCTGCGCCACCCGGTTGGGCCGCGACTGGGGCGACGCCTTCGGGACCTTGCCGGCCGGCACCGACACCCGCGCGATCCTGGAGCGCGCCCCGGGCACCGACACGTGAGCGTGCGGGTGAGCACCCACGGCGCGGTCCTCATCGTGGAGATCGACCGCCCCGAGGTGCGCAACGCCGTCGACCGGCCCACGGCCGCCGCGTTGTACGACGCCTTCGCGGATTTCGAGGCAGACGACGAGCTCGCGGTCGCCGTACTCCACGGGGCCGGAGGCACCTTCTGCGCCGGAGCCGACCTACGCGCGGTCGGTGACGGGGACATCCACCTGGAGTCGCCGAATGACTCCGGCCGAGCACCGATGGGGCCTTCGCGGATGGCGCTGGGCAAGCCGGTGATCGCCGCGATCGAGGGACACGCGGTCGCCGGTGGGCTCGAGCTGGCACTGTGGTGTGACCTGCGGGTCGCGGCGGAGGACGCGGTGCTGGGCGTCTTCTGCCGTCGTTGGGGGGTGCCGCTGATCGACGGCGGCACGGCACGCCTTCCGCGGCTGATCGGCCTCTCGCACGCGCTCGACCTGATCCTCACCGGTCGGCCGGTGGCGGCCGACGAGGCCAGAGGCATGGGGCTGGTCAACAGGGTCAGCGCCCCGGGGGAGGCGCTGGCCGACGCCGTGATCCTGGCTGAGCAGCTGGCCGCGTTCCCCCAGGCCTGTCTGCGCTCTGATCGTTCCTCGGCTCACGAGGGCGTAGGTCTCGAGCTCCCTGCTGCGCTGGCGAACGAGTGGGCCAACGGCTCCCGGGTCGTTGCCGAGGCTGTTCGGGGTGCTGCGCGCTTCGTCGGCGGTGCCGGTCGGCACGGCCGTTTCGACGAGACCTCGAGCTGAGCTGGTGACCGCTCACGTCCTGCTCGGCGACGGCTCCACGCTGCGGCCGCTGACAGCCCGGTCGGCCGTGCTGAGCACCCTTCTCGGATCGGCCGGCGGCAGCGCCACCCCGGCCGAGCTCGTGGCACTTGCCGGTGAGCTCGGAATCACCGAGAACGCGCTGCGCGCCTCGCTGTCCCGGATGCTGAGTGGCGGAGAGGTCACTCGCGGGGACGACGGCTACCGGCTCAACGACCGGCTCGCGGAGCGGCAACGACGCCAGGAGGTTGCGGTGCACGCGCCGACGACGACGTGGGACGGCACCTGGTTGATCGCCATGGTGACCGTCGCCGGCCGCGATCCGAGCGAGCGCGCCGAGCTGCGAACGGGGCTGCGTGCTGCCCGGCTCGCCGAGCTGCGCGAAGGAGTCTGGGTGCGTCCGGACAACCTGGCTTGTGACCTGTCGCGCCATCCGGAGGTGATCACGTGGCGAGGTGCGCACCCTGAGTCCGAGGTGGCGGACCTGGTCGATCAGCTGTGGGACGTGGGCCTCTGGGCGACACGGGCGCGGCACCTGCTCGAAGCCGCGGGCGAGCATGACCTGCCGGAGAACGCGGGGGAGCGGTTCACGGTGATGGCTGCGATCGTCCGACATCTCCTGGACGACCCGGCACTTCCGGCTGAGCTGGTGCCGCAGGACCATCCGGCAGACCTGCTTCGTGCCGCCTACGCCGCCTACCGCGAGCTGCTGAGGACCCGACGACAAGAGTGATCAGGGCTGCCAGGGTGACCAGGAACCCGACGGCTCCGAAGTCCGTCACAGCGGTGGACAAGGATCTCTGGACCGACGCCGCGGCCTCGATCACGGGGTCCTCGGCGCTGCCTCCTGCGAAGACCCGGATCTCCCACCAGCCGTAGTAGGCCACGTAGCCGCCGACGAGCAGAAGCAGGAGGCCGCCGGCGCGGGACACGTGGGCGCCGAGGCGACGCGCCCCTCGCACCAGCGACTGCTGGGCAAGTGCGACCGCCACGGCCGCCGTACCGACGACCAGGCCCATTCCGGCGGCGTACAGCAGGAACAGGGCGGCACCGGTCAGCACCGAGTCGCTGCGGAAGGCGGAGACGACCACGGCCAGGAACGGGGCGACGGTGCAGGTCAGGCTGGCCAGGGCGTAGGAGACGCCGAAGCCGAACATCGAGCGGACCGACCCGGTCAGCGGAGCCCCTCCTCCACCTCGGGCCCGCAACGCGGGCAACGAGCGGCCCGCCAGGAGCCAGCCGCCGGCACCGGCCAGGACCAGGCCGACGACGAGGGTGAACCAGGGGAGGTACTGCTGGGCCGAGGACGCCACCGGCGCGATCGCCAGACCGAAGACGGCGAAGACGAGGGTGAAGCCGGCGGTCATCGCGAGCGTCATCTTCAGTGCGCGATAGACCGCGACCACGCGCGTCGGCTCACCGGCGGTGACCATCAAGGTGAGGTACGCCGGCAGCATCGCGAACCCACAGGGGTTCAGCGCAGCCAGCATCCCGGCGCCGAGCGCGACGGCAGCCGAGGCTTCGAGCACCTCAGCTCACGAGCTGCTCGACCTTGTCGACGAGCGCGTCGTCGTCGAGGTAGCCCTTCTCCACGATCTTGCCGTCAGCGTCGAGCACGACGTAGGTGCTCTGGGCCGTGACGCCGAAGTGGCGCCAGACCTCGCCAGGGTTGTCCATCAGGTGGGTGGGCCCGACGACCTTCTCGGCGAAGGCGCGCACGTCGGAGTCCTCGGAGAGCCCACCGACGCCGACCACGTTGACCTTGCCCTCGAAGCGCTGGGCGAGGTCGGCGACCCCTCCCGCCTGGGCACGGCACGTGGAGCACCACGGTGCCCAGAACCACAGCACCGTGGGCTTGCCTGCGAGGGACGCCCCGTCGAAGGCGTCGCCGTCCACCGTCGTGCCCGTGAAAGCGAGGGTCGAGGTGCCGGATGAGGTGCCCGTCGAGCTGCTCGATGAGGCGCCTACGGAGACTGCAGCCCCGTTCGCACCGCACCCGCTGAGCACGAGCAGAGGGGCGAGGAGCAGGGCGGAGAGAGTCGATGCGCGCACGCGGGTTCCTTTCGCCGACCTACTCAGTGTGCTCCTGCAGTGGTTGCCGGGAGACCGAGCGGGATCGTCACCACGAATCGGCTGCCCTCGCCAGGGGTGCTGGTGGCCGTGATCGAACCGTCCAGCAGCGCCACCAGCTCTCGACAGATCGCCAGGCCGAGCCCGGCTCCGCCGTAGGCGCGGGTGGCCGAGCCGTCCGCCTGGGTGAAGGACTCGAA
The DNA here is from genome assembly GCA_039921445.1 of Marmoricola sp. Classification (GTDB taxonomy): domain Bacteria; phylum Actinomycetota; class Actinomycetes; order Propionibacteriales; family Nocardioidaceae; genus Marmoricola. The sequence continues at coordinate 1,070 of JBDSBU010000159.1, read as the reverse complement.
GAGCATCTCGATCTCGTGGGCCGGGATGCCGATCCCCGAGTCGACGACGCTGCAGGACACCTCGATGCCCGCATCGGAAGATGAGTGCATCTCGGCAGTGATCCGGACGCTGCCGCTTTGGGTGAACTTCACGGCGTTCTCCACCAGGTTCGTGAGCACCTGGGTGATCCGCCCGGGATCGCCGACCACCTCGTGTGGGACCGAGTCGTCCACGGCCCAGGTCAGATCGAGGCCCCGCTTCGACGCCTCAGGTGCCGAACCGACGGTGGAGTCCTCGATCACCCGGCGCAGGCTGAAGACCGAGTCCTCCAGCCCGATCCGGCCACCCTCGAGCTTGGAGAAGTCGAGAATGTCGCCGATCAGCCTGAGCAGGCGCTCGCCGGAGCGCTCGATCATGTCGACAAGGTTGTCGCAGACCGGGTCGAGCGGCTCGTCGCGCAGCATCTCCGCAGCCGCAAGCACGCTGGTGAGCGGCGTACGCACCTCGTGGCTGATGTTGGCGAGGAACACCGACTTGGAGGCGTTCGCCTCCTCCGCCACCTGACGGGCACTGTCAAGATCCCGGGCAAGCGCGTTGCTCTCGGTGACATCCTCCGCCAGTCCGTGCACCCCGACGACTGACTCGCCGACGACCACCGGAATCACCGTGATGCTGAGCTCTTTGACCGCTCCGGACTTCTGGAACATCCTGACCTCGACCTGGGTCGAGGTGCGATCCAGTGCGGCGTCGAAGGCTGCCATGGCACCGCCGAGGTCGGCCTCGACGAGGAGTTCTGAAAAGTGCTTGGAGCAGAGCTCCTCGCGGGTGTAGCCGCTCAGGCCTTCGGCGACGGGATTGACGTCCACGAAGCGACCCTCGAGGTCGAAGGACAGCGCGGCATGCGGGTTGTAGACGAAGAGTGACCGATAGCGCTGGGTGGTCTCGTCCGGATGCATCTGCTCGGCACTCGTCTCGCCCAGGTCGGGGAGCGCGTCGTGCCGGACATCGGACATTACTGAACTCCCGAGTTTCATAAGTCTCTAGCACCCATGTTGGCACGGCTCGTCCTTGTTATGACGCATAGTGCCCG
>JBDSBU010000158.1:0-24671 GCA_039921445.1 Marmoricola sp. | reverse complement strand
GCCGAGATCGAGGCGGCCGGCGGACGCGCTGTGGCCAACGGTGTAGGGGCGGACAACAAAATGCAGAACGCTGCAACTGGTCTAGTACGCGGCCGGGTGATCAGCCGTGCAGGCGATCAGGTGCCGGCGATCAGCCGTGCAGGGTGACCGGGACCGCTTCGACGCCGTAGACGATGCTCAGCGCGCGGTAGTCCAGGTCCGTGGCCGCAACCGCCAACCGCATCTGGGGAAACCGAGCGGCAAGTGCGGGAAAGGCAGCCTTGAGCTCCATCTTGGCCAGCTCGGCGCCGACACAGCGGTGGAACCCGTAGCCGAAGGCCAGGTGGGACCCATGCGGGTGACTCAGATCCAGGCGATCCCCCGGGGTGACGCGCGGGTCCCGGTTTGCCGCAGGCAGCGAGCAGACGATCACCGAACCGGCGCGGATCAGGTGGCCACCCACCGTCACATCGCGTCGCAAGAACCGTGGAAAGGCGACTTGGACCACCGAGAGCACACGCAGCAGCTCCTCGACCACGGGCCCGATGCTGCTCGGATCGTCCTGCAGGCCTCGCCACAGCTCGCGCTCCTCGAGCAGCACCGACGTGCCGAGCGCGAGCATCGAGGCGCTGGTCTCCAGTCCCCCGGTGAAGACTCCGTCGGCCAGCCCGCCCAGGTCGAAGTCGCTGATCGTCTCACCGTGCTCGCGAATGATCTGACCGATCAGACCGGGGCCCGGATCCTTGCGCTGGCGTGCCGCCTCGGCGAGCAGGAACTCCCGCGACCCTCCGATCGCCCCCAGAGCACCCGGTCCACCGTGGGAGATGTCGAAGCGGGCCGTGGCCAGGCTCGCAAACCTCTCGCGTCGCTCGTCGGGCAGCCCGAGGAGGTCGCAGATCACCAGGAACGGGATCGGGAAGGCGAAGGTCGGGACGAGGTCGACGACACCGCCCTGCTCTCCGGCCTGCTCGACCTCGTCCAGCTGACGCTCCACGATGGCCTGGATCCGCGGACGCAGCCGTTCCAGGCGCCGCATCGTGAACTCGGGGGTGAGCAGCCGGCGCAGCCGGGTGTGCTCTGGTGGGTCGGTGAACCCGAGGCCGCCGATGTCACCATCGGTGAGCGATCCACTGCGGCCCATGTAGGGCCGGATGTCGGTGCTGTAGGACGTGGTGTCGGCGAGTACGCCGCGCGCCTCCTCGTCGCCCGTGACCAGCCACACCTCGAGTCCCAGCAGCGAGGCCAGGCGCTGTACCGGGTCGTGGTCGCGACTGGCCGAGAGGCGGGCGCTCGGGGCGACCCCATCGCGGCGCAGCGGCCACGCGAGCGTCTCGGGCACTCGGTCGAGGCGCGAGAGGTCGATGCCGCCCGCGCGAGAGATCAGGTGGTCGCGGACCACCTTCTTGACCGTGGCGACCAAGCTCATGCCGTCCCCCGGACTCGAAACTGATTTGAAGTGATCCTACGAACCCGCGGTCCGCCCGTCACGACTGACACACCACGCGCACCGGCGTACAGCCAACTCAGCGTCGGCTCACTCCCACTCGATCGTGCCCGGCGGCTTGCTGGTGATGTCGAGGGTGACCCGATTGATCTCGCGCACCTCGTTGGTGATCCGGGTCGAGATGGTCTCCAGAACGTCGTAGGGAACTCGAGCCCAGTCCGCGGTCATCGCGTCCTCGGAGGTGACCGGACGCAGGACGACGGGGTGGCCGTAGGTACGGCCGTCGCCCTGCACGCCGACCGAACGGACGTCGGCCAGGAGCACCACCGGGAACTGCCAGATGTCGCGGTCGAGACCGGCGAGGGTGAGCTCCTCGCGCGCGATCGCGTCCGCCTCTCGCAAGATGTCCAGCCGCTCGCGCGTGACCTCTCCGATGATCCGGATCGCCAGCCCAGGACCGGGGAACGGGTGCCGCCAGACGATCTCGGAGGGCAGACCGAGCTGCTCACCGACCAGACGGACCTCGTCCTTGAACAGGGTGCGCAACGGCTCGACGAGCTCGAACTCGAGGTCGTCGGGCAGCCCGCCGACGTTGTGGTGCGACTTGATGTTCGACGCCCCGGTGCCGCCACCGGACTCCACCACGTCGGGGTACAGGGTGCCCTGGACGAGGAACGCAACCTTGGCGCCCTCTTGCACTGCGGCCTTTCGCAGGACGTCGGCCTCGGCGGCCTCGAAGACCCGGATGAACTCGCGACCGATGATCTTGCGCTTCTCCTCGGGATCGCTGACCCCGGCGAGGGCGTCGAGGAAGCGTTTCTCGCACTCGACGACGTGCAGGTCGACGCCCGTGGCGGCGACGAAGTCGCGCTCCACCTGCTCGGCCTCCCCCTTGCGCAGCAGGCCATGGTCGACGAAGACGCAGGTCAGCCGGTCCCCGATGGCTCGCTGTACGACGGCTGCGGCGACCGCCGAGTCGACGCCACCGGACAACCCGCAGATCGCGTGACCGTCCGGGCCGATCTGCTCGCGGATGCGCTCGACCTGCTCCTCGACGATGTTGACCATCGTCCAGGTGGGTCGACAGCCGGCGATCTCGATCAGGAAGTGCTCGAGCACCAGCTGCCCGTGCTCGGTGTGCATCACCTCCGGGTGCCACTGCACTCCGGCGAGGCGGCGCTCGACGTGCTCGAACGCGGCCACCGGTGTCGCCGTGGTCTCGGCGAGCACGGTGAACCCGGGCGGGGCGGTGCGCACCGAGTCGCCGTGGGACATCCACACCCGGTGCTCGCCGGGGACGCCGGCCAGCAGCGTGCCCGAGTTGGTGACGCGGACCGGCGTACGCCCGAACTCCGAGGCGCCGGTCCGGGCGACCTCACCACCGAGCTGCTGGGCCATCGCCTGGAAGCCGTAGCACATCCCGAAGACGGGGACACCTGCCTCGAACAGCGCCGGATCCACGCCCGGAGCGCCCTCGGCGTAGACCGAGGACGGACCGCCGGAAAGGATGATCGCAGCGGGCTCTCGCGCCAACATCTGGGCCAGCGGCATCGAGTGCGGGACGATCTCGGAGTACACGTTGGCCTCTCGCACCCGACGGGCGATCAGCTGGGCGTACTGGGCTCCGAAGTCGACAACGAGAACGAGGTCGTGGTCGGTCAAGTGGGGGCCTTCCGGCGGGGTGGTGGAGAGCGATCAGTCTGCCAGAAAAAAGATCCCGAAATTTCCCAGTCCAGCCATAACCCACCCGTGGCCCCCTCGTTGAGAGGGTCAGATCCGGTGGCTTTGCTCCCTCCCAGGCCGGATCTCGACATGGTCCGCTCAGCGGACTTCCCAGGGCCCGACCACCCTCCCTCCCCGGTCGGGCCCTGGCTCGTTCTCCGGGCCTGTTTCAGACCCCCAGCCCTCCACCCCTCGCCGAGACGTCGCAAATGAACGGCAGATTTCATTTGCGACGTCTCAGCGGGGTGTTTTTGGCGGCGGCGGGGGCCCTCGGTTGGAGCGGGTGGCGCGGGTGGGGCGGGCGGGGCGGAAAGGTCAGCTGACCCCGACGATCGGCAGCCGCAGGGCGCCGGGGGCGGCGTCGGGCACGGCCGGGGACTTCGGGGCCACCGGGGTGACCCGCTCGTAGCGCGCTCCCAGCGGCGGCCGCGGGTCCATCTCACCCCGGTTGGGCCACATCGACATCGCCCGCTCGGCCTGCGCGGTGATCGTCAGTGACGGGTTCACCCCGAGGTTGGCCGAGATCGCCGAGCCGTCTGCGATGTGCATCCCGGGATAGTTGAAGACCCGCTGATAGGCGTCGATGACCCCGGCCTCGGGACTGGTGCCGATGGCGCAGCCACCGATGAAGTGGGCCGTCATCGGCATGTTGAACGGTTCCCCGATCGACCCGCCCGCGGTGCCGCCCATGATCTTGGCCATCCGGCGGACCACGTCGTTGGCGACCGGGATCCAGGTCGGGTTCGGCTTTCCATGGCCCTGGCGGGAGGTCAGGCGCCACTTCTTGGTGCCCGGGATCCGCTTGGGGTACGTCGTGATGGAGTTGTCCAGGGTCTGCATCACCAGCGCGACGACCGTCCGCTCCGACCAGTGCTTGAGGTCGTAGAGATTGGCGACGCTGCGACGCTCACGCCACAGCTCCTTGAGCCAGGTCACCCAGCGGGCGTCCGGACCGTCGCCGTCGGTGAGCACCGTCTGGAGCATCGCCATCGCGTTGCTGCCCTTGCCGTAGCGCACCGGCTCCACGTGGGTGTCCTCGTCGGGGTGGAAGGAGGAGGTGATCGCGATGCCGTAGCTGTAGTCGACGGCACGGTCGGGCGCGATCGCTCCGAGGATGGACTCGGAGTTGGTGCGGGAGAGGTGACCGAGCCGATCGGAGAGTCGCGGCAGGTGTCCGTCGACCTTCATCGTGTGCAGGAGCTTCTGGGTGCCGATGGCAGCCGCGGCGAAGACCACCTGCTCAGCGGTGATCGTCCGCGACGAGCCGGCCGAGGGTCGCTTCGCCTTGGTGAACCTGATCGTGACGTCGTACCCACCTGCCGTGCCTGGACGGACCCGGGTCACGGTGCTCAGCGGGAGCACCTTCGCGCCCTGCTTCTCGGCGAGGTAGAGGTAGTTCTTCACCAGGGTGTTCTTGGCGTTGTACTTGCAGCCCGTCATGCAGTCGCCACAGGCGATGCAGGCGTTGCGGTCGGGTCCCGCACCACCGAAGAAGGGGTCACTGACCTTCTCTCCCTGCGCTGCGTCCGGTCCGCCGAAGAAGACGCCGACGGGAGTGGGGTGGAAGGTGTCCCCGACCCCGAGGTCATTGGCGACCTGCTCCATCACGTCGTCCGAGGGCGTGCGCAACGGGTTCTCGACCACGCCGAGCATCCGCTTCGCCTGGTCGTAGTAGGGCGCCAGCTCGCTCTTCCAGTCGGTGATGTCGCGCCACTGAGGGTCCTTGTAGAAGGCCTCGAGCGGTTCGTAGAGGGTGTTCGCATAGACCAGCGACCCACCACCCACCCCGGCCCCCGCCAGGATCAGGGAGTCCCGCACCGCGTCGATGCGCTGGATTCCGTAGCACCCGATCTCGGGACGGAACAAGAACTTCTTCAGCTCGAAGGAGGTCTTGGCGAAGTCCTCGTCCTCGAAGCGCGCACCTGCCTCGACCACGGCGACGCGGTAGCCCTTCTCGGTCAGGCGCAGGGCGCTGACCGAGCCACCGAACCCGGAGCCGATCACGACCACGTCGTAGTCGAAGTCCTGCTTGGGCTCCTGGCGGGCCAGGTCCCCTGTCGTGCTGCTCATGCGCGTCCCAACTTCTTCATCAGGCGGAGGTTGACAGTCATCACCTTGGCGTAGGTCTCGTCCTTCATTCCGAACATCGGCGCGAACCGCAGCAGCCTCTGTACGGCGACCGACTGCGACTCGGTGTAGCGGCGGATCCCCTCGGTCCCCTGCCGACGGCCCATGCCGGACTCGCGCATGCCACCCATCGGGGAGTCGATGCTCGCGAAGGTGGCCCCGAAGGCCTCGTTGATGTTCACGGTGCCGCACTTGACCTGTCGCGCGAGGATCCGCGCCCGGTCGGTGTCGCGGCTGTAGATCGAGGCGTTCAAGCCGTACTCCCCCGCATTGGCGCGCGAGACGGCGTCGGCCTCGTCGTGGAAGCGGTAGAGCGAGATCACCGGCCCGAAGGTCTCAGAACCGAAGCAGGTCATCGCCGGGGTGACTCCTTCCAGGATCGTCGGCTCGTAGAAGTAGGGCCCCAGATCGGGTCGCGCCCGGCCGCCGGCGAGGACGGTGGCGCCCTTGGCGACCGCGTCCTGGACGTGCGCGGTCACCGTGTCGAGCTGGTCCTGGCTGATCAGCGAGCCCATGTCGGAACCCCACTCGATGCCGGGTCGCAGGCTCATCGCTTGCGTCCGAGCGACGAACTTCTCCCGGAAGCGGTCATAGATCTGGTCGGCGACGAACATCCGCTCCATCGAGACGCACAGCTGACCCGCATTGGAGAAGCTGGCGCGTACGGCGCCTTCGGCAGCGCGGTCGAGGTCGGCGTCGCGAAGCACCAGCAGCGGGTTCTTGCCCCCGAGCTCGAGCGAGCAGCCGATCAGCCGGTCGGCACACTGGGCCGCGATCAGCTTGCCGGTCGCGGTGGAGCCGGTGAAGCAGATGTAGTCGGCGCCCTCGATGATCGGCGATCCGAGCTCCCTGCCCGGACCCGCGACGACATTCCACAGGTCCTTGGGGAAGCCGGCCTCCTCGATGAGCTGCGCTCCGAGCAACGCTGAGAGCATCGTCTGGGCGTCCGGCTTGGTCACCACCGCATTGCCGGCCAGCAGCGCCGGCAGCCCGTCGCACAGTGCCATCGTGAAGGGATAGTTCCACGGGGAGATGATCCCTACGACGCCCTTGGGCACGTGGTTCACCTCGACCCTGGTCAGCACGGGCACCACGCCGAGCTTGCGCTCGGTGTCGAGGTGCTCGTGCGCCGTACGCGCGTAGTAGCGAGCGGTCAGGGCGATGTGCATCGGCTCGTCGAAGGCGTGCTTGCGCGCCTTGCCGGACTCCCAGCAGATCAGGTCGAGGATCTCGTCCTGACGATCCACCACCAGATCGTGCAGCCGCAGCAGCAGTGCAGAACGGTGCTCCAACGAGGTCTGGGCCCAGGCACGTTGGGCACGACGCGCACGGGTGAAGGCCTCCTTGACGTCCTCGGGGCTCGACTGCGGGATCATCGCGAGGGGCTGACCCGTCAGCGGGGTGTACGTCGCCACGGTCTCCCCCGTCGTGGCGACCACGCGCGACGTCAGCGCCCGCGCGTAGGCCGGATCCAGCGCGTAGGAGGCAGTGGGGTCGTGCTCGGGATCGGCCGGTCCTACCTCCCCAGCTGCGGACGAATGGGAAGGATCGGGCTGAACGCTCATGTCCGAAGAGTAGACGTGAGACTGAGTTGACACAACGGAATGTCTTGTAAAATGGAACACGTTCCCCTGCGACAGCTGAGGGCCACTCACCCCCACCCACGACAGTCCGGATCGGCTATCCCACGCCCGGCTCGACTGGGGGCTCGGCGCCGCCCGCCTCGTCGCGATCGGCCCAGTCCAACAGCGGGGCAAGGTCGAAGGGTGCAGCGTCGATGCCCGCATGCAGGTCGCCGATCTCGGCGTAGCGCTGGGGCATGGTGGCGATCGTGAAGTCGCCGGGTGAGCAGTCCTCGACCTCCTCCCAGCGGACCGGGGCACTCACGGTCGCCTCAGGATTGCCCCGCACGGAGTACGCCGCTGCGATGGTGTGGTCGCGGGCGTTCTGGTTGTAGTCCACGAACAGGTCGGCCGGGTCACGGTCCTTGCGCCACCATGCGGTGGTCACCTCCGGAGAGCGGCGCTCCACCTCACGGGCGAAGGCCAACGCGGCCCGGCGTACGTCGGCAAACCCGAGCTCGGGCTCGATCCGGACATAGATGTGCATCCCGGAGCCACCACTGGTCTTGGGGAAGCCCACGGCACCAAGCTCCTCGAGGATTTCGTGGGAGACGGCGGTGACCCGCCTGACGGTCTCCCAGGTGCATGCGGGGCCGGGGTCGAGGTCGATCCGCCACTCGTCGGGCTTCTCGGTGTCCGCCCGCCGGCTGTTCCAGGGGTGGAACTCCACGGTGCTCATCTGGACCGCCCAGACCACCTGCGCCAGCTCGGTGACGCACAGCTCGTCGGCCGTGCGGTTCCACCGGGGGAAGTGCACCCGCACCGTCTCCATCCAGGGCGGCGCGCCCCTGGGCAGCCGCTTCTGGTGCACCTTCTCCCCCGTCACACCGGTGGGGAACCGGTGCAGCATGCAGGGCCGCTCGCGCAGGGCGTTGACGATGCCGTCGCCGACCGAGAGGTAGTACTCGACCAGGTCGAGCTTGGTCTCGCCCCGCGCAGGGAAGTAGACCCGGTCAGGGTTGGAGACTCGGACCACCTTGTCGTCGACCTGGATCTCGGTCGCGGGCGAAGCCACTGCGAACCTCAGTCGGTGCCGTGTGTGCGCACGAACTCAAGAATCAGCTGCGCGAGCTCGGGACGACAGATCACGAGGTCCGGGAGCAGCACGTCGTCCTGGTTGTAGACGAGCGGGGACCCGTCGACCCGGCTGGTGAAGAGTCCAGCCGCACGGGCCACGGCCACGGGGGCCGCGGAGTCCCACTCATACTGGCCGCCCGCGTGCACGTAGGCATCACTCACGTCGCGGACCACCGACATCGCCTTCGCGCCCGCCGAACCCATCGGCACCAGCTCGGCGCCGATCTCCTCGGCCAGGGCCTGCACGAAGGCCGGGGGGCGGGTGCGGGAGACCACGAGGCGCGGCCTGCTCGCGCTCGACGGTGGTACGACGGGAGGCTGGCCGGTGTGCCAGGTCTGGCCGAGGCCAGGTTGGGCCACGGCTCCGGCCACCAGGTCGCCCAGCTCCCACAGCGCGACGTGCACGGCCCAGTCGTCGCGCGGCGGCTCGGAGAACTCACGGGTGCCGTCAAGTGGGTCGATGATCCAAACGCGGTCGGCAGTGTGCCGGTCGTGTCGCGACTCGGTGCCCCGGTGCTCCTCCTCAGAGAGGACGGCGTCGTCTGGGCGGTGTTCCGCGAGCAGCTTCATCAGCGCCTCATGAGCCACCATGTCGCCGGCGTCCTTGAGCGCACGACCTTCCAGTCCCTGGGCTCGGACCTCGAGCAGCAGCTTTCCGGCGACGTCGGCGGCGCGGGCGGCGAGCTCGTGGTCGTTCTCGGAATCAGTCACGGCGCCAGCCTAGATGTCTTCAGGAGTTGTAGCGCTGCTGCGTCTGCTCCAGTCCGTCGCGCATAAGCGACTCCACGGCGTCAGCAGCCGTCTCGACCTGGAACGGGAGCTCCTTGCGCTCGGCCGCGGTGTAGTTCGACAAGACGAAGTCCGCCGGGCTCTGTCGGCCAGGCGGGCGCCCGATCCCCGCGCGCACGCGGTAGAACTCGCCGCTGGCCAGCGAGGCGCGCATCGACTTCAGTCCGTTGTGCCCGTTGTCTCCGCCGCCGAGTTTGCTGCGCAGCGTGCCGAAGTCGATGTCGAGCTCATCATGCACCGCAATGATCCGCTCGACCGGCACCTTGTAGAAAGTGGCGAGCGCCTTCACCGGCCCACCCGACTCATTCATGAAGCAGCGCGGGCGAGCCAGGACGACGCGGAGAGCATCAGCACCAAGGGCACCCAGCCGCCCCTCGACCACATCGGTTCGGGTGCTCTTGTGGGAGCGCCAGGAGCCTCCTACACGCCGAGCCAGCTCGTCGCCGACGAGGTAACCGATGTTGTGCCGCGTCCCGGCGTACGTCGGCCCGGGGTTGCCCAGGCCGACGACGAGCCAGAGCTCTGCCTCGGACATCGGTGCGGAGAAGCTCGTGGAGCTCCTCAGTCCTCGTCGCCCTTGGAGGACTCGTCCTCGTCGGACTCCTCGGACTCGGTCGCTTCGGCAGCCTTCTCCTCATCGGTGGCGTCGTGCTCGATGCCGGCCTCGGCCTCGGCCTCCTCGAGCTCAGCCTCGATCTCCTCGGTGGTGGGTGCGTGCACGACGTTGACCACCAGGGCTTCGCCATCGGTGAGCAGGGTCGAACCGGCAGGCAGCTCGAGGTCCTTGGCGAGCACGTGGAAACCGACCTCGGCGTCCTCGACGGAGACCTCGATGTACTCCGGGATGTTGGTCGCCTCGGCCTCGACGCTCACGGTGTTGAGGTCGGTGACGGTCATCGCGTCGGACTTCGACTCACCGATGACGTGCACGGGGATCTCGACGGTGACCTTCTCGCCCTTCTTGACCTCGATGAAGTCGAGGTGCTCGAGGAAGCCCTTGATCGGGTCGGCCTGGACCTGCTTGGTCAGCGCGAGGTGGGTGGCACCCTCGACGTCGATGTGCAGCAGAGCGTTGGTGCCGAGCCGCTTGAGCGCCATCATCGTGTCGTGACCGGGCAGCGTGATGTGCATCGGGTCGTTGCCGTGGCCGTAGATGACGGCGGGAACCTTGTCCGCACGCCGGATGCGACGGGCGGCGCCCTTGCCGAACTCGGTGCGGCTCTCGGCCTTGATCAGGTCTTCGGACATGGTTTGGCGCTCCTCGGTACATGGTTGCGAGACACAAGTCGGTTGGTTGCCACGGCCGGGGGACAGCACATGCACCGCAGGCCGACGGGCGCGGTGCATGGTGTCCCACGTTCCGGCCACGTCGATCACGGAGGCAATGCCCATTCCTGGGGCTCCCTCGCCGAGGCAACTTTGCAATCTTAACCAAGGCGTCCGGTCATGGCGAATCAGGGGCAAGCCCAAGGGACCCACACCTGGACCGCTGGACCGTCAGCGGCGGGCCAGGGGACGGTCCATTCATCGGGTCTGCGGCGAATGGCAGGCTGCGCGCGCCGCCGCCCCCGGCAACCAGGCGCAGGGGTCTGCGGCAAGCCGGGTCTGTTTCACATCGAGAAGTGTCTCGGCCCCGCTTCCTCCGATCGGACGCTGGAAACAGTCGCTGTCGGCTCCCCCGTCGAAGGTGCTTGACCCGCATCCACGAGATTCACGGCGTCGCTGCCCAGTACACGATAGCCACCGCCGCTGTAGCGGTAGGCCTCGAAGCCGCTGAGCACGCTGGTCACAGCTGGGGTGGCCATGACCCTGAACCGCTGTCCGGGGATGTCGAGCTCTGCTCCCCGAGACCCCCTGGTCGCGTCGTCGTAGCAGATCGTGTCGACACGGACGTCGTCGGTGCGACGAGCGTCAGTACCCGGCACCAAGGTGTCGTTGCCGGGTCCGCCCCGCAGGATGTCGCCGTCCTTGATCGTCGAGCCGAACTTGCCGACCATGACGGCGTCGCGCCCGCCGTAGATCCGGTCGTGGCCACCTTGTCCCCCGGATGTGGTCGCTCCCAGCGATCACCCCAGATGCGGTCGAGCCCAGATCCGCATGCACAGCACGCCACGTCGCTGCGATGTCCTGGGGCAGGGGACGAATCAGGCGTGCCCGTCGAACATGCTGGTGACCGAACCGTCCTCGAAGACCTCGCGGATGGCTCGGGAGAGCAGCGGCGCGATCGAGAGGCAGGTGAGCTTGTCGAACATCTGCTCCGCAGCGATCGGCAAGGTGTTGGTCACGATCACCTCGGTGGCCGGTGAGTCCCTGAGCCGGTCGGCCGCCGGGTCGGAGAGGATCGCGTGCGTCGCCGCGATGATCACCCCGGCTGCACCGTCGGCCATCAACGCCTCCGCGGCCTTCACGATCGTGCCGCCGGTGTCGATCATGTCGTCGACCAGGACGCACATCCGGTCCGTGACGTCGCCCACGACCCGGTTGGCCACCGTCTCGTTCGGACGATCGGTGCGTCGGGTCTTGTGGATGAAGGCCAGGGGGGCGCCACCGAGCCGGGCAGACCAGCGCTCGGCAACCTTGATCCGACCCGCGTCGGGTGAGACGACGGCCAGCTTGTGGGCGTCGTACTTCTCCTTGACGTAGTCGGCCAGGATCGGCAGGGCCATCAGGTGATCGACGGGGCCGTCGAAGAAGCCCTGGATCTGGTCGGCGTGCAGATCGACGGTGATCAGCCGGTCAGCCCCTGCGGTCTTGAACAGGTCTGCCATCAGCCGGGCGGAGATCGGTTCGCGGCCGCGGTGCTTCTTGTCCTGACGGGCGTAGCCGTAGAAGGGCAGCACCACGGTGATCCGCTTGGCTGAGGCCCGCTTGAGGGCATCGACCATGATCAGGTGCTCCATGATCCATTCGTTGACCGGAGCCGTGTGGCTCTGGATCACGAAGGCGTCGCAGCCACGCACCGACTCCTCGTAGCGAACATAGATCTCGGAGTTGGCGAAGTCGTAGGCCGCGGTCGGGACCAGGGTGGTGTCGAGCCCCTGGACCACCTCGGCAGCCAGCCCGGGATGGGCCCGTCCGGTGAAGACCATCAGGTTCTTCTCGGTGGTCCGCTTCATTCCGCTCACGCTTGGAGTACTCCTGGGTCGGCCGTGCGGGATTCGGTGCGATTCTCGCACGCCGCGACCCCTCCGGGGCCACCGGTCCGCGGGGTCAGTCCGGCGGGCTCGCCGCGTCTGAGGCGGCCTGGGCCTGGGCTGTGCCCGAACGCCTGCGTTCGGTCCAACCCTCGATCGTGCGCTGCGGTCCGGTGCTCACCGCGAGCGCGCCGGGCGGCACGTCCTCGCGGATCACCGCGCCGGCCCCGGTGCCGGCTCCGTCACCGATGCTGACCGGTGCGACGAAGGTGTTGTTGCTCCCCGTGCGGGCATGCCTGCCGACGACAGTGCGGTGCTTGGCGACTCCGTCGTAGTTGGCGAAGATCGTGCCTGCGCCGATGTTGGTCCGCTCCCCGATCTCGGCGTCCCCGACGTAGGAGAGGTGCGGCACCTTGGCGCCATCCCCGATCTTCGCGTTCTTGGTCTCCACGAACCCGCCGATCTTGCCGCCCGCGCCGAGCTCGGTGCCGGGACGCAGGTAGGAGAAGGGGCCGACATTGGCGTTCGCGCCGACCACTGCGAGCTCCGCGTGGGTCCGCACCACGCTCGCCCCGGCACCGATCTCGCAGTCCTTCAAGGTCGAGTCGGGGCCGATCACGGCGTCCTCCTCGACCACGGTCGCCCCTAGTAGCTGTACGCCGGGCAGGATCGTCACGTCGCGGTCCAGCTTGACGTCTGCGTCGATCCAGGTCGTCTCCGGGTCGATGATCGTGACGCCGGCTCGCATCCAGCGCGTCAGGATCCGTCGGTTCTTCTCCTTGGCCAGCGTCGCGAGCTGGGAGCGGTCGTTGACCCCCTCGGTCTGGAGGACGTCCGCGATCGCGAACGCCCCCACCGTGAGCCCGTCCTGCCGGGCGAGGTGCACGGTGTCGGTCAGGTAGTACTCGCCGTTGGCGTTGTCGTTGGTCAGCCGCGTGAGTGCCGCATCGAGGAAGGCGCCGTCGAAGGCCAGGATCCCGCTGTTGATCTCGGTGACCGCGGCCTGTTCCTCGGTGGCGTCCTTCTGCTCCACGATCCCGGTCACCTCGCCCGAGGAATCGCGCAGCACCCGGCCGTAGCCATGCGGGTCCTTCACGATCCCGGACAGGATGCTCACCCCGCGCCCGGCCCTGAGGTGGTCCTCGGTGAAGGCTCGCAGGCTCTCCGCCTCCAGGAGCGGCGTGTCGCCGTAGGCCACCAGGACCGTGCCGCGGCGGTGCTCAGGATCCAGGGCCGCCCACGCGACCTGGACCGCGTGGCCGGTGCCGTCCTGGGTCTCCTGCACGGCCAGCACGGCGTCCGGCAGCAGCTGCTGGATGTGGGGGCCGACCTGCTCACGCTGGTTGCCGACGACCGCGACCACCCGTTGCGGTTCGAGGCCGGCGACCGCGGCCAGGACGTGGCCGATCATGCTGCGCCCCGCAAGCGGGTGCAGCACCTTCATGGTCTTGGACTTCATCCGGGTGCCGCCGCCCGCCGCGAGGACGATGACGGTGATCGGACTGTTCGTTGTGCTCACGCTCCCCGGGTAGGAGTCGAACCTACGTCGCTAATCCTGATTCAAAGTCAGGCGGGCCCTGCCGACAGACCAACCGGGGAATGACGGCACGAGGCTACCGTTCCGTGCGCCGGGACGCATTCTAGGCTCCCGTCGCCCTGGGGTCGTTGCTGAAGTCGTGCACCTCGAAGTCGACGCTGCGCCGGGCGTTGGCCAGCGCGGAGACCACGGCGGTGCCAAGGCGCCCCTGGCGGTCGAAGACCGTCACCGTGCCGGTGGCGATGCCGTCCGCCGAGACCCGGTCGACGGCCGCCAGGCCGATCTCCAGGCTGACCGGCGTCCTGGCCAGGGTCAGGGTGATGTCGCTGTTGATGTGCTCGACCCCCCGACTCCCCCAGTTGGTCACCATGCTCGCGGCGTCGGCGACGCTGGCGGCAGCTACGAAGCCGGAGAGCGACTCGCCAGGCAGCACGGGTACGCCGGTCTGCCAGGTCATCTTGCGATCGCCGTTCTGGTGGTCGGCGAACGAGGGCGACCAGCCGATCCGCTCGCTGAAGAACAGCGGCACCCGCGGGCGGTCCGAGATCGGAGCGAGGTCGAGCGGGGGCGGCGAAAACGAGGTATCGGGCTCCCACACCTGGCCGGTGGCCTGCTCGGTGGGGCGCAGGTACACCGCGCTGGCACGGGCCACCGCCCTCTCCCCCTGGGTGAGCGTGGCGTCGAGAAGAAGCAGACGCGGTCCTTCCCGCACGATCGTGGTGCTGATCGTGCAGGGCGCCATCCGGGCGGGCCGGAACAGGTCCACGGTGTAGCGCGTGGGACGCAGCTCGCTGCGACCGACGGCTGCGACCGCCTGTTCCAAGGATCGGGCCAGTGCACCGCTGAGGGCGACCCCGTGCATCTGGTCCGGGCTCCAGAGGCTGCAGGCCAGGTCCGTCGGGACGAGGTCGTCGCCGTTGCTGGTGAAGAAGGACAGCGTCATGGACGCATTCTCCCCGCACGCCCCCCGGCGGTGGACGACCGCCTCCAGGGTGTCTCGATGTCAAGAATCTTGGCGGGCTAGAGTCACGACGTGGAGCGAGACGAGGTGGACGAGCTGGTCGAGGCATGGCACCGGGAACGGGCCGACCTCGACCTGGCTCCTGTCGAGGTCTTCAGCCGGATCAGCCGGCTGGCCAGGCTGCTCGACAAGGCCCGACGTGAGGCGTTCATCGCCCACCAGGTCGAGCCGTGGGAGTTCGACGTGCTCTCGGCACTGCGGCGGGCGGGGCACCCCTATCAGCTCACACCCGGAGCGCTCCTGAGGCAGACCCTGGTCACGAGCGGCACGATGACCAACCGCGTCGACCGCCTCGCCCTGCGCGGACTGGTCGAGCGGTCTCCTGACCCCTCCGACCGACGTGGGGTGCTCGTGCGCCTCACCGCCGCTGGGAAGGACGCCGTGGACGGGGCTTTCGAGACCCTGCTCGACAGCGAGCGTGAGCTGCTCGCAAATCTGTCCCGGCAGGACCGCGGAACCCTCGCCAGCCTTCTTAAGCAGCTGATGGGTCCCTTCAGCGCGCTCGGCTGACCGGCCGCGGCTGCCTTCTACCCGAGCACCTCGGCGGCCTCGAGCCACTCCAGCTCGAGCTCCTCGCGCTCCGCGTTCAGCGCGCTCATCTTCTTGCCCAGCTCGGCGAGCACGACGTGGTCCTCGAGGTTGGCCGACATCGTGGCGGTGACGGCAGCCTCCTGCTCGAGCACGCGCTTGAGCTGGCGCTCGAGCCGGGTGACGGTCTTGCGGGCGGCCCGCTCCTCTGCCGACCCCGGCGCTGCCTTCCGCGATCCGCTGCCCGCGGTCGCAACGGCGGCCTGCTCCCTGCCAGCAGCAGCCGCATCGATGGCTTGGAGCTTGCGGTGCTCGAGGTACTGGTCGACCCCATTGGGCAGCATCGAGAGCTTGCCGTCCCCCATCAACGCCCAGATCGAGTCGGTGACCCGCTCGAGGAAGTACCGGTCGTGCGAGACCACCACGAGAGTGCCGGGCCAGCCGTCGAGGAAGTCCTCGACCACGTTGAGGGTGTCGATGTCGAGGTCGTTGGTCGGCTCGTCGAGCAGCAGCACGTTGGGCTCGGAGAGCAGCAGCCGCAACAGCTGCAGGCGTCGGCGCTCACCACCGGAGAGGTCGCCCACGCGCGCGGTCAGCTTGTCACCGGTGAAGCCGAACCTCTCCAGCATCGAGGTGGCGGAGACGTCCTGGCCCGTGGTCAGCCGGGTGACCCGCTGGATCGCCTCGATCGAGGGCAGCACCCGCGCCTCGGGATCCTCGACGGGAACCTGCTGACTCAGGTGCTCCAGGGCGACCGTCCGGCCCCGGCGTACCTTCCCCGCGTCGGGCTCGATGTCCCCGGCCACGAGCCCGAGCACCGAGCTCTTGCCTGCTCCGTTGACGCCCACCACACCGACCCGGTCACCGGGGCCGAGCCGCCAGGTGGCGTGCTTGAGCAGCTCGCGCGTGCCGCGCGTGAGGTCGACGTCCTCGAGGTCGACCACGTCCTTGCCAAGCCGTTGGGTGGCGAAGCGCTGGAGCTCGAGCCGATCGCGAGGAGGCGGGACGTCCTCGATCAGGGCGTTGGCGGCGTCGATGCGGAACTTCGGCTTGGCCGTGCGCGCGGGAGCACCGCGACGAAGCCAGGCCAGCTCCTTGCGGGCGAGGTTCTGCCGGCGCGACTCCGAGGCCGAGGCTTGTCGGGATCGTTCGGCGCGCGCCAGCACGAAGGCGGCGTACCCGCCCTCGTAGGAGTCCACCACCCCGGCGCTGTTGGCACCCGGGTGCACCTCCCAGGTGCGTTCGCAGACCGCGTCGAGGAACCAGCGGTCGTGGGTGACCACCACGAGTGCAGACGTACGCCGGACCAGGTGCTCGGCCAGCCAGGCCACGGCCTCGACGTCGAGGTGGTTGGTCGGCTCGTCGAGGATCACCAGGTCGTCGTCGTTGAGCAGCAGGCGGGCCAGCGAGCAGCGCCGTCGCTCCCCACCGGAGAGCCCGTGCACCTCACGGTCCAAGGAGACGCCGGCCAGAAGCACCTCGACAACCTCGCGGGTCCGCGCATCGGCCGCCCACTCGTGGTCCTCACGACCGTCGAGGACGACCTCGCGGACCGTGTGGGTGTCGTAGAGGAGGTCGCGCTGGTCGAGGTAGCCGATGTGCACCCCGCGGTTGACCGAGACCCTGCCCTCGTCCGGGGTCTCGCGACCGGCCATCAGGTTCAGCAACGTGGTCTTGCCGTCACCGTTGCGCCCGACGATGCCGATCCGTTCGCCCTCAGCGACGCCGAGGCTGACCTCGTCGAGGAGGATGCGGACGCCGTAGGACTTGGTCACCTTTTCGAGGTTCAGCAGGTTGGTCACGAGACGTACTCCACCACGTGCGCACCGGAGACCGGACCGAGCGCCACCACGACCAGTTCCTGACCGGACTCCACCAGCGTGCTTCGGACCCGGTCCGCTGCGATCCGGTCGTGGCACAAGAACACACACGTGGGGCCGGAGCCGGAGATCATGCCGCGCAGCGCCCCGGCAGCCTCGCCGGCCGCGATCAGCTCGCCCAGCTCGGGACGGAGGTCGAGCGCCGCGGCCTCGAGGTCGTTGTGCATCGCCGCCGCCAGCAACCGGTTGTCGGGGTCGGCGAGGGCCGTGTGCAGCTCCGTCGGCACCACGACCTCGTCGGGCGCATCGGGGAAGAGCTCGTCGAAGTGTCGGTAGACGGCCGGCGTCGAGAGCCCGACCGTTGCCGGCACCACGACCCACCAGCGCGTGGCGTCGTCCACGAGCGCCGTGACCTCTTCGCCCCGGCCCATGCCGAGGGCGGCACCGCCGAGCAGGGAGAACGGCACGTCGCTCCCGAGCTCGGCCGCCAGGGCGAGAAGCTCGGCGTCGCTGGTGCGCAGGTCCCAGAGCCGGTCGATCGCTACGAGCGTCGCCGCAGCGTCGGCACTGCCGCCCGCCAGTCCGCCGGCGATCGGGATCGACTTGCGGACGGTGAGCTCGGCTGCCCGATCGGTGATGCCGTGGTGGGCCGCGAGCAGGCGCGCTGCGCGAAGCACGATGTTGTCGGCGCCGGCCGGGAAGGAGTCCCGGTCGATGCCGTCCCCGCTGATCAGGCCGAGACGCCAGGTCGGGCTGGTGCTGGCGGTGACGTCGTCGTGCAGGCTCAGCGTCTCGTAGACGGTGGCGAGCGGGTGATACCCGTCCGAGCGCGGTCGTCCCACGCCCAGGTAGAGATTCACCTTGGCGGCGGCGCGCACGGTCACGACCTGACTCATCGCTCGACCTCCTGGGCCAGAGCCTCGGCGATCCGGACGAAGTCCTCGAGGTGGAGCTCCTCACCGCGCCTCATCGGATCGATGCCGGCTTCGAGCAGTGCCGCCTCCGACCGCTCGGCTGAGCCTGCGAGCTCACGCAGCGAGGGTCGCAGGGCCTTGCGGCGATGGGCGAAGGCCGCGTCGACCACCGCGAAGACCTGGCTCCTGGTGACGGCCGTGGTCGGCGGCTCGCTCCGGGTCCAGGCGACCAGGCCGGAGTCGACGTTGGGGGCGGGCCAGAAGACACTGCGCCCGATCGCGCCGGCTCGGCGTACGTCGGCGTACCACGCAGCCTTGACCGACGGGATCCCGTAGACCTTCGAGCCGGGCGATGCCGCGAGCCGGTCCGCGACCTCGGACTGCACCATCACCATCCCCCGCTCGAGCGAGGGCAGCAGCCCGAGCAGGTGCAGCAGCACCGGAACCGAGACGTTGTAGGGCAGGTTGGCCACCAGGGCGGTCGGGGCAGGCCCGGGAACCGTCTCGACCCGCATCGCGTCCGCCTCGACCACCTCGAACCGGTCGAGGTGGTGCGGTGCGCGCTCCGCGATCGTCGCGGGCAGCGCCCGCGCCAGCACCGGGTCGATCTCGATGGCGACCACACGTGCCGCCACCTCGAGCAGCCCGAGGGTGAGCGAGCCGAGGCCCGGCCCGACCTCGAGGACCACGTCGTGACCATCGACGCCCGAGGCGCGGACGATGCGGCGCACGGTGTTGGCGTCGATCACGAAGTTCTGCCCACGCTGCTTGGTCGGACGCAGGTCCAGGGCTGCTGCCATGGAACGCACTTCTGCCGGCCCGAGAAGTGCCGGGCCGGCAGAAGAGGGGTCAGTCACGCCCCGAAGGCTATGTCAGGCCCCTGCGCCACAGTGCGGCCAGGCTCCGTAGCCACCCTCGGCCTGGCGGACCCGCTCGGCCACGGCGATCTGCTGCTCGCGGCTGTTCTGGTCAGGTCGGCCGGAGCCGCCGTAGGACTGCCACGTGCCGAGGTTGAACTGCAACCCGCCGTAGTAGCCGTTGCCGGTGTTGGCGGCCCAGTTGCCGCCGGACTCACACTGCGCGATCCGGTCCCAGGCGCTGCCACCGGAGGCGTAGTTGGCGGCCGGTGCGGCCGGTGCGGGCGGTGCGGTCTGTGTGCCGACCTTGACCACAGTGGTGGCCGGGGCGCTCAGGACGCGAGCACGGATCACCTTGCGCTTGACGACCTCACCGTTGCGGAAGTGGATCTTGTAGGTGACGTCGCGGACACCGTCACGTCCCTCGCGGGCGGTCTTGCTCTCGCCGACCATCATCGAGTCGTCCTCCTGCTTGACCACGGGCGCCGGGATCGTCTCCTGCTTCACGCGCTTGGTGCGGACACCGATCTTGGTGACCACCACCTTGGTGCCATCGGTCAGCTCGGTGCTGCGCTTGGGACGGACCACGTCGTTGGCGTCGACGTCGGCCTTGATCTTGGTCAGCAGCTCCCCCACCGTGCTGGCGGGCAGGTCGTGCTTGACGGCCTTGGCGTTCGCGATCTTGAGGCTCACCTTCTTGGGGGTGACGACCTTCAGGGCCATGCCCGAGCGGTCGATGCTCGCGCTACGGCTCGCCGAGAGCTCGGCGCCGGCGAACCGCAGGCCGAGGTTGCCCAGGGCGCTGGAGACGTCGGTCGCGGTGGTCCAGACGGTGCGCTCGTCGCCGTCGACGTTGAGCTCCAGCGGACGTCCGAGACGTACGGAGACCTCGGTGCCCGCGCTCACGGGCGAGTCCACGCCCGGCACGATCACGTCGTGGGAGTCGGGCTTGATGCCTTCGTCTGCCAAGACGTCGCCCACGGTGTCACCGAAGGTGCGCACCGTGGTGGTCTTGCCGTCGATCTTGAGAGTGACCGACTTGCTCATTCCCGCGTAGGCGGCTGTGGTTCCGGCGACGCCGAGCACGAGTGCCGCGACGAGACCGAGGATCAGGGGTTTGGTGGTCTTGAGGTGCGTGAGTGCAGCGCGCACGAGACTCCGATGTTCGTTCCTTCCGGGCCGCGGGGGCGGCGCCTAGGAAATCCGGCACCGGCCTTCGAGAATGGGCTACCCGCTCCCGGCCAACAGCCTTCGACGGTAGGCAGGCGGTCCAAGCGTTAGCAAACCGCTAGCAGCGGCTAGCAAGCTCTCAGGCGGGGCGGCGTGGCAGAGGTCACGACTTCGGGGTGAGCCCGTTCACACCCCAGGAACCACCAAATGCGACAAAGGTGTTTTCCTCGATCGCACGGCACAGGGACGCCAGATCGTTGCCGAGCACCTCCGCCATCGCACGCACGGTCAGCGGCACCAGGTAGGAGGCGTTGACCCGGCCGCGGTGCGGAACGGGGGTCAGGTAGGGCGCGTCGGTCTCCACCAGGATCCGGTCGAGCGGTGTCACCCGCAGCGCCTCGCGCAGGGGCTCGGCATTCTTGAAGGTGAGCGTCCCGGCAAAGGAGAGGTGCGCGCCGCGATCGAGGCACTCGCGGGCGAAGGCGGCGTCGCCGGAGAAGCAGTGCATCACCCAGCGTTCGGGGCTGCCGACCTCGTCGAGCAGGCGGACGACGTCCCGGTGGGCGTCGCGATCATGGATCACCAGGGTCTTGTCGAGCTCCTTGGCCAGACTGATGTGTCGCCTGAAGGACTCGTGCTGAGCGGCCCGGCCGTCCTCACCGGTGCGGTAGTAGTCCAGCCCCGTCTCACCGATCGCGCGGACCCGGTCGCTGGAGCGGGCCAGCCGCTCGATCTCGGCGAGCGCCTCCTCGAGCACCCCCTGTTCGGCCAGCCGGGGCGCCTCGTTGGGGTGCAGGGCGACGCCGGCCACCACCTGGTCGTGCTCGTCGGCCGCCTTCACCGCCCAGCGGGCGCCGTCGAGGTCGCAGCCGATCTGCACGATCCGGGTGACCCCCACCGAGGCAGCCAGCTGCAGTGCCTCGGTGACGGCCAGCGCGGGTTCGTCGGCACCGCGCGAGATGTCGAGGTGGCAGTGGTTGTCGACGACCGGATGCGGCAGGGGCTCGGGAACAGCGGGCCGGTTCACGGGCGGTGCACCGCGTCGTAGACCAACCGCTTGGGAACCCCCGAGCGCCGGGCCACGTCCTGGATGGCCACCTTGCGTGGCACCCCGGCAGCCTCCTGGGCGGCCACGAGAGCGGCCAGCGTCACGGGATCGGTGACCGCCTCCGGTTCGGCCGCGCCCTCGACGACCAATGTGACCTCACCCCTCACTCCGGGCTCGGTCCACGCGACGAGCTCGGCCAACGGACCCCGGCGTACCTCCTCATGGGTCTTGGTCAGCTCACGGCACACGGCCGCACGCCGGTCCGGTCCGAACGCCTCGGCCATCGCGCCCAGGGTCGCGTGGGTGCGGTGCGGCGCCTCGAAGAAGACCAGCGTGCGCTGCTCCTCGGCGAGCCCGGCCAGCCGGCGAGCGCGTTCACCGGCCTTGCGCGGCAGGAAACCCTCGAAGCAGAACCGGTCGACGGGCAGCCCGGAGACCGCGAGTGCGCTCAGCACCGCCGACGGCCCGGGCACGTTGGTGACCTCGATCCCGCGCTCGACGGCAGCGGCAACGAGCCGGTAGCCGGGATCCGAGACGCTGGGCATGCCTGCGTCGGTCACCAGCACCACCCGACTGCCCTCGAGCAGCGCAGTCAGCAGGCCCTCGGTGCGCTGGTGCTCGTTGCCCTCGAAGTAGGAGACCACCCGACCACTGAGCTCGATGCCCAGGTCCGAGGTGAGCCGGCGCAGCCGCCGGGTGTCCTCGGCGGCGACCACGTCGGCTCCGGCAAGTTCGGCCGAGAGCCGGGGTGAGGCGTCGTCGGGCCGCCCGATCGGGGTCGCGGCGAGCACGAGTACGCCGGGCGGTGCATCCATGGGTCCGATCATGGCAGTCGTAACATCCTCCGATGTGACCCTCCCCGCCCCACTCGTGCGTGAACGCGGCCTGTCCCGCACCGCCACCGGGGACGCCGTACCGACCGCGGCGCGTCGTGCGCGGCTGCGCGCGGTCGACCGGGACCCCGTGATCGCCTGGGCCGCGACTGCCGCGGTCACCCTGCTCGCTGCCTTCCTGCGCCTTTGGGACCTCGAGCAACCGCGGGCCTTCGCGTTCGACGAGACCTACTACGCCAAGGACGCCTGGTCGCTGGTGCACTTCGGCTACGTGCAGGGGTACGTCGACAAGGCCAACGAGGAGATCCTCGCTGGGCACACGACGGGCCTGTGGAACGGCACCCCGAGCATGGTGGTCCATCCCGAGGTCGGCAAGTGGATCATCGGGCTCGGCGAGCACCTGTTCGGGATGACGCCGTTCGGCTGGCGGATCTCCTCAGCAGTCGTGGGCGCCCTGATGGTGATGGTGATGATCCGGCTGGCGCGACGGGTCACCCGCTCGACGATGCTCGGTCTGGTCGCCGGGCTGCTGATGTGCTTCGACGGCCTCCACCTCGTGCTCTCCCGGCTGGCCCTGCTCGACATCTTCCTGGCCTTCTTCATCCTCTGCGCGGTCAGCTGCATGGTCGCCGACCGGGACTGGGTCCGCACCCGGATGGCGCGCGTCGTCGGCGAGGGCAACCGACTGGCGCCCGAGGCGTGGGGCCCACTGCTGCTGTGGCGTCCGTGGCGTCTGGCCACCGGGATCGCCTGGGGGCTGGCGATCGGCACGAAGTGGTCGGCGCTGTTCCCGCTCGCCGCGTTCGGCCTGCTGCTCTGGGTGTGGGACGCCGGGGCGCGCCGTTCCTTCGGCGTACGCCGGGCGTTGCTGAAGTCGGCCGTTCTCGACGCCCTGCCGGCCGTGGGCTACGTCGTCGTGGTGCCGTTGCTCGTCTACATCGCCAGCTGGACCGGGTGGCTGATGCACGCCGGCGCCTACGAGAAGGCACTCTCACGCACGCAGTACGGCCCCTACTGGGGCAGCTACCTGGAGACCGACGCCCACGGATTCTTCCCCGAGCTGGGGCAGTCGTTGCGCTCGCTGTGGCACTACCACCAAGACGTCTTCGCCTTCCACACCAAGTTCCTCAACGAAAGCACCCACGTCTACCAGTCGCGACCGTGGGGATGGCTGCTGCTGAACCGTCCCGTGGGGGTGGATGCCCAGCTCGACATCGCGCCGGGCGAGCAGGGCTGCGCCGCGGCCGTCGGATCGACCTGCCTGCGGCAGGTGCTGCTCCTCGGCAACCCGATGGTGTGGTGGTTCGGCTCGCTGGCCTTGGTCTGGTCGGCAATCGCCTGGGTGGGCAGGCGCGACTGGCGCTATGGCCTGGTCACGATCGGCGTGGCCGTGACCTGGCTGCCGTGGCTGCGCTACGACGACCGACCGATCTTCAGCTACTACGCGGTGGTGATCCTGCCGTTCCTGATCCTGGGCGCGACGATGCTGCTGGGCGAGATGCTCGGCCGTGCGGACGCCACCCCCACCCGACGGGCGATCGGCGCCGGGGCCGCAGGTTCCGTGGTGGTCCTGACGATCCTGGCGTTCGCCTGGTTCTGGCCGATCTGGACCGACCAGCTCGTCACGAACTCGGAGTGGCTGCAGCGAATGTGGTTCAGACGCTGGATCTAGCCCGCGACGGGTCGGTGTCGCGCGGCAGGCCGGCGTGAGCGCGCCGCTCGACGCGGGCCACCATCACCGAGGAGCTGAGCAGCACGAGCAGACCGAGCACGGCAAGCACCACGACGGAGAACGGCGCGTATGACGTCATAGCTTGGCCCTCCCAGAGCTCTGCAATTCACCCAAGATACCCGAAAGCAGCAATTTCGGAACCGTCAGTTCCGAAATTCGATCTGGTGGTGCAGTTTCACGGGGAGACATGGTGCGGATCCCCTCCGGATCGCGCGATGCCGCTCGGCGTCCCGAACGGTTTGCTCCTACCGCTCGGATCGCCGTCTCGGATACTAGGTGGAAGGCTGCACCCAGTACAACCAGGCGGTGGACAGAGCGACCAAAGCCATCCCCGCCGCGCCGATCGGCGAGAAGATGTGGTCCTGGTGGACCCCCCAGGCGCCGAGCAGCCCCACGAGCGCGGGAAGCGCCCGTGCACCGGACCGGCGTACGCCGTCGAGCAGCAGCAGCGCCACCGCGACCAGGAGCGCGATCGAGCCCACCTGCCCCAACGGGCTGCCGATCGCGAACAGGTAGCGCACCTCGTCCGGGCGCGGCACGCCCTCGCCGAGCCGCCAGGTGACGTAGCCCGCAGCCAGCCCGTTGATCACGTCGAGCGCGCCGTAGGCGGTTGCGTAGATGTAGGCAGCGAGCACCCCCAGCAGCACCAACGGATCGCGGCGACCTCGTGCGAGCGTCGCCAACGCCAGGCCGACCAGCGGGAAGATGAACAGGCCGACCAGGTGCAACATCCACCAGGTCCGCGAGGTGGCGAAGCTCAGGTGCATCGGGTGCAACAGCCCGGCCGCCCCCAGGGCCAGCCCCGGAACGGCCAGCAGGACCGCTCGCCCAACACGCTGGCGAGTAGTGAGGGTCGTTGGTTTCACGGCTGCGGGGGTCTGCACCCGGCCAGCCTAGGTTCGGCCAGCAACCGCTTCCGGGGGGTTGAGCCGGACGCACAGGCCGAGTGCCGTTCCTGGGCGTGCCGAACTCCCCGACCGGGTTGGAGTCGGGGTGCTGGGCGGTCAGGTTCGTCGGCGTTGTGGCGGGACGAGGAGCGGAGTTGGTCGAGTCCTCGCTGGTGGCCGTCGGCTGGCCGGGCGGGTCACGTAGTGGTGTCCAGTGGGCGCTGCCCAGTCGTAGCTGCCGTCGTCGAGGCGTTGGTAGTGCCACCCGGTGTGGGTCTTGACCCGGTGGTGGTGCCTGCACAGCGGTGCCAGATTCGAGGGGCGGGTCTGTCCAGGCGGCCCACCATCGTGTGTGTGGATGTAGGGCCTGATGTGGTCGAGGTCGCAGGCTCGGGAGTCGCGGTGGCAGCCGGGGAAGACACAGTGTGCA
>JBDSBU010000157.1:0-30627 GCA_039921445.1 Marmoricola sp. | reverse complement strand
GCGATCCTGGTCGCGGTCACGGCCGACTCGGTGGCGTAGAGCTTTGCGATCGCGGCTGCCTGCTTGAAGTCCTTCATCGAGGCACCGCCGCCGTCCTTCATGGAGTCCCTCATCCACGCAGCCTTGTAGGTCAGCTGCCGGCTCGCCGCGAGCATCACCTCGAGGTCGGCGATCTGGAAGGCCACGCCCTGCTTGCGCCCAATGGGTCCACCGAACGTGGTCCGCTCGTTGGCGTACTGCACGCTCATGTCCAGGCAGGCCTGGATGCAGCCCACAGCCAAGGCTGCGATCGCAACGCGCCCGTCATCGAGGATGGCGAGGAACTGTGCGAAACCACGCCCCCGCTCCCCCAGCAGGTTCGCCTCCGGGACCCGTACGTCGCTGAAACTCAGCGGATGCGTGTCGGAGGCGTGCCAGCCGAGCTTGTCGTAGGCCTTCTCGGCAGTGAAGCCGGGCGTGCCGCTGGGCACGATGATCGCGGAGATCTCGGGGCGACCACCTTCGCGCTCACCCGTGCGCGCGGTCACGGTGACCAGGCTGGTGATCTCGGAGCCCGAGTTGGTGATGAACTGCTTGCTGCCGTTGAGGAGCCACTCGCCGTCGTGCAGCTCCGCCTTGGTCTTCGTGGCCCCCGCGTCCGAGCCGGCGCCGGGCTCGGTGAGGCCGAAGCCTGCGATCGTGCGCCCTTCGACCAGATCGGGCAGCCAGGTCTCCTTCTGCTCGTCGGTGCCGAAGGTCAGGAGCGGGTTGATTCCGAGTCCGACCGCCGCCTCGAGGGTGATCCCCATCGACTGGTCGACCCGGCCGAGCTCCTCGATGGCGACGCACAGGCTGGTGAAGTCACCATCAGCACCGCCGTACTGCTCAGGTGCATTGAGCCCGAACAGGCCCAGCTGACCCATCTTGTGGATCACATCGACCGGAAAGTGGTGGTCGCGGTCCCACTGGGCGCAGTGCGGTGCGATCTCCTTCTCGGCGAAGTCGCGCACGGATCGACGGAACTGCTCGTGGTCATCGGAGAGCTCGAAACTCATGGCGCCGATCCTAGCCCCCCAAGTGTTAGCGATCGCTAACTTCACTTCGCCGGGGCTGTTGAGAAAGCCTCCGCCGACTCTCGAGGGCGAGCGATGGTGCTGTTCGGTCCCAGGGTTCCTACACTGGCGGAGTGACTTTGACGAACTCAACGGCGAGTTCGCTGGTGGACGCAACCTCATCCGACACCGCACTGCGCCGCTTCCTGCATGGACTCCCTGGCGTGGACCAGGTAGGCGTGGAGCAACGAGCCGCCGGCCTCGGCACGCGCTCGATCAAGACGACCGCCAAGGCGTTCGCCATCGATCTGGCGATCCGAATGGTCGACCTGACCACGCTCGAGGGCTCGGACACCCCCGGCAAGGTGCGGGCGCTGGCCTCCAAGGCGATGCGACCCGACCCCGCCGACAAGACCTGCCCACAGGTGGCCGCCGTCTGCGTCTACCCCGACATGGTGCCCTTCGCCAAGGAGACGCTGGGTTCCTCGGGCGTGCACGTCGCCTCGGTGGCGACGGCCTTCCCCAGCGGCCGTGCTGCGATGGACATCAAGCTCGCAGACGTGAAGGACGCCGTCGATGCGGGTGCCGACGAGGTCGACATGGTGATCGACCGGGGCGCGTTCCTCTCCGGTCGCTACCTGGAGGTCTACGACGAGATCGTCGCCGTACGGGAAGCGTGCGCCCGCCCCGATGGGCAGGGTGCGCACCTGAAGGTGATCTTCGAGACCGGAGAGCTGCAGACCTACGACAACGTACGCCGGGCGAGCTGGCTGGCGATGCTGGCCGGAGCCCACTTCATCAAGACCTCCACGGGCAAGGTGCAACCGGCCGCGACGCTGCCGGTGACGCTGGTGATGCTCGAGGCGGTGCGCGACTTCCGTGAGGCCACCGGTCAGATGATCGGGGTCAAGCCTGCTGGCGGGATCCGGACGTCCAAGGACGCGATCAAGTACCTCGTGATGGTCAACGAGATCGCCGGTCCCGATTGGCTGGACCCCGACTGGTTCCGCTTCGGCGCCTCCACGCTGCTCAACGACCTGCTGATGCAGCGCACGAAGATGACCACCGGCCGTTACTCCGGCCCCGACTACTTCACCTTGGACTGACATGACCTTCGACTACGCACCTGCCCCCGAGTCGCGCTCGGTCGTCGACATCAAGTCGTCCTACGGGCTGTTCATCAACGGCGAGTTCGTCGACGGGGGCGGCAAGCCCTTCAAGACGATCTCGCCCGCCACCGAGGAGGTGCTTGCCGAGGTCGCCGAGGCCGACGCCGGTGACGTCGACAAGGCGGTCAAGGCCGCCCGCCGCGCGCACACCAAGGTGTGGTCGCGGATGAGCGGTGCCGAGCGCGCGAAGTACCTCTACCGGATCGCGCGGATCATCCAGGAGCGCTCCCGCGAGATCGCCGTGCTGGAGTCGATCGACAACGGCAAGCCGATCAAGGAGTCCCGCGACGTCGACATCCCGACGGCGGCGGCGCACTTCTTCTACTACGCAGGCTGGGCCGACAAGCTCGAGTACGCCCTCCCGGAGAGAGGGCACAGCGGCGCGGCCCCCGAGTCCCTCGGGGTCGCCGGGCAGATCATCCCCTGGAACTTTCCGTTCCTGATGCTGGCCTGGAAGATCGCGCCAGCACTGGCCACCGGCAACACCGTGGTGCTCAAGCCTGCGGAGACCACCCCGCTGACCGCGCTGCTGTTCGCCGAGATCTGCCAGCAGGCCGACCTGCCCCCAGGTGTGGTGAACATTCTCACCGGGGCGGGCGCGACGGGACAGGCGCTCGTCTCCCATGACGACGTCGACAAGGTCGCCTTCACCGGCTCGACCGACGTCGGACGCGCCATCGCCAAGGCCGTGGCCGGGACCAGCAAGAAGGTCACCCTCGAGCTCGGCGGCAAGGCCGCCAACATCGTCTTCGACGACGCCCCCATCGACCAGGCCATCGAGGGCATCGTCAACGGGATCTTCTTCAACCAGGGACACGTGTGCTGTGCCGGCTCGCGACTGCTGGTGCAGGAGTCCGTCGCCGACGACGTGCTCGAGCGGCTCAAGCGTCGGATGAGCACCCTGCGCGTCGGCGACCCGCTGGACAAGAACACCGATGTCGGTGCGATCAACTCCGCGGAACAGCTGGCCAAGATCCGCGAGATCTCCGACATCGGCGAGGCCGAGGGTGCCGGTCGCTGGTCACCTGCGTGCGACCTGCCTGAGCAGGGCTTCTGGTTCCCGCCTACCATCTTCACCGGCGTGAGCCAGGCCCACCGGATCGCTCGGGAGGAGATCTTCGGACCGGTGCTCTCGGTGCTGACCTTCCGCACCCCCAAGGAGGCTGTGGAGAAGGCGAACAACACTCCCTACGGGCTCTCGGCCGGCGTATGGACCGACAAGGGTTCGCGCATCCTCTGGATGGCCTCGAAGCTCCGGGCCGGTGTGGTGTGGTCCAACACCTTCAACAAGTTCGACCCGACCAGCCCGTTCGGCGGCTACAAGGAGTCGGGCTACGGCCGCGAGGGCGGCCGCCACGGACTAGAGGGCTACTTGAAGGGCGGTCAGTGAGATGGCACGGACAACTTCCGGCACCAGCGAACGTCTCGACGTGCGCAAGACCTACAAGCTCTACATCGGCGGGGCCTTCCCCCGTTCGGAGTCGGGTCGCTCCTACGTGGTCAACGACGCCAAGGGCAACTTCTTGGCCAACGCCTCGCACGCTTCGCGCAAGGACGCCCGGGACGCGGTCGTGGCTGCCCGCTCCGCGTTCGGCGGCTGGTCCGGCCGAACGGCGTACAACCGCGCCCAGGTGGTCTACCGGGTCGCTGAGGTGATGGAGGACCGCCGCGACCAGTTCGAGACCGAGCTGCGCACCGCCGAGGGCGTGTCGGCGACCAGGGCGCGCACCTACGTCGACGCGGCCATCGACCGTCTGGTCTGGTACGCCGGGTGGGCGGACAAGATCGCCCAGGTCACCGGTGGCGCCAACCCGGTCGCGGGGCCGTACTTCAACCACACTGCCCCTGAACCCAGCGGCGTGATCGCGGTGGTCGCCCCATCCGGCCCGCTGCTCGGTCTGGTCAGCGTGGTGGCGCCGCTCATCGTCACCGGCAACACCTGCGTGGTGATCGCCAGCGAGCCGCACCCGCTGACCGCGATCACCCTCGCCGAGGTGATGGCCACCTCCGACGTCCCGGGCGGCGTGGTCAACATCCTCACCGGGCCCCAGGCCGAGATCGCTCCGTGGCTCGCCTCCCACATGGACGTCAACGGAATCGACCTCACCGGTGTGGCCGACGCGACGCTGGCACGCGATCTCGAGATCGGCGCGGCCGAGAACCTCAAGCGCGTGCGCCGTCCCGGCACCGAGGACCTCCTCGCCACGCCCTCGCTCGCCCGGATGACCACGTTCATGGAGGCGAAGACCGTCTGGCACCCGATGGGGATCTGAGCCCGCGGATGCGTGCTCGGGTGATCGTCCTTGCTGGCCCCTCCGGCTCCGGGAAGTCGCACCTGACCGACCGGACGGGGCTGCCGGTGCTGCGGCTCGACGACTTCTACAAGGACGGCGCCGACCCCTCGCTGCCGCGGATCGCTCTTGCGGGCGGTGAGCCGATCGTCGACTGGGACGACCCGGCGTCGTGGAACGCGGCTGCGGCAGTGGCCGCGCTCGAGGAGCTGTGTCGCACTGGTCGCCTCGACGCTCCGATCTACGACATCGCGACGAGCCGCCAGGCGGGTCACCGGGTGGTGGAGCTCGGGAGTGCGGCCTACGTCGTGGCGGAGGGGATCTTCGCCCAGGAGATCGTGGACGCCGCTCGAGCGCGAGGTCTGCTCGCGGACGCCCTGTGCGTCACCCAGCACCCTGCCCGCACCTTCGTGCGTCGGCTCTCCCGCGACCTGCGCGAGCACCGCAAGCCACCCTGGGTGCTGCTCCGCCGCGGCCTTCACCTTCTTGCCGCCCAGCGGGCAGTGGTCGCCCACGCCCGCCAGCAGGGGTGCCGGGTGGTCTCGCCTGCCGAGGCGCGCGCGACCATCGCTGCCCTGGCCAGCTCAGGCGGCTGACTGGCGCGGAGACGGTCGTCCTCCCCCGGTAGGACTCTCAGCTGGTGCGCTGATGGGGCAGGGCGGGGGTGATGTTCTGGTTGACGTGGAAGAAGTTCGTCGGGTCGTAGACCTGCTTGATGCGGGTGAGCCGCTCGTAGTTGCTGCCGTACGACGCCTCGATCGCCTCCTGACCCTCCAGCATCATCATGTTGATGTACCCCGCACCGCTCGTCGTCGGGTGCAGCTCGTCGTAGTAGTCGCGCGCCCACTTGGTGATCATCTCGGCGTGCTCGGGATCGGGGTCGACCCCGACGATCACCCCGGACCAGCCACCATCGCGGTGCACGAAGGCGGTTTCGTGGGCTGCGACCCGGGAGGCGGCGCCGCCGATCGGGTACATGTGCATCGTCGAGTGACCGGTAGGCAGCAGCTCGGCGTACTTCTCGTGGATCGCGATCGCCTCATCCGAGATCTCGGGGCAGAAGTGGGCCTTCCAGTACCACTGAAGCCCGGCGGGGTACAGCGCGTCGAAAGCTCCCTGGAGCACGTTGAACGGCATCTCGTGCAGGCCGACCAGCAGCGGTGACCCGAAGTCGCGCACCGGAGCCGTGACCTCCTCCGCCTGGGCCAAAGGGCCGGTGTAGCACCAGACGATGCCGCAGGCCTTGCGTCCCCACAGTTCCTCGGGGAACGGGGGCGCTGGCGGGATCGTCAGGGTGGCGATCCAACCGTTGAGCTCCTCGGGGAGGTTGGGCAACAGCTCGCGGTACCACCGCATCACCGCACCCGTGTCCGCCAGGTCGTACAGGACCGGACCGCCGAAGATCGTGCCGTTGTCGCCGATTGGGTTGCCACGGAAGGTGAACGAGGTGACCACACCGAAGTTTCCGCCGCCGCCGCGCAGGGCCCAGAACAGGTCCTTGTTGGTGTGCGCATCTGCTCTTACGAGGGCGCCGTCCGCAAGGACGACGTCGGCGCCGAGCAGGTTGTCCACCGTCATCCCGAAGCGACGGGTGAGGTAGCCCATCCCGCCTCCGAGCGTCAGTCCTCCGACGCCGGTGCTGCCCAAGAAACCCGAGGGCACGGCCAGCCCGAACGGCACCGTGGCGTGGTCCACGTCAGCCCAGGTGCAGCCGCCGTCGACACGTATCGTCTTCGCGGCGGGGTCGACCGTCACGCTGTGCATCGGCGAGAGATCGATCACCAGGGCGTCGTCCCAGGTACCCAGGCCCGCGGCGTTGTGCGAACCTCCCCTGATCGCGGGGGCGATGCCGTGATCCTTCGCGAACCGCACGCAGGCCACGACGTCGGCGACGTCGCGGCAGTGCGCGACCGCGGCAGGACGGCGGTCGATCATGCCGTTGTAGACCGCACGGGCCTCGTCGTAGTCGGGATCCCCTTGGCGAACCAGGGTGCCGCGGAGCGCGGCGGCCAGCTCGTCGAAGGGAATGTCGGCCAATGATCCTGACCCAGCGCGCGGGCGGGTGGTGGTGGTCATGACTTGCTCCTTGACTGGTTGCGTGTGGGCTGGTCCGGCCCCTCGCTGGCCGGCATCGTGAAGTTGTGGCGACCGAACAGACACCTGATCCGGAGGTGCTCGACAGGTCCTTCCGTGGAGCCGACCGTGAACCGGTTGACCACCTCCGAGGTCGCGCCACACTCCGGGCAGGCGACCAGGTCGGGCGTGGTCGGGTGCTTGAGCGTCAGCTTCGCTGTTCGCGGCCGGTTGGCGTAGAGGTGATTCGACATCTCGGGGCCCCTTCGGTTCAGCTGCCTTTGCATCGAACCTAGGCAGTCGAGCGTTCGGGAATCGTTCCGCTCAGCCGCGCTATGGCGCGACGCCGCGTCAGGCCAGTCGCTGGGCTAGATCAGTGGCGCATCGCTCCAGGAGGCTGAGGCTCTCGTGCTGCCTGGCCAGGGTCACGCCGCGCCTGAGATCCACGAGCGCACGCATCGTGGGGCTGAGCGCCGCCCGGCTTCGCAGCACCTCCGGCAGCCACCACACGTCACGGTTGTTGCTGGCGATCGCGTCGGCCGCATCGAGGATCCCGAGTGCCGCTGCGGTGTCGCCGTCACCGCGGTGTAGCTCTGCGACCAGCCAGAGCCAATACGGCATCCGGGCGAGCGACCCCTCCTGCTCCAGTCTCTCGACGCCCTGGCGAGCCATCCGGATCCCAGCCTCTCCGCCGTGCAACCAGCCCGTGAGCACGGTGGCCCACTCGCGGTAATAGGCGAACTCATAGCGTTCGCAGACCTCGGTGAGATCCTCCAGTACTCGTTGCAAAGCTGTCAGGTCACCGCGCAGCTGATGGGTGATCGCGGCGTAGGACAGCGCCACGGCCAAGGAGTAGGGGTGCTCGATGGTGCGAGCCAACTGCTCGGCCCGCTCGGTCGCAGCGACCGCCGCGGTCTCGTCACCGAGCAGCCACAGCCCGTGAGCCCACCAGCAACGTGCGTGCACCTCGGTTCGGGTGCCGATCGGCAGCGAGTCCCGCTCCCCCGCAAGCTCGCAGGCCAGCGCGAAGTGCTCGGAGGCGCCGCGCATCTGGCCAAGGCTCAGGGCGGACCCGGCGAAAGCCATGTGTGCCTGACCAGCGAGATCGGGGACGTGCTCGACGAGCACCAGAGCCTGCTCGGCCCACTGGTTCGACTCGATGGTGTGGCCCTGGACGAACGTGGTCGTGAACAGTGCGATGCAAGCAGCCGCTCGGACGTCGTCGCGGCCCAGCCGCAGCCCCAGCGCATGAGAACGCCGTCCGCTGGCCTCGAGCTCCTTGGAGGAATAACCGCGCCACGCATTCAACGGCGGGAGCAGCTGCTCGATGATCGCGAGCTCACGCTCGTCGCGTTGGCGTCCCACCGGCAGGCCCGCGAGGAGCTCGCGGGCGCGCTGCCACAAGCGGACCGCGTCGGCGTGGGCGAAGACCGACGTGGCCTGTCGGGCGGCTCGGTCGTAGAAGGGGATCGCACGCTCGCCCTGACCACTCTTGTCGTACTGCTCGGCCAGCTCGGCCGCGACTGAGTCCAAGCGGGCGGAGTAGAGCAGCTCCAACGCCTGTGCCAGCCGGCGGTGCAGCAGCCAGCGGCGGGCCGGTGTCACCGTCGCGTAGGCCGCCTCACGCAACAGACTGTGCCCGAAGGCGTAGCTGTCGCCGCGCTGAACCAGGATCCGGCGACGCCAGAGGTCGTCGACCGCCTCCACGACAGCGTCGGCACTCTGGTCCGAGGCCTCGGCGAGCAGCTCCAGGGTGAACGGCCCTCCTACCGCAGAGGCCAGCTGCAACACCTGCCGGGCCGGGTCCGGCACCCGAGCCAGTCGCTTGCCGAGGACACCGCCGAGGTCGGCCGGGTCGATCGAACCGGTCGAGGCGTGTGCCTCGCGCAGTGCCTCGATCACGTAGAAGGGGTTGCCTGCGGTGACCGAGTGAACCAGGCCGAGTTCGTCCTCGGTGAGGGTCTGACCGGTGACCGACTTGGCGAGCTCGGCTGTGGCTTCCACGGACAGCGCTTTCAGCGGCAACCGAGCCAGCTGGCCCGCGGTCTCCATGTCACGGAGCCCCTCACGTGGCCGCAGCTCCTCCTCTCGAGCGGTCCCGACAACGAGCAGCGGTGCGCTCGTCGGAAACGACATCAGGAAGGACAGCCAGGACAAGGTGGCGGTGTCACACCAGTGCAGGTCCTCCACGACCAGCAGCAGTGGCCGGCCCACGGTCAGCACGGCGCGAGCAAGACCCTCGAAGAAGCGCAGCCGCTGCCAGGCGTCAACCTTGGCGCGCTCAGCGGCCACTGTGTCGGTCGAGGAGACGCTGCCGGGCACCAGCCGCTCGACCTCGGTCCGCCAGACCGCGTCCAGTCTGGCCGTGGCCCGTCGTAGTTGCGGGTCTCGTAGCCACTCCGCCACCGGTGCCAGCGGCAGCGTGGTCGTGGCCGCGAAGCACCCGGCCGATGCCGCGACGCCGCCCTGCCGCCTCACCAGCTGAGTCAGGTCGCCGACCAGACGGGTCTTGCCCACACCCGCCTCCCCGGTGACCAGGACGAACTTGCTGGCCCCAGGCGCCGTTGACCACGCCTTGCTCAGGGTCAGGGACTCCTCCTCGCGGCCAACCAGCTCGGTCGAGGTCCAGGCCGTCAAGGTCGGTTCGGCGTCGGTGACGAGCGGGCGGGCCGCGGAGGACTGCTCCGACATCAGGTAGCCCAGCAGCTGCCGGGTCTCCAGTGAGGGTTCGAGCGCAAGTTCCTGTTCGAGTACGGACGCGCACCGGTGATAGGTGCGCATCGCTCCTGCCCGGTCACCCGCCTCATGCTGCAGTTGCATCAGCGCCCGGTAACCGGACTCTTCGAGAGGCCGAAGCCCGATGCGCCGACGCACGAGTGAGACCGCCTCCTCTAGGTCACCCCTCTGCTCGTGAAAAAGCACTGCGCGATCGCAGAGCTGGACGCAGGCGTCCTGCAGCGACTCCTGGGCACGCATCGCCCAGTCGTCGTAGCAGCCCGGAAGGAAGTCGCCGCCATAGCTGGCCAGGGCACGGCGTACCTCTGCACCCGCGCCGTCTTCTCCCGCAGCCAACGCAGCAAGCGCGCGCCCCTGTGCCACGCTGAAAGTGATCACGTCCACCTCGCAGTCCGCGGACTTCCGCCAGGCGAGTGCGGCGCCGGTGACCTCCAGAGCGCCAGACCCGTTGAGTGCGGCCCGCAGGTGGTGCAGCTCGCGGCGCAGGTTGGTGCGGGCCTGTGCACTGCTCGACTCCGGCCAGAGCACATCGGCCAAGTGACCCCGAGGCTGCGGGGTCTCGGCGTGAGTGACCAGGTAGCCGATCAGTGCCAGGGCGCGCGCCGAGAGGACTACGTCGCTTCCCGACATCTCGACGCCGCCGAGAAGATTGAACCGCAATTTGGCGGCCATCGAGCCCCCATTCCCCGCCGGGTTCTGCCCCCAAGGCCTCACGCTACCCGGGATGCAGCCTCAGGCCAGATCGATCAGGACCTTGCCGATCGCACCGTTCTCGACCGCGTCGTGCGCCGCGGCAGCGTCCTCCAGCGCGAAGTGGTGCAGGGGCACGCCGACGTCGTCGCCGACCCGTAGGGCACCTGCAGCGACGGCAGCCGAGACGTCAGCGGCCGCGGCGGCCACCAGGTCGGCGCCGAGGGTGTAGAGCAGCACGCCCTGGAACCGCACGTTCTTGGAGAACGAAGGGCGGATCGGGACGTTGAAGGTGTCGCCGCCGTTGTTGGCGTAGTAGGCCAGTGTGCCGCGGTTGCGCAGCACGGCGAGGTCGAGATCGACGTTCTGGGCGGGGGCGACCTCGACGACGAGGTCGACGCCGTCGGGGAACAGCGCGGTGATCTCCTTCTCCGCGTCGGTGGCGCGGTAGTCGACAGTGTGATGAGCACCGGCGGCCTTTGCCAGAGCGGCCTTCTGATCGCTGCTCACCGTGGTCACGACGGTCGCGCCAGCCCACCGGGCGAGCTGGATCGCGGCGTTGCCCACGGCGCCCGCTCCGCCCGCGACGAGCACGGTCTGCCCGGACATCGCACCGGGCTCCAGCCGGCTCGCGCCC
Organism: Marmoricola sp.; assembly: GCA_039921445.1. Lineage (GTDB taxonomy): Bacteria > Actinomycetota > Actinomycetes > Propionibacteriales > Nocardioidaceae > Marmoricola. Next base: position 20,000 of record JBDSBU010000157.1, on the reverse strand, counting down.
TCACCAGAGGTCAGAGCGCGGTGCGCGGTCACGGCAGGCACGCCCAGCGACGCGCCCAGGTCGTAGGACGCACCCTGCGGCAGCGCGATGACGCGTTCGGCTGGCTGCACGGTGTACTCCGCGGCCGTGCCCAGGGCGCGTTCGTGCTGGGCGAGGATCAGCCAGACCCGGTCGCCGACCGCGAGGTCCTCGACCCCGGGTCCGACCGCGTCAACGTCACCGGCACCGTCCTGCCCGGGCGTGACCTCGGTGTGGTCACGCATCGTGCCGGAGCGAAACTTCCAGTCGGTCGGATTGACACCCGCACGGACCAGCCGGACCCGAACCTCGCCGGGTCCGGGCTCAGGGACCTCACGGTCGACAAGGCGCATGACGGAGGACAGACCGGGCTCGGAGTAGACGACTGCTCGCATGCCTGACCCAGCACGCGCGGGCGCCCAGATGTTCCCGATCCCTCAGTCGATCGCGCGGTCGGGTCGCAGGCCGAGCTCGGCGTACCCGGGCTTGATCACCTCATTGATGAGGGCAAGTCGCTGGTCGAAGTGCACGAACGCGGACTTCATCGCGTTGACCGTGAACCACTGCAGGTCCGGCAGTCCGTAGCCGAACGCCTTGGAGAGCTCGACCATCTCCTTGGTCATCGAGGTGCCGCTCATCAACCTGTTGTCGGTGTTCACGGTCACCCGGAAACGCAGCTCGGTGAGCAGACCGATCGGGTGCTCGGCGATCGAGGCCGCAGCGCCGGTCTGGATGTTGGAGTGCGGGCAGAGCTCCAACGGGATCCGCTTGTCGCGCACGTACTGGGCCAGCCGACCCAGGTGGGGCGCACCGTCGTCGTCGATGGTGATGTCGTCGATGATTCGGACCCCGTGCCCGAGCCGGTCCGCGCCGCACCACTGCAACGCCTGCCAGATCGAGGGCAGCCCGAAGGCCTCGCCCGCATGGATGGTGAAGTGGGCGTTCTCGCGCTGGAGGTACTCGAAGGCGTCGAGGTGACGGGTGGGCGGGTAGCCGGCCTCGGCGCCGGCGATGTCGAAGCCCACGACGCCGTTGTCCCGGTGGCGTACGGCGAGCTCGGCGATCTCACGCGAGCGGGCCTGGTGCCGCATCGCGGTCAGCAGCTGCTTGACCACGATCCCGGACCCGGAAGTCTGCTGGGCCATCCCTTCCTCGAAGCCCTCCTGCACTGCGGTGACCACCTCCTCGAGCGTGAGATCCCCCTCCAGGTGCTGCTCGGGGGCGTAGCGGACCTCGGCGTAGACCACGCCGTCGGCCGCCAGGTCCTCCACGCACTCCCGCGCGACCCGAGTGAGGTGGTCGGCGCGTTGCATCACCGCAACGGTGTGGTCGAAGGTCTCCAGGTAGCGCACGAGGGACCCGGAGTCGGCCGACTCGGTGAACCAACGGCCCAGTGCCTCCGGCTCGTCGGCCGGAAGTGGGTGGCCGACCTCGTCGGCAAGCTCCACGATCGTCGATGGCCTGAGCCCCCCGTCGAGGTGGTCGTGCAGGAGGACCTTCGGGGCGGCTCGGACTACGTCTGCGGACAGCGGGGTAGGTTCGGACACGTTCCCATCCAACACCCTGACCAGGCCCGCGACCGTGCGGGCCACGAGGAGCGCCGTACATGCGCGTGTTCAGCACCTTCGAGGAGATCGAGGCCGCCGCCGGCGAGGAGATCGGCACCACGGAGTGGGTCGAGATCAGCCAGGAGCGGGTCGACCAGTTCGCCGACGCGACCGGTGACCACCAGTGGATCCACGTCGACGTGGAGAAGGCGAAGCAGGGTCCGTTCGGGGGCACCATCGCCCACGGCTACCTGACCTTGTCGCTGGTCCCGTGGCTCGGCAGCCAGGTCTTCAGCCTGGACACGCCGGGTGCCAAGCTCAACTACGGCGTGAACAAGGTCCGCTTCCCCAACCCGGTTCGGGTCGGCTCGCGGGTGCGCGCCAAGGTCACGGTCGGCGAGGTCGTCGACATCCCGGCCGGAAAGCAGCTCACCTTGAAGTACGTCATCGAGATCGAGGACCAGGACAAGCCGGCCTGCGTCGCCGAGACGGTCGTGCTGCTGCTCAGCTGACCCGGTCGATGAGCAGCGGCGCCGGTTCGTACGCCGTTCCGGTCGGTGCGACGTCGTAGCCACCCTCCAGCGAGGCCAGTGCGCGTTCGAAGCGCTCCGGCTCGTCGGTGTGCAGGGTCACCAGGGGCTGGCCCTCGGTGACCTGGTCGCCGGGTCGGGCGTGCCACTCCACACCGGCCCCGGCCTGGACCGCGGCCCCCTGCTTCGCCCGCCCGGCTCCGAGTCGCCAGGCCGCCATGCCGACAGCCATGGCATCCAACCGGGTGAGGATCCCGCTCGACGGGGCTGCGACCACGTGCGTCTCCCGCGCGGTCGGCAGCGCCGCCGCCGGGTCACCACCCTGGGCGCTGATCATCGAGCGCCAGGCGTCCATCGCGCCGCCCGAGGCGAGCACCTCTGCGGGGTCGACGTCCTCGCGCCCCGCGCCGGACAGCATCTCGCGAGCCAGCGCGACAGTGAGCTCGATGACGTCGGCAGGTCCTCCGCCCTCGAGCACGTCCACCGATTCGCGCACCTCGAGGGCATTGCCCGCCGTCAGGCCGAGCGGGGTGGACATGTCGGTGAGCAGGGCAACGGTGTGCACCCCTGCGTCCTTGCCGAGCGCGACCATCGTGGAGGCGAGCTCCCGGGCGCGCTCGAGGTCCTTCATGAAGGCACCCGTGCCGACCTTGACGTCGAGGACGAGCGCGCCCGTGCCCTCGGCGATCTTCTTGCTCATGATCGAGGAGGCGATCAGCGGGATCGCCTCGACGGTCCCGGTGACGTCACGCAGCGCGTAGAGCTTCTTGTCGGCCGGAGCCAGCCCCGACCCGGCGGCGCAGATCACCGCTCCGACGTCCTCGAGCTGCTGCAGCATGGCCTCGTTGGACAGCGCCGCCTCCCAGCCGGGGATCGACTCGAGCTTGTCCAGAGTGCCGCCCGTGTGGCCCAGGCCGCGGCCGGAGAGCTGCGGCACGGCGACGCCACAGGCGGCGACCAGGGGCGCGAGCGGGAGCGTGATCTTGTCACCGACACCGCCGGTGGAGTGCTTGTCCGCAGTGGGCCGCGACAGCGAGGAGAAGTCCATCCGCTCGCCGCTCGCGATCATCGCCGAGGTCCAGCGCGAGATCTCGCGACGGTCCATCCCGTTGAGCAGGATCGCCATCGCCAGCGCGGCCATCTGCTCGTCGGCGACCTCACCGCCGGTGTAGGCGTCGATCACCCAGTCGATCTGGCTGTCACTGAGAGCGGCGCCGTCGCGCTTGGCGACGATCACCTCGACGGCGTCGTGGATGCCCATGTCAGTTCCTCTTCAGGTCATCGGGCCCGAAGGCGTCGGGCAGCAGCTCTTCGAGACGGCGTACGCCGGTCCGGGTGAGCAGCTCGAGGTCGGGACCGCCGGTCTCCCACAGCAGCTGACGACACCTTCCGCACGGCATCAACAGCTCGCCAGCTCCGTCCACGCAGACGAACTGGGTCAGCCGGCCCCCGCCGGTCAGGTGCAGCTGCGAGACCAGCCCGCACTCGGCGCACAGGGTGACCCCGTAGGCGGCGTTCTCGACGTTGCACCCGGAGACCACGCGCCCGTCCTCGACCAGGGCCGCGGCGCCGACCGGGTAGTTGCTGTAGGGCGCATAGGCGTGCCGCATCGCCTCGCGGGCCCGTTCGGTCAGAGCAGGCCAGTCGACCTGGGTGTCCCCGGCTGTCGCGGAGGGGGTCATGGCTCAGCCCTTGACATACGGTTCGCCGTCCGCGGCCGGCGGGCGGACTCGGCCCACGAACCCGGCGACGGCGATGATCGTGGCCAGGTAGGGCGCAGCACCGAGGAACTCGTTGGGGACCTTGCCGACCAGGCCCACCTGGTTCTGCAGGTTCCACATGAATCCGAAGAACAGCGCGGCCAGAGTGGCGCCCACGGGGTGCCAACGACCCATGATCACCGCGGCAAGGGCGATGAAGCCCTGCCCGTTGGAGATGTCCTGGTCGAAGGATCCCGAGGAGCCGACGGTGAAGTAGGCGCCGCCGAGTCCGGCAAGGCCACCGCCGGCGAGCACGGCCTGCCAGCGCACCCGGTTGACCTTGATGCCGACGGTGTCGGCGGCCTGGGGGTGCTCGCCGACCGAACGCACGCGCAGCCCCCACCGGGTCTGGTAGAGCACGAACGGGACGGCCACGATCGCGACGTACATCAGGTAGACCAGCGCCGTCTGGGTGAACAGCGCCTGGCCGACCAGTGGGATGTCGGAGAGGCCGGGGATCGCCACCTTGTTCAGGATCGGCGGCTGGTTGAGGTACTCCTTGCCCTTGCCGGACGCGGGGATCTGGTTGACCAGGAAGGCGGTGAGGCCGGAGGCGAAGGCCACCAGCACGACACCGACGACGATCTGGTTGACCTGGTAGCGGATCGCGAACAGCGCCAGCAGTGCACCGACGAGCACGCCGCCGACAACGGCCGCGACCAGTCCGGCGAAGGCGCTGAAGATCAGGCTCGCGAACACCGAGGCCAGGAACGCACCCACGAGGAACTGGCCCTCGATCGCGATGTTGATGACACCGGCACGCTCGCACATCACTCCGGCGAGAGCGCCGAGGATCAGCGGGGTGGCGATGGCGATCGTCCCCGGGAGCGGGTTGCTGATCGCGGCCTGGAAGGCACCGCCCTGGTCGCGGAACTCCCAGATCATGAAGCCGAAGTAGAAGACCAGCCCGGCCAGGAAGTAGACCGGAATCGCGACCGACTGCTTGCGCAGCAGGTTCAGCGCGGCCAGCACCAGCGCCACGGCCACGATCGCGACGCAGGCCCAGGCGACCGGACCGGCGCTGAGCTCCTTGGTCGGGAACTCCTGGGAGACCCGCTCGCCCAGGATGTACTTGACCGTCTTGGCCTTGGCGTCGAGCGCGAAAAAGATCAGCAGCGCGAGCACCAGCGTGAGCACCACGACGGCCTTGATCCGGCGGTGCTTCTCGGCGGGATCGCGCACGGCCGCGGCCGGATGGTCGGCCCGCTCGGTCGTGATGGTGCTCATCCTCCCCACCCCTTCGCTTCCATGGTGGTGCCTGGTGCCTTGCCCTTGAGCCGCAGCAGGCCGCGCACAGCAGCCGGGGCGGCCACGAACAGCACGATCAATGCCTTGATCACCTCGGTGAGCTGGATCGGTGTCCCCTGCCCGGCCTGCATCTGTACGCCGCCTGCGTCGAGCGCCCCGAAGAGCAGGCCGGCGAGCAGCGTCCCGACCGGGGTGGCCCGGCCGAGGAGGGCGACGGTGATCGCGTCGAAGCCCAGCGATCCGGCGAAGGAGGTGGTCAGCGAGAGCCGCTGGCCGAGCACAGTCATCGCGGCGCCGAGACCGGCCAGGCCGCCCGCGATCATCATCGCGTACATGTAGAGCCGGGGGACGTTCATGCCCGCCGTGCGCGAAGCAAGCGGGTTCGCGCCGGCCGCCTTCATCTGGAAGCCGAGAGTGGTGCGCTCCAAGAGCCACCACACGACCGCGGTGGCGACCACGGCGAGCAGCACCCCGATGTGGATCGAGAAGATCGTCGGGAACGTGGCCGAGGCGTCCACCGGACGCGACCGCGGGTTCAGCTGTCCCGCGCGGCCGAAGGCGGAGACGTTGGTGAGCAGGTAGAGCAGCAGGCTGCCGCCGACGTAGTTGAGCATGATCGTGGTGATCACCTCGTGAGCCCCGGTGCGTGCCTTCAGCAGGCCGGGGATCGCACCCCACAGCGCTCCACCGACCCCGGCTGCGATCACCGCCACCACCAGGTGGATGCCCACGGGCAGGTCCATCGCGAAGCCGACGTACCCGGCGAAGATGGCGCCGAGGACGAGCTGGCCCTGTGCGCCGATGTTGAACAGGCCAGCTCGGAAGGCGAGGGTCACGCCCAGTCCTGCGCACACGAGCGGGGCGGCCTTGGTCAAGGTGTCGACGAACGCGGCCCAGCTGCCGATCGAGCCCGTGACCAGGGCCCAATAAGAGCCTCCGATCGCCGAGCCCAGCCCCTTGAGGGCACCACCGAAGCTGTCAGCTCCGACCACACGCGGGTCGCTGATCGCGATCAGGACGGCGCCGAAGGCCAGGGCAACCGCGATCGAGAGCAGCGTCATCCGCACTGTCGGCAGCAGGCTCATCCATGCCGGTTCACGGCGCGCAGGTGCCGGCGCCTCGGGGCTCTCGGTCTCACTCATGGGTTCCTCCCCCGGCCATCAGCAGACCGATCTCCTCGCGCTGGATGTCCGGTGAGACGGTGTCGACGATCCGGCCGTCACACATCACTGCGATCCGGTCGGCGAGCGCGAAGACCTCATCGAGCTCGGTGGAGACGATCACGACCGCCGTGCCGCGGTCGCGCTCCTCGATGATCCGTTTGTGGATGAACTCGATCGAGCCCACGTCGACGCCCCGGGTGGGCTGGGAGGCGATCAGCACCCGCAGCGGCCGGGACAGCTCCCTGGCCACCACGACCTTCTGCTGGTTGCCGCCCGAGAGCGAGCTCAGGCTGCTCTTGATGGTCTCGGTGCGGATGTCGAACTCCTCCACCGTCTTCCGCGCGTTCCGCGCGATCGCGTCGAGCCGCAGGATCCCCCGGGAGGAGAACTCCGGGTTGCGGAACTGGTCGAGCACGAGGTTCTCATCGACACCGAACGAGCCGACGTACCCGTCGTGCGCCCGGTCCTCAGGGATGTAGCCGATGCCAGCCTCGAGGCTGCGCCGCGGGCCGTGCTGGGAGATGTCCTCCCCGTCGAGCTCGACCGTGCCGGCGGTCGGCTTGATCAGGCCCATCAGGGTCTTGATCAGCTCGGTCTGGCCGTTGCCCTGGACGCCGGCGATGGCCAGGACCTCACCCGCCCTGGCGGTGAACGACACGTCGTTGACGACGGTGGCACCCCGGCTGTCGATCACGGTCACGCCCTTGACCGAGAGCACGTCTGCGCCGGGCGGATGGGGGTCCTTCTCGACCGTCAGGTTCACCGCTCGACCGACCATCATCTCAGCCAGTTCTGCCTCGGAGGTGCTGGGCGGCGCGGTGCCGACGACCTTGCCGCGTCGGATCACGGTGATCTTGTCGCCGATCGCCTTGACCTCGCGGAGCTTGTGGGTGATGAAGATGATCGAGGTGCCCCGCGCCTTGAGCGAGCGCATGATCTCCATCAGCTCGTCGGTCTCCTGCGGGGTGAGCACGGCAGTGGGCTCGTCGAGGATCAGCACCTCCGCGTCGTTGGCGAGCGCCTTGATGATCTCCACCCGCTGCTGCACGCCCACTGGCAGGGACTCGACCAGTGATTCCGGCTCCACCTTGAGCTTGTAGGTCGAGGAGAGCTCGCGGACCCGCTCGGCGGCCGCCTTGCGGTCGAGACGTCCGAACGACTTGAGCTGCTCACGCCCGAGCATCACGTTCTCGGCGACGGTGAAGACTGGCACCAGCATGAAGTGCTGGTGAACCATGCCGATCCCCGCCTTGATCGCGTCGGCGGGCGTCAAGAAGTGGGCTGGCTTGCCATCGATGAAGATGCCGCCCTCGGTGGGCTCGAGCAGGCCGTAGAGCATGTTCATCAACGTCGACTTGCCGGCACCGTTCTCGCCGAGCAGGCAGTGGATCTCGCCGGGCTCGATGGTCAGGTCGATCGAGTCGTTGGCGGTGAACGAGCCGAAACGCTTGGTCAGGCCACGGATCTCGAGCTGCATCTGCCCTCCTGGGGCCGGGATTCTCACCGACCCGGGGAGGGGAGCCACTGGCTCCCCTCCCCGGGTAGGTCAAGCAGGTGGAACCTTCAGCTCTTCGGCACGGCCTTCGACTGCACCTTGATCTCGCCGCTGAGCAGCTTGGCGCGGATGGCGTCGATCTCCTGCTTGAGCTCGTCGGGGATCGTGGAGTCGGCCTCGTGGTACGGCGCGATCTCCACGCCACCGTTGTCCAGCGTGCCGACGTACGGCTCGTTGGAGAACTTGCCCTCGACGGCGTCCTGGATCGACTTCTGGACGGCGATGTCCATGCCCTTCATCACCGAGGTGAGCAGGACGCTGCAGTACTCCGCAGCCGAGACGCATCCGTCGGTGTCGACCCAGATCGCCTTGGCGTCCTTCTCCTTGGCTGCCTGGAGCCCACCGAGACCAGCGGGGCCGGCGACCGGGAAGATCACGTCGGCACCCTGCTGGATCAGGCCGGCGGCCACGGTCTGGCCCTTGCCCTTTGCCTCGAAGTCACCGGTGAACGAGCCCTTCTGAGTGGTCTCGTCCCAGCCGACGACCTTGACGTCCTTCTTCTTCTGGTCGTTGTAGTACTGCACTCCCTCCCAGAAACCGTCCATGAAGATCGTGACGGTCGGGATGGGGGCACCACCGAAGGTGCCGACGAAGCCGGACTTGGACATGCCCGCGGCGAGGTAGCCGGCCATGAACGACGGCGAGGCGGTGTCGAAGATGAGCGCCTTGAGGTTGTCGGGCGCGACGTTGGCACCGCTGTCGGGGTCGTTGTAGCCGAAGTCGACGATCGAGTAGTCGATGTCGGGATTGGCCTTGGCCGAGGCCAGGGTCGCGTCGCCGAGCAGGAAGCCGACCGTGGTGATGGAGTTGCACTTCTGTCGCACGAGAGCGGCCAGGTTGGGCACGTAGTCGGCGTCAGCCTTGGACTGGACGGCCGACTGCTGGACCTTGAAGTCCTTCACGGCACCATCCAGACCCGCCTTGGCAGTCTGGTTGAACGACTTGTCGTCGAACCCGCCCGAGTCGGAGACCATGCAGGCCTTGAAGTCGGGCTTGTCCAGCTGCGGGAACTCGACCTTCACGGGGCCGTCGGACTTCGAGGGGCTGCTGGATGTGTCGCTGTCGCTGCGGCCGCAACCTGCGACCACCAGCGTCAGTGCCGCTGCGAGAGCTACGGAACGTGCAAGCTTGCGCACGGGGCCTCCTGGTTTCGTGGTGACGTGAGGGCAAGCCTTGAGGCCCGCCGGGGCCACCCTAGGCGAGAGAGTGTGTCCGGCATCACCGCTGAGCGCCTGATCGCGGCTTTGTTATCGGTCGGTGACCATCGCGTGCAACGCGGCGAGTGCCAACACCTTCGCGCCGATCGGGACGGAACGCTCGTCGATCCGCAAGTCGCCCTGGTGCAGGTCGTAGGTCGGTCCCCCGGGCGTCCTGGTGCCGAGCCGGGCCATCGCGCCCGGAACGGTCTCGAGGTACCAAGCGAAGTCCTCGCCACCCAGGCTCTGCGAGGTGGCCACGTGACCCTCCTCTCCCAGGACATCCTCGACCGCCTGGCCGAAGAGGTGAGTGGACCGGTGTTCGTTGACCACCGGCGGGACCCCCCGCACATAGGTGACCTCCGCCGTGACGCCGTACGGCTCCACGATCTGGGCGATCGTGGTGCGGACGAGCTGTTCCGCGTCTGCCCAGGCCACTCCGTCCAGCATCCGCACCGTGCCTCCGGCGCGGCCCGAGGACGGGATCACGTTCATCGCCGAACCGGCGCGGACGACGCCCCACACCACGCTGACCCCGGTTCGTGGATCGAGCCTGCGCGAGAGCACCGCTGGCAGCTCGACCACCAGCTTGCCCAGGGCGAAGGTCAGGTCCTCGGTCAGGTGGGGCCGCGAGGTGTGCCCCCCCTTCCCGCTCAGGTGTACGTCGAGCGAGTCCGCCGCACCCGTGAGCGGCCCCTCGCGCAGGCCGACCGTGCCGACATCGATGCCCGGGTCGGCATGCAGACCGAAGATCCGCTCCACCCCCTCCAGGGCACCGGCAGCGATCGAGGTCAACGCACCGCCCGGCATGATCTCCTCGGCCGGCTGGAAGACCAGGCGCACCCGTCCGGGGAGCTGGTCACCCAGGGAGTGCAGCGCCAGTCCGGCACCGAGCAGCGCCGTCGCGTGCAGGTCGTGGCCGCAGGCGTGTGCGACCCCTGAGACGGTGCTCACCCACGGGTCCGTGGTGCGGTCCTCGACGGGCAGTGCGTCGAGGTCGGCACGGATAGCGACCAGCGGCTCGGACCCGGTGCCGATGTCGACGGTGAACCCACCGCGGGGCAAGGCCACCGGCACCAGTCCGGCCTCGTCGAGCCGTTTGGCCAGGACCGAGGTGGTCCGTTCCTCTGCCCAAGACAACTCGGGATGGGCGTGCAGGTCGCGGCGGAACTCGATCAGCTCAGGAGCCAGCCGGTCGACCTCGGCCTGGGCCTGGCTGCGGAGGATGGTGGACACAACTGACCACGTTACCGGGCCGACTCGGCGTCGCGAACGCTGATGGCCTTCTCCGACAATGAATGTGTGTCAGTGCTGGGAAGGTCTCGGAGAGGTGGAGCGGTGGCGTCAGACGGAGAGCTCGTCGCTAGATCGGTGAGCGAACCCCGGATCTTCGAGGAGCTGGTCATCCTGCACGGCCCCCGGGTGCACGCTTACCTGGCCCGGCGGGCCCCGGCGGCCGCCGACGACCTGAGCAGCGAGGTCTGGCTGGTGGCCTACGAGCATCGCAGCCGCTACGACCCGGAGCTCGGTGTGGTCGTGGGCTGGCTCTTCGGTATCGCCCGCAACGTGCTGCTCGCCCACTACCGCCGCGAACGCGGCCACCAGCACCAGCGGCTGCCTGCCTGGCAGGAGGAGTCCCACGATGACTGGGCCCAGGTCGACGCCCGACTCGACGCTGCCCAGACGGCCCCGGAACTGCGTGCAGCCCTGCAGGCCCTGAGCGCAGACGATCGCGAGGTGCTGCTGCTGGTGGCCTGGGAGCAGCTCTCGCCCAGCGAGGCAGCCCGCGTGCTCGATATTCCTGCCGGCACCGCCAGGTCACGACTGCACCGCGCTCGCGCCAGCTTCGCCAGCTCCCTCTCCAGCTCCCGGGCAGAGCGGTTGCAGCCCGCCCACCTGGTCTCTCACCTTGCTCCACACCCACGCGACACACCCTTGGAGGACTCATGAGCACTCCCACCCTCGACGACCACCTGTGGGCTGAGCTGAAAGCCGCGGGACAGGTACCCGCTCCACCCGAGCAGGTCTTGCTGCACACCCGGGCCGCGCTGCGGCGGGCGGCCACCACCGAGACGCTGCGCCGGGACGTGGTGCGGCTCCGGGGCAGGCGACGCCTCCTTGCTCGAACGGCGATCGGCGTGGCCGCCGCTGCAGCAGTGGTGGCGACGGTCGGCATCGTGGACCTCGGCGGTACTCCTACCCCGAGCGCCGCAGCGGCGTCGGTGCTGACCCGAGCAGCTGCCGAGCTTGAGGCGCTGCCCCCGCCGGGGCCGGGGCAGTACCTCACGGTGCGCACGGTCACGGTCCGCAAGGATGCCGCCGGCAGCGCCGCAGCGGCCAATGAGGTGACCGAGACCTGGTTGCCCACCATGGACACACCCGGCATGGAACGGGTCACCCCCTCCCCCGGAGCAGCCGAGGATGCTCTGTTGCTGCCGCTCTCGCGCAGCTCGGAGTCGGGAGGCGAGCTCGGGATCCTCTACGCCACCCACCCGAGCGATCCCGCCCGGCTACTCTCCGCGCTGCGACGGCTGGCCCGGGCCGAGGGCGACGGCGCCAGTGACGGCACCGCGAACGTGTGGCAGACCGCCTTCGGTGTGGTTTCTGACAACAGTGCTCCGTTGGACCTGAAGTCGGACGTGCTGCGCGCGGTCGCCCGTCTGGACGGGGTCGCGATCGTGGCTCGCTCGGTCGAGGTCGGTGACCGGCGCGGCGAGGCGGTCGGTCTCGTCGACAGCCCACATGCGACATGGCTGGTCTTCGACAAGACCTCGCACGACTACCTCGGCGTCGTCGGTCATCCCGAGACCGGCGGGACGTGGACCATGACGACGACCTACGGCGTCGCCGACGGCGCGCCTTGGACCAGGCGGCTGGAGCGGCAGGGCCAGCTCTACGACGCGCCGGTGCCCTCGTCGTAGGCGGCCACCAGCCGGTCGGCGGCGAGAGGAGCGGTCAGCTCGCCGGCCAGCAGCTCCCGGCGTACGTCGTCTCGGATCCTGCGCACCCCAGGGGACCGGCGCAGCCGTTGGTCGAGCTCGTCACGCACCAGCGCCCAGGTGAAGTCGAGCTGCTGCTCGGCCCGCTTCTCGGCCAGCCCCGCCTCGCCCATCGACTCGCGGTGGGCGAGCACGCGCTGCCAGACCTCCTCGACCCCGGCACCGTGCAGCCCCGAGCAGGTGAGCACCGGGGGCACCCAACCGTCGGTCGAGGAGTGCACCAGCCGCAGCGCGCCCGCGAGCTCGCGGGCTGCGGACTTCGCCTCAGCCTCGCGGTCACCGTCCGCCTTGTTGACCGCGATCACGTCGGCGATCTCCAGGATGCCCTTCTTGATGCCCTGCAGCTGATCGCCGGTGCGGGCCAGGGTGAGGAACAAGAACGTGTCCACCATGCCGGCGACGGTGACCTCGGACTGTCCGACCCCGACGGTCTCGACGAGCACGACGTCGTAGCCGGCGGCCTCGAGCACGGTCATCGCCTGGGTGGTGGCCCGGGCGACGCCGCCGAGCGTGCCCGCCGTCGGCGAGGGACGGATGTAGGCATCGGGGTCGGCCGCCAGGCTGGCCATCCGGGTCTTGTCGCCCAGCACTGATCCTCCCGTTCGCACCGAGGAGGGATCCACGGCGAGAACGCCCACGCTCTGGCCGCGCTCGGTCAGGTGGGTGCCCAGGGCCTCGATGAAGGTCGACTTCCCCACTCCCGGAACCCCCGAGATGCCGACACGCAGGCAGCCGGTGCCGGGGTCGGTGAGCTCGGTGAGCAGCTCACGCGCTGCCGCACGGTGGTCGGAGCGACTCGACTCGACCAGCGTGATCGCCCGCGAGACGGCACCACGCCGCCCCGCACGCACGCCCTGGACGAGTCCGGCGACGTCGACCTCCTTGCGCGTCGCGACCATCAGTGACCGAGCTGGGCCGAGAGCTTCTCCAGCAGGTCCAGCGCCGCCTCGGCGATGACCGTGCCGGGCGGGAACACCGCGACCGCGCCCATCTCCCGCAGCGTGGGTACGTCGTCCGGCGGGATCACCCCCCCGACCACGATCATCATGTCCTCGCCACCGAGCTCGGCCAGCGCCTCCTTGAGCGCCGGGACCAGGGTGAGGTGACCGGCAGCCAGGGAGTTCACGCCGACGATGTGCACGTCCGCGTCGACCGCCTGCTGGGCGACCTCCTCCGGCGTCGAGAACAGTGGCCCCACGTCGACGTCGAAGCCCATGTCGGCGAAGGCGGTGACGATCACCTTCTGGCCGCGGTCATGGCCGTCCTGCCCCATCTTCGCGACCAGGATCCGGGGGCGGCGGCCCTCGTCCTCGGCGAACTTCTCGGTTGCGGCGAGCACACTGTCCATGGCCTCGTTGGACTGGCCATTCGATCGGGACTCGCGCTTGTACACACCCGAGATCGTACGGATCACGGCCCGGTGTCGGCCGTAGACCTTCTCCAGTGCCTCGGAGATCTCCCCGACGGTCGCCTTGGCGTGAGCCGCATCGACCGCGAGCTTGAGCAGGTTGCCGTCCAGCGAACCGTGCACGTGGCCGTCCTCGGCCGAACGGGTGAGCGCGTGCAGCGTGCGCTCGACCTGGGCGTCGTCGCGCTCCTCCCGCAGCCGCTCGAGCTTGGCGAGCTGCTGCTTGTAGACGCTGGCGTTGTCGACCTTCAACACGTCGAGGGGGTCCTCGTCGGCGAGCCGGTAGGTGTTCACGCCGATCAGCTTCTGCGCGCCCGAGTCCAGGCGCGCCTGGGTGCGGGCCGCGGCCTCCTCGATGCGCATCTTCGGCAGGCCCTCTTCGATCGCCTTGGCCATCCCGCCGGCCTTCTCGGCCTCACCGATGTGCGCCCAGGCCTTCTCGGCGAGGTCGTGGGTCAGCCGCTCGACGTAGTAGGACCCGGCCCACGGGTCGATCGTGCCCGTCGTGCCGGACTCCTGCTGCAGGAGCAGCTGGGTGTTGCGAGCGATCCGCGCGGAGAAGTCCGTGGGCAGCGCGATCGCCTCGTCGAGTGCGTTGGTGTGCAGTGACTGGGTGTGCCCCTGGGTCGCGGCCATCGCCTCGATGCAGGTGCGCTGCACGTTGTTGAACACGTCCTGCGCGGTCAGCGACCACCCCGAGGTCTGGCTGTGGGTGCGCAGCGAGAGCGACTTGGGGTTCTGCGGCTCGAACTGGCTCACCAGCCGCGCCCACAGGGCCCGCGCCGCCCGGAGCTTCGCGACCTCCATGAAGAAGTTCATCCCGATGGCCCAGAAGAAGCTCAACCGTGGCGCGAACTCATCGATCGTCAGCCCGGCGTCGAGGCCGGCACGGATGTACTCCACCCCGTCGGCGAGGGTGTAGGCGAGCTCGAGGTCGGCCGTCGCGCCGGCCTCCTGGATGTGGTAGCCGGAGATGGAGATCGAGTTGTAGCGCGGCATCTTCGCAGCGGTGTAGCCGAAGATGTCGCTGATGATCCGCATGCTCGGCTGGGGAGGGTAGATGTAGGTGTTGCGGACCATGAACTCCTTGAGGATGTCGTTCTGGATCGTCCCCGTGAGCTGTTCCGGCTTGACCCCCTGCTCCTCGGCCGCGGCGATGTAGAGCGCCAGCACCGGGAGGACGGCACCGTTCATCGTCATCGAGACCGACATCTCGTCGAGAGGGATGCCCTCGAAGAGGGTGCGGGCGTCGTAGATCGAGTCGATCGCCACACCGGCCATGCCGACGTCGCCCGTGACCCGCGGGTGGTCGGAGTCGTAGCCGCGGTGGGTGGCGAGGTCGAAGGCCACGCTGAGCCCCTTCTGCCCGGCCGCGAGGTTGCGGCGGTAGAAGGCGTTGGACTCCTCGGCAGTGGAGAAGCCGGCGTACTGCCGCACCGTCCACGGCTGGGTGGTGTACATCGTCGGGTAGGGCCCACGCAGGAACGGCGCCAACCCGGGGTAGGTGTCGAGCGCGTCGAGCCCCTCGAGGTGCTCGGGTCCGTAGACCGGCAGGATCCCGATGCCCTCGGGCGACTCCCACACCCCCGGGGCCGACCCGGTGGTTGAGGAGCTCGCGCCAGCGAGCGTCTCGAAACCTCCGTCGACCGCCTCGACCTCGCCAGCCAGCGGAAGACCCGCGAAGCTCTCCGGAATGCTCATGCCAGCTTCTCCCTAGTCCGGGTCAAGAAGTCGAGCGCGTCGACCCCGACCGCGCAGGTGTCGTCCACGTCCACGCCCTCGACGGGCTTGCCCGCCAGGATCACGTGGGTGGCGCCGGCCTCGCGCAGTGCGGCGACGACGTTGACGCCCCAGGAGGCGTAGGCCTTGTCGTGCCCGACCAGGCAGACCACGGACTGGCCACCATCGGGTCCGGCGTAGTCCCGCACCACGGCCTCGACGTCGTCATGGCGACCGGCGTTGACCACGTCGATCCCTCCGGCAGCGAACAGGTTGGTCGCGAACGTGGCCCGCGCGGTGTGCGCTGCGATCGTGCCCATCGTGGCAAGGAAGACCTTGTCTCCTGCGGGTTGCTCGCGCAGCGCCTCGAACGCATGCCCGTAGGGGCGTACGGCGATCGCCCCGTCGGCGTAGGGCTTCCGCTCGGGAAGGGTCTCGTGCAGGTTGGGAAACTCCGTGAGGCCGGTGATCGGCCGCTTCCGACGGGCGATCTGCTGTTCACGCCGGGTGACGACCTCGTCGATCCGGCTGCGCAGCGACCCGTCCTCGAGGGCGGCAACGACGCCTCCGGACTCCTCGAGCCGGCCGAGCTCCTCCCAACCGGCGACGGCGAGGTCATCGGTGAGCCTCTCGACCGCGAAGGCACCCCCGGCAGGATCGGCGACCTTGGCCACGTGCGACTCCTCGACCAGCAGGGCAGAGGTGTTGCGGGCAATTCGCCGGGCGAAGGCGTCAGGCAGGCCGAGCCGGGCATCGAACGGCAGCACCGTGATGGCGTCCGCCCCGCCGACACAGGCGGCGAAGGCAGCGACGCAGGTGCGCAGCATGTTCACCCAGGGGTCGTAGCGGGTCATCATCGGCCGCGAGGTCACGGCGTGCAGCACCATGGTTCGGCTCTCGGCCGAAGCGCCACTGAGCTCGAGCATCCGCGCCCACAGGCGGCGTACTGCCCGCAGCTTGGCGATCGTCTCGAACTGCTCGTCGGAGGCCGCGAGCCGGAACTCGACCAACGCCTGGGCGGCGTCGATGTCGTGGCCGGCCTCTCCCAGCGCACGCAGGTAGTGCGCCGCCACGGCCAAGACGTAGCCGAGCTCCTGGACGTCGCTGGCACCGAGGTCGTGCACCGCGGTGCCATCGACCACCAGGGCACGACAACCGAGCTCGCCGGCCAGGGTGGCCGCCTCGACGACGGTCTCGGCGATCTCGGCGGTCTCCAGACGGTCCTGGCCGCCCCCCTCGACCACCGGGAGCCGCAACCGTGCTGCCACTGGGTCGACGCCCAGATTCGTCCCGGGAGCCAGCGTGGTGCCTTGTGCCACAGCAGCAAAGGCCCGAGCCGCGGCCAGCGGGTCCGAGGGCGCGTCGAGCACGACCGGGGCAACGTCGAGCAGCACGCCCTTCAGGGTCTCGGCGAGGTCGGTGGCAGCGATCCCGGATGCCCCGACCTGGACGAGAAGCGAGGTGACACCGTTCTGCAGATCGCTCAGTGCGGACGCGTTGGCGCCTGTCGGGTCGGGATCGGCGAGCAGCGCCCGTACGTCCCAGCCATCACCGCGGGCGGGTGGGCGCACCGGCGCCGGGAGGTCTGCGACCAGCGCGGGAGTGCCCAGCGGCGTGATCGCGATGCCATCGAGGGTCCGCTGGGTCAACCGGTCCCAGACCGCGTCGTCGGAGTCGCCCTCGGCGAGCCGACCGGCCTTGCGGAGCACGGCAGCGGCGGCCTGCTCCCACTCGGTGACGTCGTGGTGGTGCCCCTCGGCGAGCGAGAGGTGGGCGTCAGGACTCATGCGCGAAGGATAGGGACCGTGGTCGAGGCCCGGCCAGCGAGTGTGAAATACCCGACCCGGCCGACGTCCGAGCGAAGGCAGGCATCCTCAGCCCCGGTGGCGCAGCAGCACGGCGGTGAACTGCTGGGCGGTGCCCCACGGGGTCAAGTGGTCCTCGCCCGCCGTCGAGACCAGCTCGAAGTCCGGGAACTCGGCGGCCAGCTGGTCGTGGGTGTAGCGCACGATCGGCAACCCGCTGCAGGTCAACGGCCCGTCGGGACCGAACGTCGCGACCACCGCCCAGCCGCCGGGGGCCAGCGAGCGCAGCAAGGAGGCGCGGTAGTCGTCGCGCTCATCCTGCTCGGTCAGGAAGTGGAAGACGGCCCGGTCGTGCCACAGGTCGTAGCGCCGGCCGGTGTCGAGGTCGAGCACGTCCGCCACGGTCAGCACCACGTCGGCACCGTCCGGCCCGAGCCGCTCCCGCACGGTGTTCAGGGCGCTGATGGAGAGGTCGATCGCCGTCAGGTCGCCGTACCCGCGCTCGAGGAGGTGGTCGACCAGGGTCGACCAGCCTGCCCCGACGTCGATCACCGGCCGGTCCCGGGCAACACCGGTGGCATCGACCAGGCCCAGCGACAGCTCGGGCACCGACTGCCACCACGAGACGCCATCCTCGTCCTTGCCGTCGTGCACGTTCTCCCAATAGTGCGCACGCGCTTCGTGGTCGAGCGGACGATCGGGGGTGTCGAGCGACATCTGGCCTCCAAAGGCGGGAACCCTTCAGCTTGGAGGCTAGCCGCTCCCCAGCACTCGTAGGCGATTCGAACCGATCCGATGGCCGGTCCTCGCACTCTCGGCTCCCCGACGAAAGGGGAGCCCCGGCCTATGGTGGACAGATGACCTCCACCCCGGCTCCCGGCCCGACCCCGCCGGCACCTCTCGGCGACCTGGCCACCCTGATCGACGGCGGTGAGATGGACTGCGGAAGCGGCCTGCTGCTCCTGATCACGCGCGCGATGCGTCGCCTCCAGCCCGGCGAGCTGCTCGGCATCCGCAGCGCGGAGCCGAGCGTGGTGATCGACCTGCCCGTGTGGGCCGAGCTCGTCGGCCATGACGTCCACGCCGAGGTGGCCGAGTCTGCCGACGGACCGTGGTGGTTCGCGGTGCGCAAGAACACCGCCAGCGCCTCGACCGGCACGGTGTTCAGCCTTGGCCAGCGCACGCCGGTGGGCCACCGGCTGTGGGCCTACACCAACTTCGACTGCAACCTGGCCTGCGCCTACTGCTGTGCCGAGTCCTCCCCGAAAGCACCTTCTCGGCGGCTCGAGGTCGACGTGGCTCGCGAGGTCTTTGCGGAGTTCGCCGAGCTCGGCGGTCGAGAGCTGTTCCTGACCGGCGGTGAGCCGTTCATGCACCCCGAGCTCGGCGAGCTGGTGGCGGCAGCAGAGGGGCTCGAGCGGACGATCCTGACCAACGCGATGATCTTCGGCCGCGGAAAGCGGCTCCAGACCCTGGAGGAGATGGACCGATCCGTGGTGCTCCAGGTGAGCCTGGACTCCGCCACCGCGGAGCTGCACGACAAGCAGCGCGGCGCCGGTTCGTGGTCACGTGCACTGACCGGCATCGGGCAGGCGCACGCGCTCGGCTTCAAAGTCCGCGTCGCGGCCACGATGTACGACGAGGACCCCGTCGGTGTGCGCGAGCTGCACACCAGACTCGACGCCGAGGGGATCGCCGCCGAGGACCGGGTGATCCGGCCCGTCGCCCAGGAAGGGTTCGCCGACACCGGCGTACACGTCTCGATCGACAACCTGGAGCCAGAGCCCACCATCACCTCCGACGGCGCCTGGTGGCACCCGGTGGCCGTCACCAACCCGAACATGCGGATCGCCGACTCACCGCTCCCGCTGGCCGAGGTGTTCGGGGTCGTTCGCGACACCCTGGAGGTGCAGGACGCCGCCCTGCGCTCAGGGCGTGAGGTCTTCCGCTGTGCCTGATCGAACCTGTGCCTGATCGAACCCGAGGAGACCCGATGAGCGCCGTGAAGAACCGACTCGACACCACGCGTGAGTGGCTGTTCGCACCCGCGACCGATGCCAGCGCCAGGGGCCACCAGGCAGGGATGACGTTCCTGCGCATCCTGCTCGGCCTGATGTGGCTCTACAACGTGTCCTGGAAGCGCGCCCCCGACTTCGGCCAGGACTCCGGCAACGGATTGTTCAAGTTCACCTCCTACGCGGTGAGCGATCCGGTCTTCCCGCCGTACAGCTGGATCGTGGAGCACGTGGTCCTCAACGTGTTCACCCCTTTCGGCTGGCTGGTACTCGCCGCAGAGACCACTCTCGCCGTGCTGCTCCTCACCGGTGCCTGGGTCCGCCTCGCCGCGCTGATCGGAGTGGCCCAGTCGGTCGCGATCGCACTCTCGGTCGCCTATGCACCCCACGAGTGGCCCTGGTCCTACTGGTTGATGATCGGTGCCCACGTGGCGCTGCTGGTCACGGCCAGTGGCTGCGCCGTCGGCGTGGACGGTGTCCGGGCACGCCTGGAGTCGATGCCGCTCCTGGGCCAGGTCTGGGGCGGTCTCTCGGTGGTGCTCGGCCTGATCAGCATTGTCGGCTCGATCGGCGACCCGCTGGCCAAGCGAGGCAACGGGCTGGTCTCCTCCGACCTCTCGATCAGTCTCGGCAACTACAACCTGCTCGGCGGGGTCGTGCTGCTGGTCGCCGGCGCCCTGGTGGTCTTCAGTGCCCGCGGCGGCTCCCCGCGCGCTGCCCAGGGCGCTGCGGCGCTCGCGGTGCTGGCGGCGCTCTCGCTCTATGCTCAGCTCGGCTTCTCCGACCCGATCCTCGGAGGTACGCCGACCTCGGCGGCCTTCCTGCTCGCTCTCGCCCTGGTGGGCGCCGTCGTCGGTGGACTGCTGGGACGCTCCTCGCACGACCACGCCTCGAAAGGCCATCGATGACCCAGCTCGCCCGCAGGACCTTCATGCTCGGAAGCGCCGGCCTCGTCCTGGCCGCGTGCGGCTCGGAGTCCACGTCCGGATCCGCCGCGACCGGCAAGGCCGCACCGAAGACCGGCCCGCTGGGGATCT
>JBDSBU010000156.1:0-9774 GCA_039921445.1 Marmoricola sp. | reverse complement strand
TTATGACAAGACCCGGCCGCGCCAGACCCCCAGGTGGACTAGTTTCACCTTTGGCTTTGCTTCACCCCTGGCTCAGTAGTGGGCCGAAATCCCTGGTGCGTGAGGGTCGGTTCTTTCAAGAGTCTGGGCTCCTCGCCAGGACGCAATCAGGACTTCATTCGACCATCGCTCCGATGAAAGTCGTGCGGCGCGACCACACCGACCACCCGGCCGAAAGCGACCAGCCTCGGTTGAGATCTGCCGGCACCTACCCGCAGACCGCACCGTGCGCGGCCGACTGGACCACCTTGGCGTACTTGCCGAGCACGCCGCGGGTGTACTTCGGAGGGTTCGGGGCCCAGCCCTCCTGGCGGGATGCGATCTCGTCCGCGGAGACCGCGACGTCGAGAGTGCGACCGGAGACGTCGAGGGTGATCTGGTCACCGTCGCGCACGAAGGCGATCGGGCCACCGTCGGCGGCCTCGGGGGCGACGTGACCCACGCACAGCCCCGTCGTACCGCCGGAGAAGCGACCGTCTGTCAGCAACAAGACGTCCTTGCCGAGACCCGCACCCTTGATCGCGCCGGTGATCGCGAGCATCTCGCGCATGCCGGGGCCGCCCTTGGGACCTTCGTAGCGGATCACCACGACGTCACCGGCGGCGATCCTGCCCTCGGTCAGCGCGTCCATGGCGGCGCGCTCGCCGTCGAAGACCCGTGCGATGCCGGTGAAGGTGGTGTCGTCGAAGCCTGCAGACTTCACCACCGCCCCCTCCGGTGCCAGTGAGCCCTTCAGGATCGTCAGGCCGCCGGACTTGTGGATCGGCTTGTCCAGCGCTCGCAGCACCTCTCCGTCGAGTCCGGCCGGATTCAGCGCCTCGAGGTTCTCGCGCATGGTCTTGCCAGTGACGGTCAGGCAGTCACCGTGCATCAGGCCTGCGTCCATCAGGGCCTTCATCACCACCGGGATGCCGCCGATCTTGTCGACGTCGTTCATCACGAACCGGCCGAACGGCTTGAGGTCGCCCAGGTGCGGCACCTTGTCGCCGATCCGGTTGAAGTCGTCGATGGTCAGGTCGACCTCGGCCTCACGAGCGATCGCCAGCAGGTGGAGTACGGCGTTCGTGGAGCCGCCCAGCGCCATCACCACGGCGATCGCGTTCTCGAAGGCCTTCAGGGTCATGATCTGGCGTGCGGTGATGCCCTGGCGCAACATCTCCACGACTGCCTCTCCCGAGCGGTGGGCGAAACCGTCTCGACGACGGTCCACGGCCGGAGGAGCAGCCGAACCGGGCAGGCTCATTCCGAGCGCCTCGGCCACGGAGGCCATCGTGTTGGCGGTGTACATGCCGCCACAGGCTCCCTCGCCGGGGCAGATCGCGCGTTCGATCCGGTCGACCTCCTCCCGGGTGATCTTCCCTGCCAAACAGGCGCCCACCGCCTCGAAGGCATCGATGATCGTGACGTCGTTGCCGTCGACCTGACCCGGCATCGTCGATCCGGCGAAGAGGAACACCGAGGCGAGGTCGAGTCGCGCCGCGGCCATCAACATGCCAGGCAACGACTTGTCGCAGCCGGCGAGCAGGACCGAGCCGTCGAGGCGTTCGGCCATCATCACGGTCTCGACCGAGTCGGCGATGACCTCTCGGGAGACCAAGGAGTAGTGCATGCCCTCGTGGCCCATCGAGATGCCGTCGGAGACCGAGATCGTGCCGAACTCGAGCGGGTACCCGCCGCCCGCGTGCACGCCGTTCTTGACGGCCTTGGCCAACCGGTCCAACGAGAGGTTGCAGGGAGTGATCTCGTTCCAGCTCGACGCGACCCCGATCTGCGGCTTGACCCAGTCGTCGTCACCCATGCCCACGGCTCGCAGCATCCCGCGGGCGGCCGCCTTCTCGAGGCCGTCGGTGACGTCGCGGGAGCGGGGCTTGATGTCGGGGGTGCCAGAAGGGGTGCCAGCCGGGGTGCCAGAGGTCATGGAGCGAGCGTAATCCGAGGGCACCGGCCGCTCAGACGGCGGCTGCCCGGACCGACATCACGTCGGGCAGGTTCACGGCGATCTCGCGCCAGCTCTCCCCGGAGTCGGCCGACCCCCAGACGCTGCCGTTGCGGCCGCCGAAGTAGAGGCCCGCGGAGTCGTGGGCGTCGGCGCACATCGCGTCGCGCATGACGGCGGCGTAGAACTCCTCCGGCAGGCCCTCACCCAGCGGCTCCCAGTGGGCGCCGGCGTCACGCGAGCGCCATACCCGGGCCTGACCCTCGGGTGGGAACCGCCCCATGCCGTGAAGCGGGAAGACGAAGATCGTGTCCGGCTCGTGGGGGTGCACCACGACCGGGAACCCGAAGTCGGAGGGCAGGCCCTCGGAGATGTCGACCCAGCTCCCGCCCTCGTCGTCGGAGCGGTAGACCCCACCGTGGTTCTGGAGGAACAACCGCTCCGGTCGCGCGGGGTGTCGCGCCACCTTGTGCACGCACTGGCCGAACTCGGGGAAGTCCTCGCCCTCGGGTGCGAAGTCCACCCGGATCCCCTGGTTGCGCGGCTCCCACGAGGCGCCCCCGTCGGTGGTCCGGTAGACCCCGCCGGTGGAGATCGCTGCCGTCACCGACAACGGGTCGGTCGGGTGCGGCAACAGGGTGTGGAACGCCTGCCCGCCGAAGCCTTCGAGCCACTGGGTCCGGTGCGGGTGGTCCCACAGCGCCTGCTCCAGGGAGAAGGTCTCGCCACCGTCCTCCGAGCGGAAGATCGCGCCCGGTTCGGTGCCCGCGTAGACGACACCCTCCTCGGCGCCGGCAGCGAGCTGCCAGGTCCGTTCGACCGAGGCGTCCATGCCCTCGGGGAACCCGATCGCGTGCTCCTTCCACGATGCGCCGAAGTCCTCGGAGCTGAAGATCTGCGGCCCGGTCCAGCTCAACGAGGCACCAGCCAACAGCCGGGTCGTGCCACCCCTGTGTCGACCATGCAGGAGTAGACCTCCATCAGCGGCAGGTGTGGGCCCTCGATGGTCCACTCCTCGCGGGCCCCGTCCGAGCGGGCGATCCAGAGTCCCTTGCGGGTGCCGATCATCAGCACCGTGTCCTTCTCAGTCATCGGTTCAACCATGTCCTGTCTCCCTCGCTTATTCCTAACAGGAACATTAGTCTGATCAGACCATGGGTCAAGAGCTACCGGTCACCTCCTTCGCGCTGCTCGGGCTGTTGTCCTTCGGCGAGCCACTCACCGGCTACGAGCTCAAGCAGCGGGCCGACAAGACGCTCCGGTTCTACTGGGTCTCGCCGGCGATGAGCCAGGTCTACACCGAGCTCGACCGACTCAACGGGCACGGCCTGATCCGCCCCGTCGGCGACGGTCGCGCCACGGCGTACTCCCTCACCGATGCGGGGCGCACCGCCCTGGACACCTGGCTCTCCACGACGCCGATCGGTTTTCCGGTCCTCAAGCATCCGGTCGCGCTGCGCCTGCTGCTGGGAGCGCTGATGGACCCTGAGTCCGTACGCCGGCTGCTGCTGGACCACCTCGACGCGCTCGAGGAGGAGCACGCCGCGCTGGAGGAGGTGCGGACCTCGCTTCAGGGAGCCGACGCGCCGGACCAGCTGTTCCGGTACCCGTCCCTGGTGGCCGACTGGGGGTTGTCCTACTTCGAGCACGAGAAGACGATCATCGAGGACCTGCTGCGCCGTATCGAGGACGGCAGCTGAGACCTGGCTGCTGGCCGTGCCGGTTGTTCACTCGTCCGTCACACGACAGAGACGTCCTCGACAAGCGGGCTGCCTAGGGTCGGCGACCTGGAGCAACGAGCTTCGGGCACGTGGCTCATCGAGGGAGACAGCCATGAATCACCTTGTCGCACCGATCGTCCGCCCACTCTTGCGCTGGGCTCGGGAAAGTCAGCGCAACGCGTGTCGCAACGCCATGGTCGCCTCGACCGCGCTCGCCGAGCGTCGTCACGAGCGCCGCGACGTCGAGGAGTACCTCAGCCTGACCCTGGGCGAGCGGTTCCGCACCCATCCGCCCCGCCACACGTCCGCGGAAGTGCCAGAGCAGGCGCGGGTGATCTGAGCCACGAATAATCCGAGGACGATCGCGGCTCGGGCACAATCGGTTCATGGCCTCTCCCGCAGCGCCCTTGCACCTCGCCCCCTCCATCGACGATGGCCTAGCGCTGCGCTACTACACCGTCACCTCGAGCGACGGCACGAAGCTGCAGGCCTGGACCAATGACGTCGAGGGCCCGGTGGTGCTGCTCTGCAACGGGCTGGGCACCAACCCCTACAGCTGGCCGGCCCTGCTCGACCCCGACTGCGGCGTGCGGGTGATCTCCTGGAACCACCGAGGCACCGGCGGCTCGGAGCGTCCGCTGGACACCGACCACGTCGGCATCGCCGCCTTCGCCGAGGACGCGCTCGCGGTGATGGACGACGCCGCAATCTAGGCCTGCGTGCTGATGGGCTGGTCGATGGGCGTGAACACGATGTTCGAGGTCGCGGTCACCCATCCCGAGCGGGTCACCGGCCTGTTCGCGGTCGGAGGCGTGCCCGGGGACACGTTCGCCTCGATGCTCGCCCCGATCTTCGTGCCGCGCCCGCTCCGCAAGCCGGTCACCGTCAACCTCGCCCGGCTGCTCAGGCTGGCTGGCAAGCCCCTGAGCCGGATCGCCTCCAGACTGCCGATTGGTCCGATGACCTACGAGGTGCTGACCCACAGCGGCTTCATGCTGCCGATGCCCGACCCGGAGATGACGCGACGCGCGGTCAAGGACTTCCTGGCCACGCCGATCGACTGGTACATGCACCTCGCGCTGCACTCCTCGCTGCACCTGCGGGTCTCGCTGCGCAACATCGCCGTGCCCACGAGCCTCGTGGCCGGCAAGTACGACGTACTCGCCTCCTCGCACGACATGTCGACGGCGGCGGCGCGTATCCCCGGGGCGACCTACGAGGAGCTGCGAGCCACCCACTTCATCGCGATGGAAAAGCCGGACGAGGTGCACGCCGCCCTGCTGGACCTGCTCGAGCGCGTCGCGGGCTGAGCCCAGGCACGACTGACGTCTGGCCCCGGCTCAGTAGGCTCGGCGCATGTCCTGGCCCCGCGCGACCGCCCCGGCCCTCGCTGCCGCTCTCCTGGTGCTCGCCTCGGGCTGCGGCGGGTCCTCGGCACAGACGAGTCCTGGCCCCACGGCGACCTCACCGAGCAACACCCCCACGTCCTCTCCGGAGACCGACTCGGCACCTCCGACCTCCGGTGCAGGTGACCCCGAGGTGATCGGCACGGTCGCCGCTGATCTCGAGGTGCCGTGGGGGATCGCCTTCCTGCCCGACGGCAGCGCCCTGGTCACCGAGCGCGACAGCGGCAAGGTGCTGCAGCTGCGCCCGGGGGCGGACGGTGCAAACGCGAAGGTCACCACGATCGGCCAGATCGAGGAGGCCCAGCCCGACGGTGAGGCCGGTCTGCTCGGCGTCGCCGTCTCCCCCGACTTCAAGCGCGACAGCCGGGTGTTCTTCTACGTCACCGCCCAGGACGACAACCAGGTGCTGCGGACCACGCTCCAGGACGGGCGACTGGGAGTGCTGCGCCCGATCCTGCGCGGCATCCCGAAGGCGGTGAACCATGACGGCGGTCGGATGGTCTTCGGGCCCGACGGCATGCTCTACGTCTCCACCGGCGAGGCCGGTCAGCCCGACCTGGCGCAGGAACCCACTTCCCTGGGCGGCAAGATCCTGCGCATCGACCAGGACGGCAAGGCACCGCGGAGCAACCCGTCTGCGGGGTCACCGGTCTGGACGAGTGGCCACCGAAACGTCCAGGGCCTGGCCTTCGACGCCGACGGAAACCTGTGGGCCTCGGAGTTCGGGGCGCAGACCTACGACGAGCTGAACCTGATCGAGCGCGGCCGCAACTACGGCTGGCCGGTCTTCGAGGGCAAGGGCAACGACGCCGCGTTCGCGGACCCGCAGGTGACGTGGTCCACCGACGATGCCTCGCCGTCCGGTCTGGCGTTCCTCGATGGTCGGCTCTGGCTCGGCGCCCTTCGCGGGGAGCGGCTCTGGCGCGTCGCCGTCAACGGTGCGAAGGCGGGCGACGAGAAGGGTTATCTCGTCGGCGACTACGGCCGGTTGCGCACGGTGGTGGCTGCCCCGGACGGAAACCTGTGGGTGACCACGTCCAACCGGGATGGTCGTGGCGACCCTGCGGCGACCGACGACCGGATCCTGCTCGTTCGTCCCTGAGGGCCGTTCAGGACGCGGGGACGATCACGGCCCGGCGTACGGCACGACGCAGGGTGGTCAGCACAGCGGGACCCAGCACGACGAGCGCCACCGTGTTGGTGATGGCCCGTCCGGTGTCCCAGCTGCCGGTCGAGGACAGCAGGGTGTAGACCCCGAAGCGGTGCAGGTTCTCCATCATCGGCGCTCCCGGGTCGAAGGAGAGGCTGCCGGTGTGACCGGGCACCTCGATGCCGAGGGCGAAGGGCCAGCTCGACATGTTCATCACTAGCCCGAAGGCGTACGCCGCGATCACGCCGTACACCACCAGCATCACGATCTCCCACCTGCCGGTGACCCTGCGCGGCAGCAGCCCGGCCATCATGCCGACCCACGCCGAGGCGAGCATCTGGAACGGGAGCCAGGGGCCGACACCTGCGGTGAGCAATGCTGAGGCGAACAGCGAGGTGCAGCCCAGCACGAACCCGAACCCGGCCCCGAAGACGCGCCCGCCGAGGATCAGCAGGAAGAAGACCAGCTCGATCCCTGCGACACCTGCGCTGAGTCCACGCATCACCGCGTTGATGGCGGTGAGCACGCCGAGCATCGCCAGCACCTTGGAGTCCATCCCACCCTCGGTGAACTCCGCGAGGCAGACCCCGATCACGACCGGGAGCAGCAGCAGGAAGATGAACGGCGGCTGCACGGCGTTCTCCTCGGCCCGTACGTCGACCAGCAGCGGCCACAGGAACATCATCAGCCCGGCCACCGAGGCCACCGTGAGCACCGCAGCCGAACGGAGCCGGAGCGGGACGGCGACCGGGACGGCGGTCGCCTGGGTGCGTGCGCGCGAGAGCATGCTCATCCGGCAGCCACGACCTGCTCCACGGTGAGCCAGCTGCCGCCCAGGATCTTGTGCACCTGTGGCGCGAAGGCCGGCGACTCGGAGAGCACCCGCGCCGTGGGCCCTTCGGAGACCACCTCACCATCGGCGAGTACGACGACCCGGTCGGCCACCTGCGCCACGAACTCGACGTCGTGGGTGGCCACCAGCACCGCGTGCCCCCGAGCGGCGAGGTCGGCGAGGATCGCACCCAGCTCGGCCTTGCCGGGATAGTCCAGGCCCCGAGTCGGCTCGTCGAGACAGACCACCGACGGCTTCGAGACGAGCACGACCGCCAGCACCAACGCCAGCCGCTGACCCTCGGAGAGATCGCGCGGGTGTGCCGCGCCGTCGATCCCCGGGGCCAGCCGGTCCAGGAGGTCGCGCGTTTCTCCACCGGTGGTGCCGGCGTCCCGGTCGGCGACCGCACACTCGTCCTCGACCGACTCCAGGTAGAGCAGGTCGGCGGCGGTCTGCGGCACCAGCCCGACTCGGCAACGACGCTCCGCGGCGTCCAGGTCAGCCGGGTCACGGGGGTCGGTGAGGCCGACCCGGACCGAACCGCCGGTCCGCTTCCGTGAGCCCTGAAGGGCCCACAGCAGCGTCGACTTGCCCGAGCCGTTGCGACCCATCAGGGCCGTGACCTGACCCGGCTCGAGAGTGAGGTCGACGTCGCGGACCACGAGCTTGCGGCCGTAGCCGACGGTCAGGTTGCGAGCGCTCAGCATCGGCGTCACGGCGCTCGGTGCCACCCGTGGGTTGGCGCCGGGAACCAGGGCGAGGCGAGAGGCACGCCGGCGGGCGTCGCGAACGCTCAGCGGCAGCGGCGACCAGCCGGCCCAGCGGCCCAGCTCGACGATCGGGGGTGCCACCGGCGAGTGCTCCAGCATCTGCGCCGGATCACCGACGCTGACCTGTCCCCCGCTCTCGACCAGCACCATCCGGTCGGCGAAGGGCACCACCCGCTCGAGCCGGTGCTCGGCAAGCACCACGGTGACGCCCAGGTCATGGACCAGACGGGTCAGCGTGGCCAGCACGTCCTCGGCCGCGGTCGGATCGAGCGCCGAGGTGGGCTCGTCGAGGACGAGCACCCGCGGATGCATGGTCAGCACCGAGCCGATCGCGACCCGCTGCTGCTGCCCACCCGAGAGCGTGCGCAGGTCACGCGAGCGGAGCTCGGCGATGCCGAGCAGGTCCAGCGTCTCCTCGACCCGCCGGCGCATCGTCGTCGGGTCCAGGCCGAGCTGCTCCATCCCGTAGGCGAGCTCCTCCTCGACGCTGTCGGTGACGAAGCCGGCAGTCGGGTCCTGACCGACGTACCCCACCGTGTGGGCGCGGTCGCGTGGCGGAAGGTGCAGGACGCTCTCTCCGTCCAGCAGCACGTCGCCGGCCAGCGTCCCCCCGGTGAACGTGGGCACCAGTCCGTTCAGCACCCCGAGCAGCGTGCTCTTGCCGACGCCAGTGCGCCCGGCCACCAGGACCAGCTCGCCCTCCTCCAGGCGCAGGTCGACGCTGCTGAGCACGGGCGGCCCATCGGCGTAGCGGAAGGTCAGGTCACGCAGCTCGAGCACTGGACACCTCTCGTTCGGGCGTCTGCACCGTCGTGGTGGGTGGAGGCGGAGCAACGAACGCCGGCAGGGCACCCAGGAGCACGATCAGCAGCGCCGAGGTGGTCACCGTCGGCAAGGTCGCCAGGTCGGGGTAGAGCAGGTCGGTCTGGCCGCGAAGCAACGTGAGCAGACCGGTGGCCACGAGCACGCCGCTGGCCGCCACGACCAGCTCCTCGCGGCGCCACCGGTCGGCGCGGTAGCGGGTGCGTTGAACGCGACGGCCCGCAGACCAGAACCCCGCGACCGCCAGACCCACCCCACCCACGAGCCCCGGAAGGACCAACCAGCTCGGTGCGGTCTGGTCAAGCAGGGCGTAGGTGCCCATGCAGATCCCGACCAGACCAGCGAGCATCAGCGCTCCCGTCGTACGCCGCTGGCCCGCGCCGAGGTTGCCCGCCCGGCCGTAGCCGCGGGCGTCCATCCCGGCCGCAAGGGCCATCGAGCGCTCCAGCGCGTCCTCCATCACGGGTACGACGATGCCGCGCAGCGCGCCGATGCGGCCACCCGGCACCCCTCGGAGCTGGCGAGCCGCGCGCACCCGACGCAGGCTGTCGGCCAGCTGGGGCAGCAGGGAGACGGCCACCACGATGGCGGTGCCGATCTCGTAGAGTGCCGGCGGCATCGATTTCAGCAACCGCTTCGGATTGGCCAGCGAGTTCGCGGCTCCGACGCAGATGATCAAGGTGGCCAGCCGGAGCCCGTCGTAGAGGCCGGCAAGGACCGACTCCTGCGTCACGTCACCGAGCAGCCGGACTCCGGCCACCCAGTCGGGCAGCGGGATCTCCGGCAGCTCCAACCAGACCACGGTGCCGTAGCCACCGCCGAGCAGCACCCGGAAGACCACGCGAAGGGCCACGATCACGAGCCCGAAGATCAGGTAGAGCCGGAAGGCACCGGACCACGCGTGGTCCGAGCGACGCATTGCCACGGTGAACGCCGCGATGCCGACGATCATCAGCAGCAGCCACGGGTTGGTCGTCGAGGTGGCCGCGGCGGCGAGGCCCAGCGCCCAGAACCACCAGGCTCCCGGGTGCAGGTCCCTCGCCGGCCGCGGCGTGCTCACGCTGGCCCAGTCCTCCTGCGCCACCACACGGCGCCAGC
>JBDSBU010000155.1:0-24462 GCA_039921445.1 Marmoricola sp. | reverse complement strand
AGGCTGGTGATCTCCTGGGCCTGGCGCTCCTCCACCTCGAGCTGGCGGGCCTCAGCGGCCTCGGAGACCTCCGGGGCCACCACGTCGAGGATCCGGCGGCCCAGGACCCGCAGCTCCCGCGGGCCGTAGTGCGCGGCCTCGGCCACCAGGTGCGCCTCGGCCTGGGCCACCACCTCGGGCGCGATGTCGTCGGGAAGGTCATCGAGGGCATGGGTGATCACCTGAGCCTGCGCCCCGCCGAGACCGCCCGTCCCCAGAGCCTGCTGAACCAGGGTCCAGCGGCGATCCAGGGCCTGCGCCAGCGCCAGCTCTCGCCGGTGAGCCGACGCGTCACCCTTGGTGTGGTGCGTCAGCCACGCAGCCACGTCCCTGGCGCCTTCGTCGGCTGCCACGTCGTCGGCGACCGCCATCGTCCGCAGGCGCAGCGCCGCCAACCGGTCCTCCAAGTGTGCGAGCCGCAACATCAACGCTCGCTTGGAAGCTGGCTCGAGGAACACCGGGTCGCTGTGCGCCATCTCTGCCAGCGCGGACTCGATCGCCTGCACCCCCGCCACCAGCGGATGGGACGAGGTCGCCAGCAACGCATCCACGAACACCCTCCTGCATCGACTCGGGCCGAACTCGGCTCACCTGTCGATGCAGCACGCCTGTGAGAGGCGACCCGTCACGTCGGACGGACCCGGCGAGGGCCCCAGCATCACTATCACCCACGCTCACGGACCATCGTACACCTGTTCGATTCGAAAGGCAACCTCCCAATCTTAGCCTTCATCGCGGGATCAACCGACTGCGGCAACGCGCCACTGGGAAAGGACCTTGCCTGGAGCCTTCCGAGGCTAGCCGCGGAAGGCCTCGCGCAGGTCGCTCGCGCGCAGGACGCCGGTGTGGGAGTCGACGTCGGGGCTGAGGTAGAAACGCTGCACCGCCACCACGACGGCCTCGGCCAGCAGGTCGCGGAACGCCGGGTCGTTGAGCCGGGCGGTGTCGCCGGGGTGGGTCAGGTAGCCCGGATCGAGCCGGACGGCCGGCATCCGGGTACGGCGCAGCAGGTCCCAGGTCTTGGGATGCCAGCGCAGGTCGACCAGATCGCTGCGGGCGACGATCTCGCGCTGGATCAGCCCGGCGAAGCGCTCGCCGACCGAGGAGGAGGTGTCGTGGTTGCCGTCTCCGAAGTAGTAGCAGGCGACGCCGCACGCGTCGCGGTTCTCCGAGGCGTCCAGGGCCAGGGAGAGGAACAGGTCGGCGCCGGTGCGGTTGGCGAACGCCGCCCGGTCGATCTCCTCCCCGGGAGCCGCTGCCCAGCGGGGGGTGGTCAGGAAGGCCTGGACACCGATCGCGACCAGCCGACCCTCCACGCGTTGGGCGAGGTCGTGGAGGATCGAGTCGGAGGTCTCGGCGTACCCCTCGGGCAGGTTGTGCCCGCGCCCGACGTCGATCACCACGATCTTGCCGCCCAGGTGCGGTCCGGCATCGCGGATCCTCTCCTGCGCGCGCATCGCGTTGGGCGCACCGCCCTTGACGATCGGAGTGAGCCGGGAGATCGCCTTGAGCGTGGCCGGGCCACACGTGCCGTCGGCCGGGATGCCGACGTTGTGCTGGAACTCCTTGAGGCCGGCCTCGGTCTCGGGACCGAAGTAGCCGTCGACGCGACCGACGCGGAAGCCGAGGTCGAGGACCCGGCGCTGGAGGGTGTAGACGTCGTCTCCGACCATCAGGTTGCCCGGCCGGTGGTTCAGGATCCGGTCACCGAGGGACCAGCGGGCCTCGTCGAGGCGACGGTAGGTCAGCGGACCGACGATCCCGTCCACGCTCAGGCCACGATCCTGCTGGAAGGCCCTGACCGCCTGCTCGACCTCGCGGTCGTAGGTGCGTGGAATCGGCGCCGACTTGTCGTCAGCACCGTCGTCATCGCCAGAGCCGCCGCCCAGCAGACCCATCCGCTCCAGCAGGGCGGTGATCTGGGCGACGGCGGGACCTGAGTCCCCGAGTCGGACGATCGCGTTCAAACGGTGCCTCTCGGTGGCGGTGCTCAGGCGATGAAGTCCGCGAGCTCCTTGAGCAGGGCAGCCTTCGGGCGAGCGCCGACGATCTGCTTGACGACCTCGCCGCCCTTGTAGACGTTGAGGGTCGGGATGCCGGTCACGCGGTAGCTTGCGGGGGTCACGGGGTTCTCATCGACGTTCATCTTCACGAACGTGACCTTGTCACCGTGCTCCTTGGCGAGCTCGTCGAGGATCGGACCCACCTGGCGGCACGGACCGCACCACTCGGCCCAGAAGTCGACGAGGACAGGCTTGTCGGCCTGAAGGACCTCGGTGTCGAAGTTGGCGTCGGTCACAGCCTTGAGGTCGGACATGTAGTGCTCCTTGGGATTGTCTCGGGTGGTCTTTGTCGTGCTCTTGGTTCAACACCCGGCAGGCGGTGATTCTTCCGTCTCGCCGGGCCGGCGTACAGGGGGTACGGCGTGTCGCGTCGGTGTTTCGCCGCTGGTCAGTAGGCGGTGGCGCCCACGGTGGCGGCCCCGGCCGGGGTCTTGGCCGCGAAGTCGAGGTCGGCGAGGTAGCGCTCGGCGTCGAGGGCGGCCGAGCAACCGGTGCCGGCTGCGGTGATCGCCTGCCGGTAGTGGTGGTCGACGAGGTCGCCGCAGGCGAAGACACCGCCGAGGTTGGTCCTGGTCGAGGGGGCGTCGACGAGCACGTAGCCCTCCTCGTCGAGCCGGACCTGACCGGGCAGCAGCTCCGAGCGCGGGTCGTGGCCGATCGCGATGAACAGTCCGGTCGCGTCGAGCGGTCGGGTCTCACCGGTGACGGTGTCGCGCAGGGTGACGCCGGTGAGCTTGTCCTCACCGTGGATCTCGGCGATCTCGGAGTTCCAGGCGAACTCGATCTTCGGGTCGGCCTGGGCGCGCTGCTGCATGATCTTGGAGGCGCGCAGCTCCCCGCGGCGGTGGATCAGGGTCACCTTGGAGGCGAACCGCGAGAGGAACGTGGCCTCCTCCACGGCGGAGTCGCCGCCACCCACGACAGCGATGTGCTGGTCGCGGAAGAAGAAGCCGTCGCAGGTGGCGCACCAGCTGACGCCGTGGCCGGAAAGCCGGTCCTCGTCGGGGATGCCGAGCTTGCGGTAGCCCGAGCCCATGGCCAGGATCACCGAACGCGCGGCGAAGCTGCCCTCAGCAGTGGTGACGATCTTGGTCTCACCGGTCAGGTCGAGCTCGATGGCGTCGTCGGAGACGATGTCGGCGCCGAAGCGCTCGGCCTGGGCGCGCATCTCGTCCATCAGGGCCGGGCCCTGGATGCCGTCACGGAAGCCGGGGAAGTTCTCCACCTCGGTGGTGTTCATCAGGGCGCCGCCGGCGGTCACCGAGCCTTCGAAGAAAAGCGGCTTGAGGTTCGCACGGGCGGCGTAGACCGCGGCGGTGTAGCCGGCGGGTCCGGAGCCGACGATGATCACGTCGCGGACCTCGCTCGGGCTGGTTGTCTGTTCGCTCACTTCTCACTCCTGGGAATCACTGGGGTACGCCGGTGTCAACCGATCCTAGGCACCGGACATTCCATGATGAGACGCGCGTCATCGGGCTGGGCCAGTCGTGGGCCAGTCGTGGGCCGGTCGCGGGCCGGGCGTGGCTCAGGCGAGCGAGACGAGGCGGGTGAGATCGTCGAGGGGCAGGTCAGGGGCCACGGTCGCGCTCACGCTCATCGAGATCAGGTCGGCGCGACCCGACTGCACGGTCAAGAACGCGGTGTCGGAGGCGTCGCGGCCGGTGGCGATCCGGACCAGGCTCTGGCGCGGCGCCAACGAGGTCGCGTCCACCACCCGCCACTGGCCGTCCACAGCGGCCTCGACGACCGCGTGGAAGTCCATCGGGGACAGCCCAGGGGCGTAGACCGAGACCAGGCGCGCGGGAACGTTGCGGGCCCGGAGCATCGCAATCACCAGATGGGCGAAGTCGCGGCACACCCCCTGGCGCAGGAGCAGCGTCTGGGTGGCTCCGTCGGTGACCCGGCTCGAGCCGCTGACGTAGTAGAGTTGGGTGCCGACCCAGGAGCTGACCGCGTCGAGGAGCTCCTTGCCCTCCAGTCGGGAGAACTCCGCCCAGGCGGTCGGTCCGAGCTCGTCGGACTCTGCGTAACGGCTCGGGCGGCGGTAGACGATGTCGTCGAGCGGGTCCACCCTGTGTACGGCGGCCGCACTGACGCCCTCGACCGCTGACTCGACCGCTGACTCGACCTCGGCTGCGTAACCGAGTCGCAGCCGGCCGACCGGAGCGGTGCAGACGTGCAGGCGACCGCCGTCGGCGACGCCGACCTCCGTGACCGGCACCGAGGTCCCGTCCACCTCGACCACGAGCGACTCCGAGAGCAGCCGTGGGCCCGCGGGTCCGGAGGTGGCCGGGGAGCGCTGGGCGACTGCGACCGACCAGACCAGCTGGGCCGGTTCGCGGACGTCGAGCTCGACCTGGGTACCGACCGAACGGGTGACAGGTCCCGACGAGGAGAGGCTCATCGGGTCAGTCTCACGGTGCCACCGTGGTCGTGGCCAGTCGGGTGGTGCCTGCGCAGTTCCAGGCCTCCACGACGCGGCGGCCGTTCGCGGGCGGTTGCACCACCAGCGCGGCCAGCGAACCGTCGAGCACGATGGGAGTGCTGGTCGCGTCCTTGTCCAGGGCGGGACCCGCGCACGCCGTGGAGGCGGTGCCGGGTGTCGGGCCGCCGGGTGTCGGGCTGCCGGGTTTCGGGCTGCCGGGTTTCGGGCTGCTGGAATACGGAGGGCTGGAATCCGAGGTGTCGGACGACGGTGCGCTCCTGAGCCCAGCGCTGGGAGCAGCCAGCAGGCGGCGTACGTCGCGGGCGAAGCTCTGGCTGGCCAGCGAGGGCACCGTGCCGGTCACCAGATCACGTTGGAGCTGCGCTGCCCCTTCGCTCGGGGCGCTCTCGACCAGGCCCTTCTCGGACGTGGTCGTGTCTGGTTCCACCGCGGCACCGGGGTCACCCGAGCCGCCAGCGGAGTCGGCTGACGAGGACGACTCACTGCCACCGATCGGGCTGGGGAGACCGCCCAGGCCGGCGATGCTCGCCCCACCGGCTGCCAGGACGACGACGGCGGCGGCCGCGACCAGGGTTCGCGGGAGCCAGCGACGGCGCAGGGGCACGACCCGGCCTCCGCCCTCGACCTGGACCTCAGCGGCGCGTTCGGCGGCCAGCAGAGCAAGGGTGTCCTCCAGGCGGTCTGCGACCTCCGGCGGGATCTGCTCGTCGGTGGCCGAGGATCCCTGCTCGGCGAGCAGGGCACGGACGCGGTCCTCCTCGGTCATGGCTGCTCACCTCCTGGCGTGCTGGTCTGGCGGGGGTCGGGGACCTGGGCGGAGCCCATCCGCGGGGGGTCTCCCGGATGCGACGCGCGAGGTGGGGTGGCGGTTCCGTTCTGCGCCGGCCCGGGTCGCAGGTCGTGGAGCAGCCCGGCGAGCCGACTGCGTCCGCGCGCACAACGACTCTTGACGGTCCCGTCGGGGATCTCGAGGATGGCCGCTGCCTCGGCGACGGGGTAACCCTCCATGTCCACCAGCACCAGCGCAGCCCGCTGGTCGGGGGGAAGCTCATCGAGCGCGGCCAGCACCCGTTCGCGACGATCGCCGGCCAGGGCGTGCGCCTCGGGGTCGCCCGCCGCGTCCGGTTCGGCGAGTACGGCGCCTCGCGCGGCCTGCTCGTCGAGGTCGTCGGGCAGCGGGTCGACCGACCTGACCTTGTTGCGTCGCAACCGGTCCAGGCTGGCGTTCACCACGATCCGGTGCAACCAGGTGGTCACGGCGGCCTCACCCCGGAAGGTCTCCGCACGCCGGAAGGCTGAGATCAGGCCGTCCTGGAGCGCGTCGGCGGCGTCCTCGGGGTTGCCCGTGGTGCGCAGCGCCACGGCCCAGAGCCGGTCGCGGTGCCGGGCGAAGAGGGTGCCGAACGCCGTCGGATCGCCGGCGAGGTGGGCTGCCAGCAGATCCCGGTCGAGCTGCCGGTCCTCGGCTTGCGGATCGGCTCCAGGTCCGGCTTCAGGATCGGGGCCCTTGCTCACGACCGGACCGTGACGTCCGCGATCTCGCCCCGGAAGCCGCCTGAGACGGACGGGAGGCGGGTCAGCCAGATCAGCAGGTAGCGCGTCTGGGGCACCGGGTCGAGCTTGACGGTGGTGCGCTCCCCGTCGGCCGTGGCTGCGGCGACCTTGTCGAGCTGGTCGAGCTGGGTCGGGTAGCTGGTCACCCCGGCCGCGGCGGCGTACACCTCGAAGGAGGTGGGGGCTCCGTTGAAGCGCACCGTGAGAGAGCCCGGCTTCTGGTCCTTGCCCAGGTCGAGGAACAGGCCGACGCCGGACTTCAGGCCGCCCAGGGCGGGATTGCCGCGGTAGGTCAGCGTCCGCCAGGCCGAGGCCTTGTCGCCGTCGATCGCGAGGCCGACCTCGTCGGGGTTCTCCTCACCGGTGTCGCTCTCGGGGTCGAAGTCCTTGGCCGCGACCACCTTCAGCACCGTCGAGCTCGGGGTCGCGGTCGGCGTGGGGTCAGGCTCGGTGAACGGCAACGAGCCGCCATCGCGACTCAGGTTGACGGCGAGGATCACGCCGAGCACCACCACGAGCACGACGGCGACCGCGATCGCCACCCGGAACCAGCCTCGTCCCTCGCGACCGGTGTGGCCCTCGCTCTCGGGGTCGTCACCGGTGAAGGGCCAGAATGCCGGTGAGGAGGGGTCGGCACTCACGCCGCCATTGGTGGTGTCCCAGGCGCTCCCTCCCGACGTGTCGGTCGTCGCCGCCTGGTCTCCGGTCGCCGACCGCTCGGCGGCCGCATCGGCCCGGGACTCGGCCGCGGCTGCTGCGGCCGCCGCCGCCGCAGCGGGGACCCGGCGCTCGGTGGAGGCGAACAGCGGACGTTCGGCGACCTCCTCGAAGGGTGGTGGCGGAGCCGGCGTCTGGTCGCTCGGCGGCCGCATCGGGTCCAGGGACCCGGTGCCGTCGGAAGCGGCGTACATCTGGGTCTGCTCGAGATCGGGCTCAGGTTCGGGCTCGGGCTCGGGTTCGGGCTCGGGCTCGGGTTCGGGCTCGGGTGCGGGCTGGGGTTCGGGCTGGGGAGGACGGAAGGCGGCCGTGGTCGCCGCGGCGAGGTCGTCCCCGGTGGGCAGCTCGTCGCGGTGGATGGAGACCGTCGGCTCATCGAAGAGGTGCGCAGGCGTCATGGGCGCGCCCAGGCCGGGATCGCCGACGAAGTCCGCGAGCGCCGCGGCGATCTCCTGCGCGGTCTCGATCGGAAGCGAGTGCTGGGAGGCCTCCTTGAACAGCACACGGTCGCAGATCGCGTCCAGGGTGCGGGGTACGCCGGCACGCACCTGGCGCGGCCGCAGCGGACGCTTGCCCTCGCGCGGGGCGCGCGGCACGTTCGACTGCGCGACACCTGGCCAGCGGCCGGTCAGGGCGGCGTAGAGGATCCCGGCCAGGTTGATCACGTCGGCCTCACGGGCGTCGAGGTCGCCGTAGACGGGATCGGGCGCCGTCCGCGTCTCGAGGCTGGCGTCCACGACGTACCCGATCAGCTTGACCGCGCCTGCGTGGGTGACCAGCACCGCCTCGGGGTTCAGCCGGCCATGGGCGACGCCCTGAGCGTGCCCTGCGGCGATCGCATCGGCGACCTCGCGGGTCAACCAGGCGGCACGTGAGGCAGGCAGGGTGCCGCGTTCGAGCATCTGGTCCAGGGAGAGCCCCTCTCCCCACTCGTTGACCACCCAGGTGATCTCCTCACCGCTGTCGCAGTCCAGCACGCGAAGCAGGTGCGGGTCGGTGATCGTGGCCGAGACCCGGGCGGCCTCCATCAGAGCCGCGGCGCGGGGGTCGTCACTGGCGACCGCATGGACGGCGACGCTGCGAGCCAGCACGGTGTCGGTCGCGCGCCAGAACCGGGCCCCCTCGTTGTCGGTCAGGAGGTCCTCGAGCCGGTAGCGGCCGGCGAGTTCGGTGCCGGGGCCGATCGAGCCCGTCGTCACGTCACCACCTCCGTCTCGCACGTCCGACTCGCGGCGCAACCTCGCGGCGGCGCCGTACCTCCGTGCCCATCGTAGGGGCCACTCAATCCCGTCCCGACGGGTTCCGTGGCGTGCCGCACCCGCTTCAGCCTCGGCGCAACCGACGCGTGACCAAGGTCATCACCTCGGTGACCTCCGAGAGCCGCAGGACCCGCGCCGCGAGCAGGTAGGTCGCCGCGAACAGCGTCCCCACGATGGCGAGGTCCAGCGCTGCGGTGGGCTTGCCGTCGCCGGGCAGCCAGTTCGCAAGGCCCTCGCGCGCCAGCCAGGCCACGCCTGCGCTGATGCCCACGGCCAGGGCCAGCCGCACCAGGAAGCGAAGCAGGGTCCGGCCCTGGAGACCGCCGACGGTGCGAGAGAGCAACATGGTCGACAGCGCGGCGCCGACGGCGTAGGAGCAGGCGTACGCCGCCACCAGACGCGGCGCGGTCTGGGCAGGGGTCGCGTCCCGCAGCAGCAGCAGCGCGGCCACCACGTTGGTCGCGGCGATCGCGCACTGGATCCAGAACACCCGGCGGGTCTGCTCGAGGGCGTAGAAGCCGCGCAGCATCAGGTAGTGGGCGGTGAACAGCACCAGCCCGAGGGCGAACAGGGCCAGGGACGGCGCGAAGTTGGCGTAGTCGGCGGCAGCGCTGCCGTAGCCCCAGATCACGTGCGCGACGTCGAGCGCCATCAGTGCCAGCAGGGCGGCCATCGGGACCACGAGCGCGTAGGCCGAGCGCAGCGTCGAGGACACCGTGCGCCCGATCGCCGCGAGGCTGCCCTCCGCGGCGTACGTCGAGAGCAGCGGGAGCATCGCTGTGGCCAGCGAGACCGTGATGATCGAGTGCGGGACCATCGTGAGCAGGAACGAGTTGCTGTAGACGGTGTAGCCGGTGCCCTCGGTGCCGCCGGAACCGGTTGCCGAGGCACCGACGGTGCCACCGCTCGCCAGCCGGACCACCACGGTGTAGGCAGCCTGGTTGACGATCACGAACAGCACCGTCCAGGTGCCCAGGCGCAGGGTGTGGCCCAGCCCGGTGCCACGGAAGTCGAAACGGGGACGGTAGGAGAATCCCGCGGCCTTCAGGTAGGGCAGCAGCACCAGGAGCTGGATCACGATGCCCACGGTCGAGCCGATCCCCAGCAGCGCCTCTGCTCCGCTGGTGAAACCGCCCTGCTTCTCGGCACCCTGTGCCGGGCCGATCGTGAGCAGATAGGTGGCCAGCACTGCCACTGCGACGACGTTGTTGGCGATCGGCGCCCACATCATCGGGCCGAAGCTCCGGCGTGCGTTGAGCACCTGACCGACGAGCACGAACATGCCGTAGAAGAAGACCTGCGGCAGGCAGTAGCGCGCGAAGTCGATCACGGACTCGAGCTGCTCGGCGCGATCGGGCTCATAGAACCTCGCGTCGAGGAAGAGCCGCATCAACCACGGGGCGCCGATCACGAGCAGCACCGTGACCACGCCGAGGAACAACCCGGCCAGGGTGATGATCCGGTTGGTGTAGGCCTCCCCGCCGTCGGCGTCGTTCTTCTGCGAACGCACCAGCTGGGGCACGAGCACGGCGTTGATGACCCCGCCGGCCAACAAGATGTAGAGCATGTTCGGCACGGTGTTGGCGATGTTGAAGACGTCCGCGTGCAGGCCGACGCCGAGCGCGGCAGCGAGCAGGATCCCGCGGACGAAACCGCTCAGCCGCGAGACCACGGTGCCGGCAGCCATCACCGCGCTCGAGGACAGCAGCGAGGCCGACTCCCTGGGCGCGGCGCCGGACTTCTCGCTCACAAGGAGGCCTCCCGCCAACGGTGGTTGCGGATGCGCAGCACGATCCGACGCACGATGAGTACGACGAGCAGGGTGCCGCCGGCACCCAGGATGTACCAGATCAGCTGGCCCACCTGACTGATCCGCAAGCTGAAGACGAAGACGCCGCCGACGTCGTCGCCCTTGTCGGTCACCGGGTAGACCCTGATCTCGTGGACCGCGGGACCGGTGCTGGTGACCTCGAGACGCCGAGTCGTGCGCTGCCCGGGCTGCATGCTGACGGGGGCCGGGGTCTGCACGTGCACCTCGGGGCTGGAGGTCTCCACGCGCAGCGCCACCGTGATCGGCTGCTTCATCTGGTTGACCAGGGTGACCGTCAGCGACCCCGACTCCCCGGAGAGGGTGACGAAGTCGGTCCCGGTGACGCTCACCCGACTCATCTGGGCTCGGATCGTGCTGTCGAGGGCCTGCGTCTGCTCGACCACCCTTCGGGACCGGACCCGGGCGCTGTAGGAGGAGGCCGCCAAGGCGGCTCCGGTGAGCACCTCGTCGACGTTGTTGGTGGTGTCGAGCAGGTCCCCGAGCACGGCACCGGTCCGGACCAGGGTGCGCGTGGCAGCCACATTGGCGTCCCCCACCTCCTCCTGACGCTGGTCGGGGCCGTAGCCCAGACCCTTGGTGTAGGTGGTGCTCGCACCTCGCGGGACTGGTGCGAGGCGCACCCAACCGGTCTCGGCGAGAGTGCTGAAGAAGTCGGCGCCGCGCCAGTCGCGGCCGGGGTCCCACCCGGCGGGCAGGCTCACCACCAGGGGACGGGGTTGCGCTGATCCAGTAGTCGATCCGCCAGTCGATCCAGTGGTCGATCCGGAGGTGGCCGGACCGGAGGGGGAGAGGATCTCCAGTGCAGCCTCGCTCAGGATCCGCTGCCGCAGCGCCAGTGGGTTCAGGGCGGCGGCTGGAGCGGGACCTCCCGCAGATGCCCTGGCGTCGGTGAACAGCACGCCCTGACCGGTGGGAACGCGCGCCGAGACGGGGTCCTCGAGATCGCCTCGGTCGCTGAGCAGGAGCAGCGAGTCCGTGGAGAGCTGTGCGAGCAGGTCGGCGTCGAAGGCTCCGTCCGGAGAGGCCACGGTGGGAGAACCAAGGAGGTCACGCGCTTGGAGCCGGCGCGCGGCGAGCTTGTTGGCACGGGCGATCAGGTCCGGCTGGCGCCGGGCCAACGCGGCGACGTCCGGATCGGCGTACCCCGTCGCCAGCAGGGTGTTCGCGCGGGCGGAGGAGACCAAGCCCTCCAGGACCACTCGGGCACGGTCGCGTTGGCCCTCCTCGGGGGCCCCGACCCCGGCGGGAGCCGACGGGGTGGGAGAGGGGCTGGCACTCTCGGGGGGCGACGGACTGGCCGCGGGCGAGCTCGACGAGTCCGAGGAGCCGAGCGAGAGCGAGCGGTTGCCACCCGCGAAGTCACCGAGGGCGTCGAGCACCGCGGGATCCAGCACCCAGGTCAGCGGGTTGGAGCCGGCGGAGGCCGCAAAGTCGGCGAGCCGGCTGAGCCGGCCATCGCTGCTGGTCAGAGCGACCCATCGCCCCGGTCCGTTGAGGCGTCCGGCGGGGTCCCGGCGTACGCGCTCGCGCAGCTGCAGCACCATCGAGACCGGAACCGAGGACCGACGGGCCATCGAGGGGTCGAGCAGCGGGATGAAGGTCCGCGCGCGGCCGTCGGCGGCGTCGTCGCGCCCGTCCGGGGAGGTCCCGAGGGCGTGCACCCCGATCCAGTAGACGCCGGGCGCGGGAGTGGCCCCCAACGCGGTCACGGGCAGGCGGAGCCGGAACGACGCAGTCTTCCCCGGCGCGAGGTCGCCGAGCGCGGTGTTGTAACGAGCGTCGATCACTCGGTCGCCGACGTAGACGTCCTCGGCCGTCGCCACGGCCTCGGCGAGACCGTCGCGGGTGGTGATCGGGCTGGAGGCGACGAACGGAGCGACGTTGACGCCACGCCACTCGTCCTCGCTGACGTTGGTGACCCGCCCGGTCAGCGTGATCACGCCCTTGCGGGGGACCGCTCCCGGCGTCATCGAGGTCAACGCGACCCTCAGCGGCGTGGCCTGCTGCTGGGATTCGGCGGTGCGCGGGCCAGCTGCGACGGCGGCCCCTGGCAGCAGACTGCCGCCGAGCAACGCGAGTCCGGCGACCGCGCGCGCCAGCGCACGGGTCCTCGGACGGGCGGGGGTCACGCTGGCGATGCTATCGAGGGACCGGCCTCCGGCCGGGGTGCCCTCGCCGCGCGAGACCTCCGTCCAGCCGATGAGGCCCAGCGGTCCCGGCCCGATTAGAGTGGTCTCCCGTGTCCGAGGAGCCCCTGCTGATCGCCGACGTCCAGGCGCGCGTGGTCGCCGAGCTGGCCCGGATCTCGGCGGTGACCGACGAGCTCGGAGCCCGGTTCGCCGCTGCCGGTGAGGAGCTGGCGTTGGTCGGCGGGCCGGTGCGTGACGCGATGCTCTCCCGGCTGCACAACGACCTCGACTTCACCACCTCGGCACGCCCCGAGGTCACCGAGCACCTTCTCCGGGGGTGGGCCGACGCGGTCTGGGACATCGGCAGGGAATTCGGCACGATCGGCTGCCGGCAAGGGGAGTGGCAGGTCGAGATCACGACGTACCGCTCCGAGAACTACGACTCGCAGAGCCGCAAGCCGGCCGTGCAGTACGGCGACTCGCTGCCCGGTGACCTGTCGCGACGCGACTTCACCGTCAACGCGATGGCGCTCACCCTGCCGGCCAAGCAGCTCGAGGACCCCTACGGCGGCATCGTCGACCTGGCCCACCGGGTGCTGCGCACGCCCGGCCGCCCGGAGGACTCGTTCTCCGACGACCCGCTGCGGATGATGCGCGCCGCGCGGTTCTCAGCACAGCTCGGCTTCACGGTGGCGCCCGAGGTGGTGCAGGCGATGACGGCGATGGCCGAGCGGATCAACATCGTCTCGGCCGAGCGGGTCCGCGACGAGCTGGTCAAGCTGGTGATGTCGCCGGACCCGGTGCGTGGGCTGCGGCTGCTCGTCGAGACCGGGCTGGCCCAGCACGTGCTGCCCGAGCTGCCTGCCCTCGCACTCGAGCGCGACGAGCACCATCGGCACAAGGACGTCTACGAGCACACCTTGATCGTGCTCGAGCAGTCGATGGACCTCGAGGATCGCCTCGGAGGGCCTGATTTCATTGCTCGGTTCGCTGCCCTGATGCACGACGTGGGCAAGCCGAAGACCCGCCGCTTCGCCGAGAACGGTGTCGTCACCTTCCACCATCACGACGTGGTCGGCGCCAAGATCACTCGCAAGCGGATGCAGGCGTTGCGGTTCTCCAACGACCAGATCGACGCGGTCTGCCACCTGGTCGAGCTGCACCTGCGCTTCCACGGCTACGGCTCGGGGGAGTGGACCGACTCGGCCGTACGCCGCTACGTGCGCGACGCCGGTGACGACCTGGCCCGGCTGCACGTCCTCACCCGGGCAGACTGCACCACGCGCAACCAGCGCAAGGCCGACCGGTTGCGGCGTACCTATGACGAGCTCGAGGCCCGGATCGAGCGGCTCTCCGAGGCCGAGGAGATGGCCTCGATCCGGCCCGACCTCGACGGCAGCCAGATCATGGAGATCCTCGGAATCGCTCCCGGCCCCGAGGTCGGTGCGGCCTACCGCCATCTCCTCGAGCTGCGCCTCGACCACGGACCGATGAGCGAGCAGGCAGCCCGAGTAGCCCTGCTGGAGTGGGCCACCCAGCGGGCCTGACGCCTCGGCGGGGGATGTGCGCCGGGAGTGCTCCAGAATGCCTGCATGAGCCTGCTGCACGAACGCCTTCCCGGCCTCGACCTGGCCCACCTGCCCCTCGGCACCGGACCGACCCCAGTGAGCCTGCTCGACCCTGCCCTGGCCGGGGAGGGGGGCGAGGTCTGGCTCAAGGACGAGGGCCAGTTCGGCAACGGCCCCTGGGGCGGCAACAAGGTGCGCAAGCTGGAGTGGATCCTGCCCGAGGCGCAGCGGCGGGGGGTCCGCACGTTGTTCACCGTCGGCGGGATCGGCACCCACTGGGGTCTGGCGGCGGCGCTCTACGGCCGCGAGCACGGGTTGCGGACGATGTTGGGGCTGGTCGACCAGCCGGTCGATGACCATGTGCGCGAT
Organism: Marmoricola sp.; assembly: GCA_039921445.1. Lineage (GTDB taxonomy): Bacteria > Actinomycetota > Actinomycetes > Propionibacteriales > Nocardioidaceae > Marmoricola. Next base: position 10,487 of record JBDSBU010000155.1, on the reverse strand, counting down.
CAGCTCGCCCGGCTCGAGGCGTCGGGAGCCGAGCTGCACCGCTACCGCACTCCGAACCGGCTGCGGTTGGCTGCTCCCGGCCTGATCGCGCGGGCGGCGCTGCGTGACCGCCGACTCCCGTGGTACCTCCCGGCCGGGGGGTCCAACCCCTTCGGGGCGATGGCGTACGTCGAGGTGGCTCTCGAGATTGCCGCGCAGGTGCGCGCAGGCGAGCTGCCCGAACCGGCGACGTTGGTCACGGCTGTCGGGTCAGGCGGTACGGCGGCCGGTCTCGCCCTCGGGCTGCGACTGGCCGGCCTGAGGACCCGGGTCTTCGGTGTGGTGGTCAACGACGCCTTCGCCCTCGATGCCCCGGTCATCGCACGGCTGGCGAACCGGACCGCGGATCTCCTGCGCGAGCGCGGCGCGGAGCTCGACCTTGCGCCCGTCGAGCCGGGTCAGCTGAGCATGCGAGACGACTGGCTGGGTTCGACGTACGGCGATCCGACGCCGGCCTCCCGACTGGCCGTGACGGATGCTGCTGCGCTCGGGATGACGCTCGAGCCGGTCTACACGGGCAAGGCGCTGGCCGCGATCCGAGACAGTCGGAATGCCGGAATCGCACGACCTATCCTGATGTTGCACACGCACGGCCCCCGCTGACCCCCCACTTCCCCAGGAGAACCCATGCCGCTGACCGACGTCGCTCCCATCGAGGCCACGATCGAGATCGCCGCCCCGCCCGCGAAGGTCTGGGCACTGATCTCCGACCTGTCCAACATGCCGCGCTGGAGCCCGCAGGTCAGCAAGGTCTTCGTGCGCGGAGGCGCAGTGGCCGAGGGCAACAAGATGGTCAACATCAACCGTCGAGGCCTGTTGGTGTGGCCCACACAGTCGATGGTCACCGAGTTCGTGGCTGAGAAGAAGCTGGCCTTCCGGGTCAAGGACAACTGGACCGTCTGGTCCTTCACGCTCAGCCCGACCGCCGACGGCGGCACCACGGTGGTGCAGCGCCGCGAGGCTCCGCACGGGATCTCGGACATCTCGGTGAAGGTGACCAAGGCCGTGCTCGGCGGCGTCGACGACTTTGCGATCGAGCTCGAGAAGGGCATGAACCACACCTTGAACAAGATCAAGGTCGACGCCGAGCGCTGACCCCACGCCGAGGCGTCACAAATGAAATGCCTGACGGGCATGGGATCCCGCGAGACCCCACCGAGGCGTCGCAAGTGAAATGCCTGGCGACCCTGCGGAGGAGCCGCGACAGATTTCATTTGCGACGTCTCGGCGGTTTCGGGGGGTCAGGGGGCCAGGGTCCAGCCGTCGGCGTCGCCCCGCAGCTCGACGACGAAATCCCCAGCCGTGGCCGACACCCCCACCAAGGAGGGTACGACGACCCGCAGGGCCGTCGCGTGACCGACGACGAGCACGGTCTCGCCGCGGTACTGGTCGGCGATCTCCTCGAAGACCTCGCGGTGCCGCTCGAGCACCTGCTCCTCGCTCTCGGTCGGTGGCCCGGCGTCCGCCTGGCGCAGGCCGACGCGAGAGGTGACCTGGCCCCCGGTGCGGGCCGCGACGGTCTCTGCGGCCCGCACGGCACTGGCCTCGTCGCTGCACCAGATCGCCGCGATCCGGCGCCCGGCCAACCGCTCGTTCGCCACGGCCGCAACGGCCGCAACGGCCGCAACGTCCTGGGCCACGATCAGCGTGACGGCGCAGTACAGGTCAGACAGCGGGGGTGACCTGCTCGTTGTGCAGCATCCGGAAGGTGTACGCCGCGCCGATGATCGCCACGGGAAGGGCGACGAGCAGTCCGACGCCGCAGGCGATCGCGCCAGCGATCACGACCAGGGCACCGAGGACGTAGTAGAGCAGGGTCGCCCCCAGGTTGCCGGTGACGAACGAGACGCTCGCCTTGATCGCCTCGACCGGGGCCATCTTCTTGTCCACGACGAAGAACATCGTGTAGGAGGTGAGGAAGCCGACCACCAGACCCGGCAGGTAGCACAGCAGTGTGCCGATGGCGGTGGCCACCGCGACGATGAGCGCGGCCACCAGGACCGCGCCCTTGTCCCAGCCCTCGAACATGCCCCCGAGCGAGACGGCCTTGCCGTCGACGGTGTCGAGCGCGCCCTTGATCAGCGCGGCGACCAGGATCTGACCGAGCAGGCCCACGAAGAGCGAGACCACCATGTTCACCAGGATCCCGGCGAAGAAGCCACCGCCCCCGGAGACGGTGATCCGGCCGGTCTCGGGGTCCATCACCGCGCTCGGGTCGGAGACGAACAGCGCCGATGCGATCCCACTGGCCACCAGCGAGACCGCGATCACCACGCCCAGCAGGATCAGCGCACCGAGCACCATCGGAGTCGGGTTGGCCTTGAACTTCTTCCAGCCGTAGGAGATCGCGTCCGGGGCGTTGTAGGCGCCGGATCCGCCCAGCGGGACACCCGAGGGTGGCGGAGCGCCGTACCCCCCGGGCTGGCCGGCTGGCGGGTACGCCGGGGGCTGGCCGGGCGGAGGTGGAGGTGGAGGTGGGGGCGTCTGGCCGGTGCCGCCATACGGGTTCTCGGGGGGTGGCGGGGGAGGGGTGCCTTCGCTCATGGGCCCACCCTAGGAACCACCCAGTGCCTTGTCGATGACCCGGACAGACACTCCTGGGGGGTCACAACGGGTGGGAACGGACAACGCGGCCACGAACCCAGAGGTCCGCGGCCGCGTCGTCAGGCTGTTCGAGATCGAGCGGTCAGCGGTCTTCCTCGCCGCGGATGAAGGCCTCGACAGCGGCGCGACCCTCGTCGTCGGGGCGCTGCACCGGCGGGCTCTTCATCAGGTACGACGACGCCGAGAGGATCGGGCCACCGTGGCCGCGGTCCTTGGCGATCTTGGCCGCCCGGATCGCGTCGATGATGATGCCGGCGGAGTTGGGGGAGTCCCAGACCTCGAGCTTGTACTCCAGGTTGAGGGGGACATCACCGAACGCGCGACCCTCGAGGCGGACGTAGGCCCACTTGCGGTCGTCGAGCCACTGGACGTAGTCCGAGGGGCCGATGTGCACGTTGCGGGCACCGAGGTCGTGCTTGAGGTTCGAGGTGACGGCTTGGGTCTTGGAGATCTTCTTGGACTCCAGGCGCTCACGCTCGAGCATGTTCTTGAAGTCCATGTTGCCGCCGACGTTGAGCTGGAAGGTGCGGTCGAGCACCACGCCGCGGTCCTCGAACAGCTTGGCCATCACCCGGTGGGTGATGGTGGCACCGACCTGGGACTTGATTTCGTCACCGATGATCGGGACGCCGGCGTCCTCGAACTTCTTGGCCCACTCGGGGTCGGAGGCGATGAAGACGGGCAGGGCGTTGACGAACGCGACGTTCGCGTCGATCGCGCACTGGGCGTAGTACTTGTCGGCCGCCTCGGAGCCCACGGGCAGGTAGGAGACGAGTACGTCGACCTTGGCGTCCTTGAGCGTCGCGACGACGTCGACCGGCTCGGCCTCGGACTCCTCGATGGTCTCGCGGTAGTACTTGCCGAGACCGTCGAGCGTGGGACCACGCAGGACGTTGACACCGGTCGGAGGCACGTCGGCGATCCGGATGGTGTTGTTCTCGGAGTTGTTGATGGCATCGGAGAGGTCGAAGCCGACCTTCTTGGCGTCAACATCGAAGGCGGCGACGAACTCGACATCCGAGACGTGGTACTCGCCGAAGGCGACGTGCATCAGCCCGGGGACAGCCCCGGACGGGTCCGCGTCCTTGTAGTACTCCACGCCCTGAACCAGGGAGCTGGCGCAGTTGCCAACACCCACGATTGCTACACGAACCGATCCCATGGGGTTCTCCTCACTTGACGTCCTGCTGCTCTGCGCGCAGCTGCTCTGGTTGGTTGGTTGGATTGATGTTGCTTGTCCCGGGCGAGATGCCCGGACGATCGGCGACCGAGCGCTCGGAGGCGATCAGGTCGGTGAGCCAGCGCACCTCACGCTCCACGGACTCCACGGAGTGCCGCTGGAGCTCGGTGACGTAGCGGTCCGCGCCGGCGGGGCCGCGGCTGGTGCGAGCCCGGTCAAGGCGCTCCTGCAGTCGGCTCCGACGACCCTCCAGGATCCGCAGCCGTACGTCGGACTCGGTGCGGGAGAAGAACGCGAACCGCATGTTGAAGTCCTCGTCCTCCCAAGCGGACGGGCCGACGTCGGTGATCTCGCGGCCGAAGAACTCCGCACCCGCGGGGGTGATCTGGTAGACGATCCGCTGCCGCCGGGAGACCCCGGGGGAGACGGTGGCGACCTCGGTGACCAGACCGGAGCGCAGCATCCTCTTCAGGGCCGGGTAGAGCGAGCCGTAGGAGAGCAGTCGGGTCCAGCCCAGCAGCAGGTTGAGCCGCTTGCGCAGCTCATATCCGTGCAGTGGTGAGTCGTGCAGCAGCCCGAGGACTGCAAGCTCGAGGGTCGCGCTCTTGCTCGTCATTGCTGCCCTCCTCGTGATCTGCACGCTCCCGACGGTGCCGGGCTATCAAGGCAATCTATCGCACCGATATATCGAGACCAAAACCGACGTGCTGGCGGGAGGCCATCGCGGACGGCTCCGACCAACAGACGGGTAGGGGACGGCAGCACCGGACAAACCCGTACCCTTTGTGTGCGGACCGGCACCAGTTGCCCGGCGAGAACCCCACGGCGGAAAGAGTGTGCATTGAGCCCCAACCCGAGTTCTTCCTCTGGAAAGCGGTCCTCCTCGGGTCCCGCCCGCAGCGACAAGACCAGCTCCGCCACCAGCCGCAAGGGCTCGAAGGGCACCAAGCGGGGCGGTCGCGTACGCCGGGTCTTTCGCTGGCTGCTGATCCTCGCGCTGGTCGGCGCACTCGTACTGAGCGGCGTCTTCTTCTTCGCCTACCAGCGCACCACGATCCCCGACGCCAACAAGGCCTTCGAGGCGCAGACGTCCTACGTCTACTACGCCGGCGGCAAGGCCAAGATCGGACAGTTCGCTGAGCAGAACCGCGAGTCGATTCCGCTGGCCGACATGTCCCAGTCGATGCAGGACGCCGTGATCGCAGCCGAGGACCGCTCCTTCTACACCAACAAGGGGATCGACCCGAAGGGCATCCTGCGCGCTGCGTTCTCCAACGCCAAGGGCAACTCCACGCAGGGCGCCTCCACGATCACCCAGCAGTACGTCAAGATCCTCTACCTCAGCCAGGAGCGGACCCTCTCGCGCAAGGTCAAGGAAGCCTTCTTGTCCTTGAAGGTGCAGCAGCAGCAGTCCAAGCAGGCCATCCTCGAGGGCTACTTGAACACCATCTACTTCGGCCGCGGGGCCTATGGCGTCCAGGCTGCCGCGCGGGCCTACTTCAACGAGCCGGCCAAGAAGCTCTCGGTGCCGGAGTCGGCGGTGCTCGCCGCGATCCTGAACTCGCCGAACTACCTGACCCCTGACAAGGACGGCCCTGGCAAGCAGGCCCTGATCACGCGCTACAACTACGTGCTCAAGGGCATGGTCTCGATGGGCAACCTTGATTCCTCCGAGGCGCAGAAGCACTACGACAAGCTGCCCAAGCTCCGCAAGCCGAAGACCTCCGACATGTACGGCGGCCAGCGCGGCTTCATGCTGACCATGGTCAAGGCCGAGCTGAAGAAGCTCGGCTTCGACGACGCCGACATCGACACCGGTGGCCTGCGCGTGGAGACCACCTTCACCAAGAAGGCGATGGAGGCCTCCGAGGCCGGCGTGCTCAAGGAACGGCCGCAGGGTCTCAAGGGGCTGCACGTCGCCACCGCCTCGGTCGACACCTCCACCGGTGCCCTGATCGGCTTCTACGCCGGGCAGAGCTACCTCGACAGCCAGCTGAACTGGGCCCGGCTCGGCAACTCACCCGGCTCGGCCTTCAAGCCGTTCGCCCTCGCGGCTGCCCTCAAGGACGGCTTCGCCCTCAAGGACACCTTCTCCGGTGAGTCGCCCTACACCTACCCCGACGGCAGCGACGTGGTGAACGAGGGCCCGGGCACCGGCAACGACTACGGCGCGAAGATCGACCTGATCAAGGCCACCGAACAGTCGGTGAACACGGCGTACGCCGACCTGACCGCCTCGATGCCGGACGGTCCCCAGAAGATCCTGGACATGGCCGTCGAGCTGGGGATCCCCAAGGACACCGCGGGTCTGGAGCCCAACTCCGGCATCGCGCTGGGGTCTGCGACGTTGAGCCCGATCAACATGGCGAACGCCTACGCCACGATCGCCAACGGTGGTGTTCACCACGACTGGTTCACGGTCAAGAAGGTGACCCGGGCGAGTGACAACAAGGTGGTCTACAAGGCCCCGCGCAAGACCAACCGTGTCTTGAGCGAGGACCTCTCCAGTGACGTCAGCTACGCGCTGCAGCAGGTGGTGGCCAACGGGACCGGCCGCAACGCCCAGGCGCTGGGCCGTCCGGCCGCCGGCAAGACCGGCACCGCGACCAACGCCAAGGGCGACGTGTCGTCCTCGTGGTTCGTCGGCTACACCCCGCAGGTCGCCACTGCGGTGATGTATGCGCGCGGCAAGGGCAGCGAGGCGCTTCAGGGCTTCCTGCCCAGCTACTTCGGCGCCAATTTTCCGACCTACACCTGGCGTGCGGTGATGACCGGGATCATGGACGGCGTCGACGTGGAAAGCTTCCCGCCGCCGGCGTACGTCGACGGGAACGCTCCGGTGGAGGGCCACGCGCCGTACACGCCGCCGCCCGCGCCCACTCAGGCGCCGCCGCCGCCGAAGAAGACCAAGACGCCCAAGCCCACGCAGGCGCCCCCCAGCACGGTGGCTCCGTCGCCGACGGCCCCGACGCCGACCAACCCCCCGCCCTCGACCTCGAACCCGTCGCCGCCCAAGCCGCCGCCGTCCACCTGCGCACCTTCGGACCCCACCTGTAACCCGTGAGGCATGTCTCGCCGACCCTGACCGATCCCGTCGCCCGCGGGCTCAGCGAGGTGGTCGGCGGGCCTCGGGGGCGGCACGGGCTGCCGCACCGGTGGTGGACGCCGGTGCGGGTGCTGATGGCGCTGGTCACGGGGGTCTTCGTGCTGAGCATCGTGCACCGGGTGCCGTGCATGCAGACCGACTGGAGCGGGGACGCGGCCCGCTACGCCAAGATGTGCTACTCCGACGTGCCCTACCTCTACACCGGCCGTGGCCTGGCTGAGGGACTGTGGCCCTACTCCGACAGCTTCGGTCGCTACGAGGTGATGGAGTATCCCGTCGGAATCACCTACCTCGCCTGGTTCGCGGCCAAGCTCACCTTGCTGATCCCCTCCGGCCCGTCGCTGTCGGTGCGCGCGCACACCGATGCCGGCGGCATCTGGGGACTCCCGGGGATGGCCGGAATCTCGGGAGAGGTGAACACCTACTTCCTGCTCACCGCCCTGCTGCTGTTCCTCTTCTTGCTGGCCAGCACCTGGCTGCTTGCCGGCACCCATCGTGGACGGCCCTGGGACGCGCTGCCGTTCGTGCTCTCGCCGTGCCTGCTGCTGACCGGGCTGATCAACTGGGACCTGATGGCGGTGGCGCTGGTGGCCGGTGCGTTGTGGGCGTGGTCGCGGGACCGGCCGCTGCTCACTGGGGTGCTGATCGGGCTCGGTGCAGCCACCAAGCTCTACCCGCTGTTCCTTCTCGGTGCGGTGCTGGTGGTCGCCTGGCGTCGCCGCCGGCTCCGGCAGTTCGCACTGGCGACCATCGGCGCGGTGTTGGCCTGGACCCTGGCCAACCTCCCGGCGTGGGTCACCGGCTGGGACCAGTGGAAGGTGTTCTGGACGTTCAACTCCGAGCGTGGTGCCGACCTCGGCTCGCTGTGGCTGGTGCTCTCCCACGCCGGAGTGACGCTCTCGCCCAGCGGGATCAACGCCTGGTCGTGGGTGCTGTTCGGCGCGACCTGTCTCGCGATCGCAGTGCTGGGCCTGGTGGCGCCACGCACGCCGCGGCTGGCCCAGCTCGGGTTCCTGATCGTGGCCGGCTTCCTGCTGGTCAACAAGGTCTACTCGCCCCAGTACGTGCTCTGGCTGCTCCCGCTCGCGGTCCTCGCGCGGCCGCGCTGGCGTGACCTGTTGATCTGGCAGGCAGGGGAGCTGTTCTACTTCGGCGCGGTCTGGCTCTACCTCGGCGGCTGGCTCGAGGGCTCCACTGGTGGCACCGCCCCGTTGTACGACGTCGCGATCGTGGTCCGCGTGGTCGCCGAGCTCTACCTCGTTGCGATCGTGGTTCGCGACCTCCTCCGCCCCCAGTCCGACCTCGTCGAGGGAGATCCGGACCTAGGAGATCTCGACACGGTCGAAGTCGGTCGCGGTGAAGCGGACCCTGACCGGGACCTCGTCGCCGACCTCGGGCACTGAGGCCCCCGAGGGCACGAACAGCATCGAGGCCTGCATGTGCGGCGGCTCGGCGAAGAGACGCTGCTTGCCGGAGATGGTGAACGGCGAACGGACCAATCCGGCTGCATCGAGCCCACCCCGGGCCACCGAGGCGGCACGCGAGCGCAGGCTGCCCTCGCCCGTCGGCGCCTCGAGCCCGATGCCGTGGGCGGTGCCACCGGAGACGATCAGGATCGTGCCGGAGCGGGCTGCCGAACGGCCGCGGTAGCCGAAGACGTCGCCGCGCTCGACGGGGTGTGAGTCCAAGACGGTGGCGCGCACCGAGAGGGCCTCGCGATCTCCGAGCCACAGACCGGTGCCGATCCGCGGGCGGAAGGCGAAGTCCGGGAAGCGGGCTCCGAGCAGGTCGAGCTCTGCCTCGCTCAGGTGGGAGACCCAGATCGGCGCAGGTCCGGTGAGCCCGGCGGCGACCACGTCGGTCATCAGGCGTTCCACCTCGGCCACGTTCGCGGAGCCGGCCGATGGCGGAGCCAGCGGCAGGTGCAGCGCGACCCCCTCGAGCTCGACGCCACCGTCCGCGACGATCTCGGCGGCCGCGCGCAGGCCGCGAGCGGTGAAGCCGTGGCGCAGCATCGAGGTCAGCCGCTCCAGGACGATCCGGGGGCGCACCCCCGACTCCCGGCCGTGCGCGACCAGCGCGGTGAGGTCCTCGAGCCGGCCGACGGTGTGGATCACGCGCGGGTCCTGCGGCGGCGGGTTGAAGGGACGCCACGGGGTCATCACCAGGATCGAGCCGTCGAAGCGGCTGCTGACCTGCTCGATCTCCTCGTAGACGCCCACGGCCAGGGTGTCGACCCCCAGCCACGCCGACTTCCGCGCGAGCCGGGCCAGGCCGAAGCCGTAGCCGTTGCCCTTGCAGACCGGGACGAGTCCGGGCTGCCGCGTGTGCAGGTCACGCAGGTGTGCTCGCCAGCGGTCACCGTCGACGTGAAGGACCAGGCCCATCAGCCGCGGCGCTTCATGTAGAGGTCGAAGGCCTTGTAGATGGCCCGGTTCAACGGCAGGTCCCACTCCCCGGCGTACTCCAGCGCCTCGCCGCCGGTGCCGACCTTGAAGCGGATCAGGCCGACGTGGGAGTCCTCGGAGTCGAGGGTGTCGGTGATGCCGCGAAGGTCGTAGACGTGGGCGCCGGCCTCGAGGGAGTCGCGGATCATCTGCCACTGGACGGCGTTGGAGCCCTGGACCTCGCGCTTGGAGGAGGACGAGGCGCCGTAGGAGTACCAGCTGTGCGCGCCGACGCGGATCCAGATCGTGCTCGCGACCAGGTCGCCCTCGTGTCGGGCGAGGTAGAGCCGGATCCGGTCGGGGTCATCGGCGCCGAGCGCCTCGAACATGGTGGCGAAGTAGCTCAACGGGCGTGGAGTGAAGTGGTCGCGCTCGGCGGTGTGCACGTAGAGGTCGTGGAAGGCCTTGAGGTCCTCGGTCACCGAGCTGCTCCGAGTCACCTCCACGCCCAGCTTGGCGGCCTTCTTGATGTTGCGCCGCCACTGCTGGTTCATGCCCGCGAGCAGGTCCTCCTCTGTGCGGGGCGCACCGTCGGCGTCGACCAGGGGGATCACGAAGTTGAACTGGGGCTGCCCGGCAGCGAAACCGCCGGCCACCGCCTGCGAGGTCCAACCGAGCTCCCGCAGCTGGGAGACCACCCGCGCCCCGGTCTGGTTGCGCTCCTTGGGCGCGATGGCGGTCAGTGAGGACACGGCGTCGTCGGCGATTCCGTCCTTGACCTGGGCGGCGCTCCAGCGGCTGGTCACCACAGGCGGTCCGATCCGGATGCCGAACGCTCCTTGCCCGCGCAGGTGGGCGGCCATCGGCTCCAGCCACGCGGCGAGGTCCTCGCTGTCCCAGTCGATCACCGGGCCCTCGGGCAGGTAGGCCAGGTAGCGCTTGACCTTGGGCAGCTGGCGGTAGAGCACCAGCGCGACCCCGACCAGCTCTCCTCGCACTTCCCAGCCGATGGACTCGGCGCGCCACTCCGGCTTCACCGCGGCCCATCCCGGCGTCTGCAGGAAGCTCGCCGATCCCCCCTCGCGCGCGGTCACCGACGCAAGAAAGGACCGGTGCTGCTCGGGAGTGACGGTACGTACGGTCAGGACCGGACGGCTCGGGGGGAGTTCAC